>DATKVD010000313.1:0-4210 GCA_035530235.1 Planctomycetota bacterium | reverse complement strand
TGGGCGGCCGCGGGAGAGATGGGCGTCCCCGTTCTCATTCACGTTGCCGACCCTATCGACAACTGGCTGCCGCTCGACGAGACCAACCCGCGAAGCGAAATGCTGCGGAAGAACCCGCGCGTCTGGTTCGGAGACGGAAAGCATTTTCCCCGGCTCGAGCTGCTCGGCATGCGGGACGCCGTCCTCGCACGACACCCGAACACCGTCTTCGTCAACGCACACTGGGGATGCTATCCCGAGGACCTCGACCACCTCGTCCGCCTGTTTGAGACCTATACCAACTTCTACGCCGATACCGAATCGGGCAAGGTGAAGCTGGTGCCGCCCGGCAGGCAGCACGCCTCCCACCGGGACGTCCTCGTCCGGTACGCCGACCGGACGCTCTTCGGCACCGATCTCGCCTACTGGGCCAGGGAGGGCGGCCGCGTGGACCACGAGTGGAACCGCGACATGTACGACCGTCACTTCAAGTGGTTCGAGACGGACGAGGAAGACGGCGTGGCACTCCCGGAAGGCGTGCTGAGAAAGTTCTACTACGACACCGCGAAGAAGGTCTATGACCTTTAGGGCTGTCGGGGGGCATGGCGGGGGGAACGACATGCGCAAGGTGCTGTTCTGGTTCGTGGGGCTTGTTGCGGCGGCGCTGGCGGGCCTTGGCGTGGCGATGTTCGTCAGTGGCCGGGGCGTGATCGGTCGCATCGACCGGATGGAACAGGCCGAGTTGGTTCGAATGCCCGTCGACCTCTCGCGGCCGGGGACATACGAGGGCACATTGGAGCATCGCTTCAACGTTCCGCATCAAGATCCGATCATTCTCATCGTCGAGACGCCCGGCTCGGAGTTCGCGGACACCGACAACGTTTTGCATGGTCTCAAGACGGAGATGAGGGTCCGGGCACCCGTCGGGGGGGAACTGGAGCCCATAGAATTGACCGGCGGGGATTTCGTGCACGGTCCGACATTGGTCCGACGCCGTGCTTTCCTGAGGATCGGCCTCGAAGAATTGGGCACCTACCGGTTCGCCCTGGAGGTCACAACGGGCGCGCCGGCACTGGCCGGTCACAAGCAGGAACTCGTTGCCAGGTACAACGTCTGCCGGCTCGAGGTGCTGCTGGGCCGCCTGCTCGAGGCCCTGGCGATCGCGTGCTGGATCATCGCGGGCATCATCCTGCTGGTTCTGAGGCACTTCCACAAGAACCGGCGGCGGGCCCTGGCGGACAGCACGACTTCCGGGCCTTGAGCCCCATTGCTTTGCTCTTCTCTTCGTCGTCTCCCGGCCGGCCTGCGCGATCGCAGAGCATCACGGGGCCTGGCGGGTGGCGGTGATCTTGAGGACGCGTCGGGTGTTGTCGGTGAGACGTGCGGCGTCGGCGACGCCGAGGCCGACGACGACGAGGATGAGGTCGTCCGCGACGATGAGCGGCACGGCGTCGCGCTCGGCACGGGGAACCTTCCGACGGATGAGGAAGTCCTTGAGCTTTTTCTGTCCGGGTGCGCCGAGGGGCGTGAAGCGGTCGCCCGGCTCGCGGCGCCGGACGGTCAGGCGCCCTCCCCCGACACGGTCGCAGTCGAGATACTCGACCGCCTCGGGGTCGATCTCGCGAAGCAGCCGGATGAACGCACGCATGCGCCCGGCGGCATCGTCGGGCGGGGACAGCAGTTCAGGGAAGACCCGGCATCCGCACAGCCCTTCGAGTTCGCGCCAGATTTCCCTGCCTTCGAGGACCGAGACGTAAAAGGTCCACCTCCCCCACCGCGTCTCGCCGGGGATCGCAAGCTCAACCGGCGTAAGAGGTTGCGGCTTCTCAGGAACAGCTCTCGGACGTGCCTGCGACGCGTCGGGGCGCACCTTCGGCTCCCCCACCTCGAAGCTGATCGTGTCGTAGCCGCGACGGACGGTCAAGCCGCGCGGCAGGTCCAGGGACGACCCCGGACTCCCGGCCGCCGCAACCTCGGCCACCATCGTCACGTGCACCTTGTCGATGCGCCTGAGGTCCCCCAGCGTCTCCGCGATGAGCCGCCGGATGACGTACGACGCCACCGGCTCGTCGAGCGCATTGACCTCGTCGAGTGACGCCTCCAGGACGCCGCGTGTCCGCCTCGCGTGCATCCGGGTCCACCCGTGTGCCCGGCTCTCGAGGAGTCCATCGAGCGTGCCGAGGACGCGGGCGAAGTCCGTCACGTCCGTCCGGATGTCGGGCCAATCCGCTTCGAGTGCGGGGATAAGCTGGTGCCGGATGCGGTTTCGGGTGTAGGTGGTGTCGAGGTTGGTGTGGTCGGTGCGGTAGTCCTGTCCGATGGCGTCGAGCATGTCGACGAGGTCGCGGCGGGAATGTTCGATGAGCGGGCGGAGGATGCGGACGTCCGAGCCGGGTGTGAGTGGACGCGTCCGGGGCATGCCGGCGAGTCCGTGGATGCCGGTCCCGCGGATGAGGTGGTGGAGGATGGTTTCGAGCTGGTCGTCGGCGGTATGCCCGAGGAGGACCCAATGGGCGCCGACGTCGTCGGCGGCTTCGGCGAGGAATTCATAGCGGCACTCACGGGCGGCGTATTCGAGGGAGACGCATCGGTCGCGGGCGGCGGCGGGGACGTCGGTTTCGCCGGCGATGAGGGGGAGGCCGAGTCTCCGGGCGAGGTCACGGACGAAATCGACGTCGCGCCGGGCCTCTTCACCGCGGATCCCGTGGTTGAGATGTGCCAGGTGCAGCGGAGGAACCGCACCGCCCTTCCGGGCCTCGAACATCACCAGCACCAGTGCGACCGAGTCGGAACCGCCGGAGACCGCCACCAGCACCGGGGCATCGTCGGGGGAACGAAGCAGGTCGGGAACGTCACCGGGCAGTTGGACGCGTGTGTTCGACATGAGAACGGCCCCGGACCGGGGGTGCGTCGAGGGTGAGACGGTACAGGAGAATTGGTGGAGGCGACGGGATTTGAACCCGTGACATCCGCATTGCGAACGCGGCGCTCTCCCGGTCTGAGCTACGCCCCCACACGCTGACAGGATACCGGGAATCCCCGCCGTGTCAACCGTCCGCCCGGCGCACTCGGCGGATTCCGGGGAACCGCCGGGTTGACACCTGGAGGATATCGACGGAAACAGCGAACCCCTGAAGGAAAGAGGGGTCCGCCCGGGTCACACGTAACTCCTTACATCACAATGGCTTACATCGGGTCCATTCCGGGCCGACGGGCTCCTCCGGGGAATCTCAAGGTCCACGACGACGCTTCGGGGTATAAAACCACGTCCCCAGGAGGATGCGGGTCATGTTCAGTTTCATCAAGTCCGGTCTGATGGGCATGGCGTGGGTGGGAGCGGCGGGTGTGCTGCTTTGCAGCGCCGTGCAGATGGTGAGACGGCTGGTCCGCGGCAGTCGACCGGATTGACCCTCCCGGTGAGGTCGGCCTGCCGGTCATGGCGCATGCGGTGCATGCGCCGGTTTTCTGTACGGGACGACGTGGCCCGGCGTGCCCCTCACCTCATCTCCTCAACGCCCGCTTGAAATAGTAGCACGTGTGTGACTCGGCGGACTCGCGGTAGACCGACACGAGTTCCCAGCCCTGACGTCCGAGACGGTTGAGCTTCTTCTCGTCGACGTGTCCCATGCGGCCGAGGTCGCTGAGGATGTGATACTCCCAGGCCCCCTCGGCGATGGGGCCCTCCTCCACCTCTTCGACCGGGGCCGTCACCGTGACGGGCTTGCCGCACGCCGGACAGGTCGCCTGCTCGCCGATGATCTCGTCACTCACCAGGAACGTCTCACCACATGTCTTGCACTCGACCGTTACCATCGTACCTTTCCTTCCGCAAGAGTGCCGTGCTTTTCTGGAGGCATCTGCGTCTCCGGGCGTCCGCCGCCGTCAAGGTCCAACGGACGACGTCCCCACGCGTCCTCCTCCGGGACCGTGTGACCGCAGTCGCCGTCGGAGCTGCACTGGAACGCGTCGTGGGTTCGGGGACAGTCCCCCGTCAGGAAGACCCCGAAAACCGGGATGATCGAGAGCCGTCGCCTCATCGCCTGGCCCCCCCGGCGGACGGGGTGCCGTCCCTCCGGGAGACCATTAGAATGGCATCGAGGAGCGTTTTCAAGGGGATTTTCGGGGTCCTGGGGGCGAGGGGCGAGAAAAAGGGGTCAGGTCTGCTCTGTGGAAGACATGCAGGAGGACAGGCATTCCTGCCTGTCATGATGCCGCGCAGGCGTGTCAGACA
>DATKVD010000312.1:0-11811 GCA_035530235.1 Planctomycetota bacterium | reverse complement strand
GTGGGTGAAGCCGCCTCGCTCCTCGGGGCGCTCCACCTGCTGGGTCAGCATGACCTGGTGAACGAGATCGTCGAGTACACGCGCAAGGCGATCGAGGAGTTCGGCGACCGGCGCACGGTCGACCCCGCGCCGGCCTCCATGCAGGGCGCCCGCAGACTGGGCGTCGTCGGACAGGAATACTTCGAGGAATACCGTCACGCACAGCCCGACAGCCGACAGACCGACCCCCGTCCCGGGGCCGAACTCATCCGCAAGATCGCCCGGCACATCGTCAAGCACCTCCCGGCGCTCGCGAAACACGTCGAGGAGACGGAAGCCAGAGATTAGGGGAAAACCGGGACCGTCCCCTCTGTCCGCGGACCGTCCCCCTTTCTCCACCTCCGGAAAGACGCCGAACCATGCAGAAGACCATCCTGCACATCGCTGAAGAGCTGCTGGCGCTCCCCGCCGTGCCCTTCAGAGAGGAGCCGGTGCGCCGGTACATCAGACGGTTCTGCACGAGCCGCGGCGTCGCCGTCCGTGAAGACGACATGGGCAATCTGATCGCCGTCTACGGCCGGAATTACCGGAACCCCGTCTTGGCGTTCGGCGCCCACATGGACCACCCGGGGTTCATCATCGAGAAGGATTCGAGACGGAAGCGGACGACCGCACTCTTCTACGGGGGCATCGAGGAGGAATATTTCAGGACCGCGAAGGTGCGCGTGTTCACCGGGACGGGTGACGTCCTCGGACGCGTGAGGCGGACGGCTTTCAACCGCCGGAAACGCATCCAGCGCGTGTGGCTGACGCTCGACGGCAGCGTGAAAGCGGGCGACACCGCCATGTGGGACCTGACGCCCTTCCGCGTGAAATCGGGGAGGCTCTACTCGCGGGGCTGCGACGACGGCGTCGGGTGTGTCTCGGTGCTCGCACTCTTCGACGAACTGGTCCGTCGAAGGGTCCGCAAAAAGGTCCTGGGCGTCTTCACCGTCGCGGAAGAAGGCGGACTCAACGGTGCGAAGTACCTGGGCCTGAAACGCCGCATCCCCCGCAGGGCCACGGTCATCGCCATCGAGACGAGTCGTGAGCTGCCCGTCGCCCCGATGGGTGAGGGTGTCGTCATCCGTGTGGGCGACAGGGTCCGCGTCTTCGACCCGGCGGTGACGCGCTTCATGGAACAGGTCGCCCGGAAGCTCCGGCGTCACAGCCGGCACTTCCGGGCCCAGCGTGCGCTCATGGACGGCGGCACCTGTGAGGCGTCCATCTACCAGGCGTCCGGGTATGCCGTGGGGGCGGCCTGTGTGCCGCTCGGCAACTACCACAATCGGAACTTCCGCACCGGAAGGATCGCGCCCGAGTACGTCTCGGTCACGGACCTCGTGAACATGGTGCGGCTCTTCGTCGGCATGGTCCGGCGTTCGGGAGATCTCCCGAAATTCGCGTACGAGCGCCCGCCCCTATATAGAGAGGAACGTCGGGCCCTGGGCGAGCGGCTCTTCAACGCGGCTGGAGCGACCGGCCGACGGAAACCATAAGGAGAACCGTCATGAGAAAGCGGGTCCTGACCGTCATCGCGGCGGCGCTGGTGCTGTCGATGTCGCGTGCATGGGCAGAGAAGTATCCCGAGCGCTGGGTCTACCTGAGTCAGTCTTTGCGGGATGACGAGGGCGCCGCCAGGGGCGTTCAGCTGCTGCGGGACGCGAAGGCGTCGGGGTGCACCCACGTCCTTTTCGTCTCGACCCGCGGACACCGGCTGCCCAAGGAACCCCCGGCCTACGTCGAACGCGTCAGGAAGTTCCAGGACGAGGCGAAAAAGCTCGACATGAAGATCGTCGTCCCCGCCGTCGCCACGGGATATTGCGGACGCTATCTCGACGTCGACTCGAACCTCGTCGCCGGCGTGCCCGTCAGGAACCTGGCGTTCATCGTGAAGGGGAAGACCGCCGAGCCCGACCCCGCACAGAACCTCGACGTTTCTCTGCTCAAGCCGCAGCGCCACGGCAAGGGCGTCGCCGGCACCCTCAAGTGCAAGCCGTTCACGTGGTACCGCATGACCTACGAGATCGTCCCCGCCCAGGAGGGACGCATCGGCTCCTACTGCTCGATCTCCTCGAACGGCCACAAGCGCCGGCACAGCCGCACCGAGCCGGCGGTCAAGAAGACCGACGAGGGCCGCTACATCTACCAGAACGTCTTCAACTCGCTCGAAGCCGAAGAGGTCCTCGTCGACATCTACCACAACGTCCACAAGCTGGAGAACGTGCGCATCGAACCGGCCGGGATGCTGCTGATCATCCGCCGAGACCGCATCCCGCTCACCGTCACCTCCGAGGACGGCAAGACCGTCTACGAGGAGGGACGCGACTTCAAACCCGTCGTCGACCCGATCGTCGCGGTGAGGCCCTTCCCGGGCGAGTTCCCGTTCGACCACCCGGCCCCGGTGCTGGAGCTGACCGAGAACTCCCGCATCAGGGACGGCGAGAAGCTGCTCGTGAGCTTCTGGCACCACCAGCGCATCGGTTCCGATCAGGACAACCTCAGCCTCCAGGAAGAGCGGGTGTGGCCGATCCTCGAGAAGGAAATCCGCGAGATGCAGAACCTGTGGCACCCCGAAGGCTTCATGCTGAACTACGACGAGATCCGCGTGGCGATGTGGGAGCCGCCCGAGCCGGGAGAAGAGAAATTCACGCCCGGTCAGAAACTCGCCAAGCACTTCAGGCGGGCCTACGACCTCACCCGCAGGATCGCCCCGCAGGCGAAAATCTACACCTGGAGCGACATGTTCACCCCGCACCACAACGCCCGGCCCTTCGAGAAGGGCGGATACTATTACCTCGTCAACGGCACCTGGGACGGCGCGTGGGAGGGACTGCCGAGGGACGTCATCATTCTCAACTGGTACAGTCCCAAACCGGAGGGGATGAAATTCTTCTCGGACCGTGGACACCTGCAGGTCCTCTGCGGCTACTACGACGGCCGCAACACCGACGCCCTGAAGAAGAACATCCACCAGTGGAGGACGGTTGCCGAGGGTGTGCCGAACGTCCGCGGGGTGATGTTCACCACCTGGGAGCGACGCTACCCGTTCATGAAGGAGTACTTCCAGCTCCTCGACACCTACGACCGGTGGAAGGGGGAAATCCCCGCACCGGCGAAGAAATGACCGCCGGGAGGAGGTGAAGGAGCCCATCGGATGCGCGAGGTCGTCACGGTCTTCCTCCTTTCAGGAGCGGTTCTCATGACAGGCGCAGCGGACGCCCAGGTCACCCTCAACCGCAAGGACACGGGCTACCGCGGCATCTGGTACATGAACCAGCCCTCGCACGACGAGTACGTCTACAAGTACAGCGGCGGACTCGGCACCTACTGTGCCAAGCACAAGCCTTTTGCGGTCTACGCCAAGGCGGCCGACAAGACGTTCTTCACCTGGGGAGGCGTCGCGGAGGCCGGGAGCGGCCGACTGCTTCACATGGCATCCTTCTACGACCACGCCGACGGGACCGTGCCCCGGCCCACCATCGTGATGGACAAGGCGACCTCCGACGCCCACGACAACCCGGTGATCTCGCTCGACGACGACGGCCACGTGTGGATCTTCTCCACCTCGCACGGACGGGAACGGCCGTCGTTTATCCATCGCAGCGTCAAGCCCTACGACATCGACCGGTTCGAGCGGGTGTCGGCCACGCGGATGCAGGACGGCGAGCCAGTCCCGCTCGACAATTTCTCCTACATGCAGGTGTGGCACGTTCCGAAGCGGGGCTTCGCTGCGTTCTTCTCGCGCTACAACGACCCCGCCGTGCGGACCATCTGCTTCATGACCAGCCGTGACGGCCGCGAGTGGTCCGAATGGACGCGTCTGGCGGCGATCGAGCAGGGGCACTACCAGGTGAGCGCCTGCACGCCACAGGTGGCGGGTTCGGCCTTCAACGTCCATCCCCGCGGCAAGGGCGTCAACTGGCGTGCCAACCTCTACTACATCGAGACCACCGATTCCGGACGAACGTGGCACGCCGCCGACGGCACCCCCGTCGTCGTGCCGATCACCGGACGCGATCCCGACGCGTCGGGATGCCTCGTCCACGACACGCACAAGGAGGGGCTGCTGGCCTACCTCAAGGACCTCCGCTACGACGCGGCCAGCCGGCCCGTCATCCTCTACCTCACGAGCAAGGGGTATGCGTGCGGTCCGCAGAACGACCCGCGCACGTGGATGACCGCCCGGTGGACCGGCAGACGGTGGGAGATCCGTCCCGCGATGCACTCCGACAACAACTACGACATGGGCTCGCTCATCATCGAGCCCGACGGCCTCTGGCGCATCATCGCCCCCACCGAGCCGGGGCCCCAGCCCTGGAACACCGGCGGCGAGATGGCCCTCTGGACGAGCGCCGATGAGGGCAAGACGTGGACGAAGGTCCGGCAGATGACCGCGAAGAGCCCCCGCAACCACACCTATGCCCGCGCGCCCGTCAACGCACACCCGGGTTTCTACGCCCTCTGGGCCGACGGCCACGCACGACGGCCGTCCGAGTCGGCACTCTACTTCTGCGACCGTGAGGGCAGCGTCTTCGTCCTGCCCGACCCCATGGACGGCGACACCGCCAAGCCGACGCGACTGCCGACCCCCGGCGAGTGACCCCCCCGGTGGATGGGGATTCTTCCTTGCACCTCGGCCCGCGCCCGGCTATCTTCTTATGCCCACACGTGAGGACATGAGGGGACAGCATGCTTGCGAAGTGTTGCAGCGTCGCGGTGTTCGGGATCGAGGCCTACGCGGTCAAGGAACGTGTCGTGGAAACCGGCGCGGACCGGCTCGTCATCGAGCGCGCGCTGAACCTGTGCCGCTGACCGGGAGGATGCCGGTGAAGTCCGAATGCGGATCATGGTCGCGCGTAACACCGAATCGAGGCGAAACGCCGACCTGGCCAGCACCCCGGGCCCGCTGGTGTCGTCGGGCGGGACTGCTGCTTGTCCTTATGGTGCTGGCGCAAGCGGCATGTCAGGCAGCCACGATCGAGGAGGCCCTGACGTTCAAGCTGACCTTCGACGACGAGAAACTCGCGGCGCAGAAGAGCGCGGGCCCGCCGGAGCCCATAGAGATCACAGGCAAGCCCGCCTTCGTCGACGGCCTGCGCGGGAAGGCGCTCTTCCTCGGGGAGAACGTCTCCGTGACCTACGCGAGCAGGAGCAACCTCGCAGTGCCCGGGGCGATTTCCTTCCGGCTTCGCGTCGACCGCGACCGGCTCCCCGGCAAGGGCATCCCATTCCGGTTCACCCATTTCTTCCTCACGCGCTACAAGCCCGACGGCTATCTCGGCGTCCAGGACAGCGTCTACGGACAGCTCAACCTCTTCCTCCACGGCTTCCCCGACATGAGGATGTGGAACGTCTCCGAGGCGTTTCCCTGGGAGAAGGGCCGGTGGTTCCATGTCCTCGTCAACCTGCACGGCGACCGCGTCGAGCTTTTCCTCGACGGCACGCGGCTCGCCGGCGCGACGCTCGAGCGTCCGCTCAAGCCGGAGGAGTTAGGGCCTTTCGTCCTCGGCTCACGGGGGCCGAACGGGTTCGCGATCGATGAGGTGCTGCTCTTTTCCCGGCCACTCGGCTCCAGCGAGGCCAAGCGGCTGGCTATGGGGAACAGGCTCCTCGACGGCAGGATCTGCTGGTTTCCATCGCTGGGGTCCATTGCGATGGAGGCTTGGGGTGACGCCGGGGTCAGACAACTGAACCTGCGGGTCGTCGTGACGGACAGGGACGAAGCGAAGCACGTCCTCGCGGACCCGCTGACCGCGGCCGACTGGACCGCCCCGACCGCCGGGATCGTACAGGCGCGGAAGATCTTCAAGTTGCCCGCACTTGCCGACGGCGTCTACAAGACCTGGATCGAGAACGACGGCGAGCCGGACGCCGTGAAGCGCCGGCTGCTCGAGCGAACGTTCGTCGTGAAGCGTTACGAGTGGCTTCACAACCGTCTCGGCGAGAGCGACGTCATCATTCCCCCGTTCACCCCGCTCGTCGTCGACGGCGGCACGGTGAAGTGCGTGCTGCGGGAGCACGCGCTCGGGGAACTCGGGCTGTGGTCGCACGTTCGGAGCCTGGGCCGGGACGTCCTCGCGAGGCCGATCACGCTCCGGGCGTACAGCCGGGGCAAGGCGCTGGTGTGGGAAGGCGGCGCCCTGAACGTCACGGAGGCGAAGCCCCACCGCGTGAGGGCGGAGGCGGCCGCAGCCAACGCGCTCATGAACGTGGCGTCCTCGTGCGAGTTCGACTATGACGGCATGATGCTCGTCACACTGCGCATCGCGCCGAAGTCGGGCGAACCGCTCGAACGCTTCTTCCTCGACATCCCCATCAGGAAAGACGTCGCGACGCTGTTTCACGCGGTGGGAGAGAGGATCCGCGATAACCCGGCCGGGGCCGTTCCGCCCGGCACGGGCGTCGTCTGGGAGAGCCGTCGCATCCCGGCCCACGACGTCGAGAACTTTATCCCGTACGTGTGGGTGGGCGGCGAGGAGCGCGGGATTTCGTGGACGGCGGACTGGGACAGGGACTGGGTCCACTCGAAGGACCGCTCGGCGATCGAGTTGATCCGCGAGGAGGACGGCACGGTCGTCATCCGCGTGAATCTCATCGACGGGCCGGTCGCTCTCGCCCGCCCGCGGGAGATCACGTTCGCGCTTCAGGCCTCCCCCGTGAAACCGATGCCGCCGAGCTGGCGGGAACAAGTCTTCGAGTTCGAGAACCCGGGCACCGGCAAGTACACCATCCTCTGGCCGCCCTCATGGGGTGGGCACTACGGCTGGTCGAGCCGATATCCTCTGGACCATGATTTCTCCATTGTCCGCAAGGTCGCCGAGGCGAAGAGGAAGGGCGATTACCCCGCGCCGGCGTACACCCGCTTCATCGAGCAATGGGTGCGCCGGGTGATGGAACAGCCCGGCCGGCTCGAGGCCCGCGACAGTGCCGATTTCGTCCGCAACCACGTCCTCTTCTCTTTCAATACCGCGCGGGCCCAGCACGCCGTTCGCGGCAGCAAGCTCCTCTTCTACTCCGTCGCCTGCGAGACGACCGACCTCCTGCCCGAGGACGAGGTGTACCACGACGAGTGGCAGTTCCGCGGCGGGATGCACGCCTCGGCATCATTCCGCGACTACGCGGTGTGGTACGCGAACCGGATGATGGAGGAAGGGATGGAGGGAATCTACGTGGACAACTCCTTCCCGATGGCGAAGTTCACCTGGCCGACGGGCGAAGGCTACGTGGGCGACGACGGCGAGGTGCACCCGAATTTCGGCATCCTGTCCCGCACGCGCCCGCTCATCCGGCGGCTGGCCGTGATGATGCACGAGAAGGGACGCGAGCCATTCGTGCGTGTCCACATGACCAACGCGAACATTCTCCCAATGCTCTCGTTCGCCCAGTCAAGCCTCGGTTGGGAGTGGAAGTACGGCACTAGCGACTTCCAGGAGCGCTTCACGAGCAACTACGTGCGCGCGGTGAACATCGGCCGCCAGTCCGGCACGGTGCCAAACGTCCTCGGCGGTATCGAGGGGGTGCCCCTCGACGGCATGGAGGGCATCCGTCTCACCCGCTCGGCGCTGGCCGCGACGCTGCCGCACGAGATGCTGCCCTATGCCCGCGTCCACAGCCCAACCGCTGTCAGGGTCCGGGACATCGTCTACGACTTCGTGAAGGAGAAAGGCGTTGAGGCGTTTCCGTACTGGGAGGACGGCGGCCCCGTCCGCGCGCCGGAGGGACTGCTCGTGACGGCTTACAGGGCCGGGCGGCGCCTCCTCTTCGTCGTCGGCAACGCCGGAGGGGAAGGGAACTACACAATCCGGGTCGATCCCGCCCGGCTTGGTTGGAACATCGCCGGCGCGGTGAACCGAGAGACGGGCGCCGAGATCCCGGTCAAGGACAACATGCTCACGCTGCGCATGGGAAGGCACGACCTGGCTCTCATTGAAGCGCGAAGAGACTGACTTGGTCGCTGCGCGACAGCGTCACTAGAGTCTGAACCGCTCCATTCTCGGGCAGTGCAGGAGTTCCTGTCGGGGGTGAAGTGAAAGCCCCCACGCTTCTTGCCGACACCGCGTGACGAATGTGGGGCTTGTATTCACACTGCTGAAGGCATCCAGCCGCTCGCGTTTCCGACGGCCAAGCGGCTTGCGGAGGCAGTCGGTACTCGTTTGGAGGGAAAGGCGTGAGGTCGGTAGTCGCGCTCGTCGCCATCGCGCTGGCACTCGACGCGTCGGCCTTTGCCTGCAATTGAACGCCCTGCCCGGCGGATGGGGATTCTTCCTTGCACCTCGGCCCCCGTCCTGCTATCCTCCCATGCCCACACGTGAGGACATGAGGGGACAGCATGCTTGCGAAGTGTCGCAGCGTCGCGGTGTTCGGGATCGAGGCCTATCCGGTCGAGGTGGAGGTGGACGTCCGCGGCGGGCTGCCGGAGGTGACCGTGGTGGGGCTGCCGGACGCCGCGGTCAAGGAGGCCCGGGACCGCGTCCGATCCGCTCTCTCCAATTCCGGCTACCGAAATCCCCAGCACCACACCATCGTCAACCTCGCCCCCGCCGACATCAAGAAAGAAGGCCCGGCGTTCGACCTGCCCATCGCCGTCGGGATGCTCGCCGCCACCGGACAGGTGCAGTCGACGCTGCTCGAGGAATACGCGATCGTCGGTGAGCTGGCCCTGGACGGCCGGACGCGTCCGGTGCGGGGCGTCCTCTCGATGGCGATGGCGGCCAGGGAGCACGGTCTTCGCGGCATGGTGCTGCCGACCGAGAACGCCCCCGAAGCCGCCGTGGTCGAGGGGCTCGAGGTCATCCCCGCCTGTAACGTCGCCGAGACGGTGGGGTTTCTGAACGGCCGGCTTCCCATTGCACCGCACCGCGTGGACCTCGAGGAGCTGTTCCGTGAGCGTTCGGAATACGACGAGGACTTCAGTGAGGTGCGTGGACAGGCGCACGTGAAGCGGGCGCTCACCGTCGCCGCGGCGGGCGGACATAACGTCCTCATGATCGGGCCCCCCGGCTCCGGCAAGACCATGCTCGCCCGTCGGCTTCCCACCATCCTCCCGCCGCTCGGGCTCGAGGAGTCACTGGAGACCACGCGCATCTATTCGGTGGTGGGACTGCTGGACGGCAGGCGGTCGCTCATCGCCACGCGGCCGTTCCGCTCGCCACACCATACCATCAGCGAACCGGGACTCGTCGGCGGCGGCACCGTCCCCCGCCCGGGCGAGGTGAGTCTCGCCCATCATGGGGTGCTCTTCCTCGACGAGCTGCCGGAATTCAACCGTCACACGCTCGAGGTGCTGCGTCAGCCCCTCGAGGACGGCTCGGTCACCATCAGCCGGGTACAGTCGAGTGTCACCTTCCCCTGCCGCATCATGCTGGTCGGGGCGATGAACCCCTGTCCGTGCGGGTTCCTCGGTCATCCGAAGAAGGAGTGCTCCTGCACGCCCCGGCAGGTGCGGAATTATCTCTCGAAGATCTCGGGACCGCTCCTCGATCGCATCGACATCCACGTCGAGGTGCCCGCGGTGGAGTATCGTGAGCTGCGCTCGGGGGTCGAGGGCGAAAGCTCGGCCTCCATCCGTGAGCGCATCGTCGCCTCACGGAAGATCCAGACCGAACGCTTCGGCCGGTCCAAGGTGACCTCGAACGCCCAGATGACCACGAGACACCTGAAGAAATTCTGTCCGCTGGACGCCGAGGGGGAGACCCTGCTGGAGCTGGCGATGCACGAGCTGGCCCTTTCCGCGCGTGCCCACCACAAGATCATCCGTGTCGCGAGGACCATCGCCGACCTCGACGGCGCCCAGGACATCGCCGCCCACCACCTCGCCGAAGCCGTCCAGTACCGCAACCTCGACCGACAGATGTGGCTGTAGCAGGGCCACCGCTCTCAGGTCGCAAGTCAAACGCAGGAGGCAAACCGGGAGGAGCCTGGGCCGATGGGGAAGTTCCTGGCGGGGGTGAGGTGAGGTTCCCCCTTTCGCTGTTATCCGACATGCCAGTAGCGAAGACACGAGATGAACGTCGACGACAACGAGCTGGAGAAGAAGGCCCTGGAGCATTTCCGGAAAGGGGAAAGGGCCGAGGCCTTCCGCTGCCAGGATGAATTCCTCGCGCAGGTCAAGGCCTGCGGCGTGGACCACTGCACCTGCAAGGCGTCGTGCAAGTATCACGGGAAGTGCGTGGAGTGCGTCGTGATCCATCGCGGACACCAGGACCAACTGCCGGCGTGCTTCTTCGAGCTGGTCAACCGGCGGATCGCCGCGATCTGCGGCCTGACGGAGACGCGCCCGGCCAGGCCGGAGCCGTCGAAGCCCAAGTGACGCGGCGGCAGCCCCGAGCGCCGACAATCTCCGCCCGTGCCGACGGGGAAGTTCCTGGCGGGGGTGAAGTAGCAGTGCTCAGGCGACATTGCAGCAGGAGGATGGCGCCAACAGTTGGCGGCGGAAGCACCTGGCTGTTGCCTAGAACGTTGCAAGGTTTTCACAGGAGGCATTTTAACCCCTGCTATAGTTCCCGCCCCACTACTGCCGAAATGCGTCGTAACTCACAGTGAGCACGCGGTTTACAGTGGGGCCACTAACCGTTGATGACGGAAGCACCACTTCGGGGCCTCGACGCAGCTTTGCTCCACACGCCTAATATGTCAAAAATAGCATTGAGAACTTCCGCAAATTGGAATATAATGGCTTTGCATGCTGGACGTCGGTTCCGGACGTATATCGTCGTTAACCTCGAATGCCTGAATGGAGGAGCGTTATGAAGAAGATCCTCATTGTTGTCGGCGTAGGCTGTGCCCTCATCGGCTTGGGTCTTGGCAGTGCCGTCCTCGGAAACGGGGGGGTCAAAGGCAACGAGCCCGGTATGATGGCCTCACCGCAGACGATCGTGCTCAGCAAGGTCAGCACCCTCACCATCCACACGAATATCCCTGAAGTGCGTGTGGCGCCTGGAACAGTCACTCTCAACGACATCGCACCGCTGGCCGTCTGGGCTGATGATTGTGGCCATCTGGCGGCCCGGTTCTCTGTCGCCGAGCTCAAACTCGAGCCGGCCGACGAGGTAACCTTGACGTTGTGCGGCGACTACATTAGCGGATCAACCTTCACCGTCCAGGACGTCGTCAGGGTGAAGTAGCTCGCAGGGCTTCACGTAGGTTAGGGAACCCGCTCCCCTGTGACCTTATCGAAACTGCTTTCACGGTCATGGGTTCGCTGGTATATGGCCTTGCAGGCAAAGGGGTCCAGGCATCGGCTGATGAGTCTGCCCCGGTGCTTCCGTCATCGACTGTTGCTCGGCTGCTGCCAGTTGCCTATTCATTGGAGGGCTGGACGTTCTGAAGTCCACTACGGTCAGGACATCAAAAAAGCATCCTCTCCACCGATGTGAATATCTCCCGGAGACTCAGCCGCCGTGCCGTCATCCCCGCCTGCATCGCAGGCGTTGGTGATTCACGCACACCGCTGCGAACCCACGACCGAGCGGCTGACCGGCCAACCGGGAGGCCCCCGGGCCCCGCACATCCGTGCGGACCCCGCAGCAATGCCGCCACACTTTCAACCAATAGGCTTAACCTGACGGGCCAGGAGGGACGCCTCGTCTCCGCGGAGCGGGACATGAGAACCGCAGTCGCAATATCTCTCGTTTGTGTAATCTGTCTGCTGCTGTCCACAATCACCGCCGCCCAGACGTCGGCCGTCGCAGCTCACGGGGGACAAATGGGTTGCAGTATGCCCGGCAACAGTCGCTGACGGAAGCACCATCATCAGAAGGGAGCATGGGCCTCTCGTTCACTTGTTCCTGG
>DATKVD010000311.1:0-9841 GCA_035530235.1 Planctomycetota bacterium | reverse complement strand
ACCGTGCTCGTGCCGACGCTCGCGGCCCCGCCGGTGCCGGAGATGCCGGAAAACGTCAACAGGATTGCCGTTTCGGACGCACGTTTCCTCGTCCACTGGATCTTCCTCGACCCGGGTCGGGTCCCGGTTCACGTCGAGACCCTGGACGTCCGCTACGAGGGGAGGTGCGAGCCGATACAACGCAGATTCACGTTGCGGGGGGAGCGCTTCCTCATCAGTCTTATCGTCGGTGAGGTGGCCTGGCGGCGCAGTTCGGCTCATTCGAAGAAGCCCGAGCTGCGGGCATCCGGGACCACGGCATGCTCGATCTTCGGGCCGAGATGGACGTCGAGTCGTGGATCGGCAAATGACCCCCTCGCGCCCTGCTACCTGCAGGAGATCCGCAGCCATGGCTTCGGGCCCTATAACCCTCTCTCGGTCGTCGCCTCCACGCACGAGCCGCTTCACATCGTGCGGATCGTCGAGCGCGTCGCGCCGGACGACCCGCTGAAAGAGGTTCCCGTCGAGACGTTCAGGAGCGCCAACGCGGAGGTGATCGCGTCGCTGATACGCGAGAGGGAGAACCACTTCCCGCGCGTGCCGGTCCGCTATCAGCAGGGGATCCCGGGCATTGCGATGATCGGGCGGTTCGGGCCGGTGTGTCTGCTGCTCCTGGCGGCGGCGATCCTGTTCACGCAGCTTTTCATCTGGCGGCCGATCGCGCTTGCGGGGATGCTGGCGGTGATGGTGCTTTACGTGGCGGCGCTCGACCGCGCGGTGCTGGGGGCGAGCCTGTCGCGGCTTGCCGATACGAAGCTTCCCGTCACGTCGCGCGTTCTCGCCGCGCAGAACGCACGCATGACCTTCTTCTACGCGGAAACCGCCAGGGAGCGCTACGACGCCGTCATCGAGGACAGGAACGAGCCCGAGGCGTTGAAAGACGCGTTGAAGGAACTGCGCCGCTCACTCCCGCCGGACGAGGACCCGGCCGGCCGGACGTCGGACGAGGCGGGTCCGGGGCAGCCGATGGAGACGGCGGCGCCCGTCTCCGGCGAGTGACGCTCACAGGGTGCAGCGGCTGAGGTCCTCGTGGCTGCTCATGGAGGCTTCTTTGCGGTTCGCTTCTCGAGGTGTCTTATCGCCTGCGCCGCGTCCCGTCAGCGGATCCTCACCTCGCGCCCCTTCGCGGCCGACTCGTAGATCGCGTCCAGGATCTTCATGACCGTAAGTCCGTGGTCGGCGGTCGCCTCGGGCTCGCGATTCTTCCGGATGCACTCGACGAAGTGCGCCATCGTGGACGGCCCCTTGGGACCGTAGAGCTTGGGCGTGATGGTGACCAGCCGCCCCCCAATCTCCTTGAACATCCGCGCCTCGTATTCGTACCCGTCGCCGAGGTTGCGGTGGATGATGCCGCCGTCCGTTCCGTAGATCTCGGTGAGCTGGTCCTCGAGGCGCTCGCCGTTGAGGTCCCAGCTCGCCTCGACGATGAGGGCCGATCCGTCCTTGAAGCGGACAAGCGCGGAGGCGAGGTCCTCGATGTCGCAGTGCTTCTTCTGCCTGCGGGCGGCACGTCGGGAGAGGTGGCCATAGACTGCGGCCGAGACGCTCGCCGGCTCGGGATAGCCCATGAGCCAGAGGGCGAGGTCGACCCGGTGGACGCCGAGGTCGATGAGCGGTCCGCCGCCGGAGCGTCTGCGTCGGGTGAACCACCCGCCGAGACCGGGGAACCCGCGTGAGCGCAGCCACCGCGTGCGTCCCCAGTAGACCTTGCCGAGTTCCCCGGCATCGACGAACGCCTTGACGGCGCGGGCCTCGCGACCCCATCGGTAGTTGAAGTGGATCATCAGTCTGCGCTTCTTCCGCTTCGCCAGGTCGCGCATCTTCTTCGCTTCCCGCGCGTTCATCGCCATCGGCTTCTCACACAGGACGTGGAGTCCCGCCGCCAGGGCGTCACAGGTGATCGGACAGTGAAGGTCGTTGGGGGTGGCCACGCTCACCGCGTCGAGAGTCTCCTTCTCGAACATCTCCCGGTAGCGAAGGTAGGCCCGGGCGGGGGCGAACTCGGGTGAGCGCTCGGCAAGCCGCTTCGGGTCGATGTCGCACACGGCGGCGAGTTCGGCGTGCTCACATGCGGCGTATCCCCGGGCGTGGTTGCGGCCCATCCCGAGACCGATGACACCCATGCGGAGTTTTCGTCTCATTCGCGTTCCTTTTCTCAGTGACGTTGCTAGAGGATGTAGCGGGAGAGGTCCTCGTCCTTGACGATGTCGGCGAGACGCCGCTTGACGTAGGCGGCGTCGATCTTGACCGACACGCCCTCCATCTCGGGGGCCTCGAACGAGATCTCCTCGAAGAGCCTCTCCATCACGGTGTGAAGCCGTCGGGCGCCGATATTCTGCATTCGGCCGTTCACCTCCGCCGCCACACGGGCCACCTCGCGTACCGCCGACTTGTCGAAGGTGACCTTCACCCCCTCGGTCTGCATGAGTGCGGTGTACTGCCGGGTGAGGGCGTTTCTCGGCTCCACGAGGATCCTCACGAAATCGTCCTCGGTCAGGTCCTTCAGCTCCACGCGGATGGGGAAGCGGCCCTGCATCTCGGGGATGAGGTCGGCGGGCTTCGACACGTGAAACGCCCCCGCCGCGATGAAGAGGACGTGGTCGGTGTGGACGATGCCGTACTTGGTCTGCACCGCCGTCCCCTCGACGATGGGCAGGAGGTCCCGCTGGACGCCCTCCCGGCTGACGTCCGGTCCGTGACCGGTCTCGCGTCCGGCGATCTTGTCCAGCTCGTCGATGAAGACGATGCCGGAGTCCTCGGCCCGTGCGACGGCGTCGCGCATGACGGCCTCACGGTCGATGAGCTTTTCGGCCTCCTGCTGGATGAGAAGGCGTCGGGCCTCGGCCACCGTCACACGCTGGGACCGGCTGCCCTTCGGGAGGATCTTCTCGAACATGTTCTGGAGGTCGAGGTCCATCTGCTCCATCCCGATGTTGCTCATGATGTGAACGGGGACCATGCGCTCCTCGGTGGTGATCTCGACCATCTTGTCTTCGAGCTTCCCGGCGTTGAGTTTGTCGCGGAAGGTCTGGCGGACCTTGTCCCGTCGCTCGGCACGCTCGGCCTCCCCGGTTTCGGGGGCCCAGTCGACGGGGGGCACCAGGAGGTCGAGGAGCTGCTCGCGGGCGCTCTCGGCGGCCTTCTGATAGACCGCTTCGGTGGCCTCGGCGCGCACCATGGCGTGGGCGATCTCGGCCAGCTCACGGATCATCGACTCGACGTCACGTCCGACGTAGCCGACCTCGGTGTACTTGCTGGCTTCGACCTTGAGGAAGGGGGCGCTCACGAGTCCGGCGAGCCGTCGGGCGATCTCGGTCTTCCCCACGCCCGTGGTGCCGATCATGATGATGTTCGCGGGGGCCACCTCGTCGCGAAGCTCCCCCTCGAGCTGCTGACGACGCCAGCGGTTGCGGATGGCGATCGCCACCGCACGCTTCGCGTCGTCCTGGCCCACGATGTACTTGTCGAGTTCCTCGACGATCCGCCGAGGCGTCAGGTCTTTCATGGGACGTATCTCCGTCGAAACCACGCGGCCCACAGGTGGCCGCGCTACATCCTGCCGTGGTGTCGAGGTAGCGCGGGGACCTGTGCCCCGCGAGGGCTAGCTCACTTCCTCGACCGTAATATGTCTGTTGGTATAGACGCAGATGCCGGCGGCGATCTCGAGGGCTTCCCTGACGATCTCGGCCGGCTTGAGTTTCGTGTGCTTGACGAGTGCGCGTGCGGCGGCCGCGGCGTAGGCGCCGCCCGAGCCGATGCCGATGATCCCGTCGTCCGGCTCGATCACGTCGCCCGAGCCCGAGATGATGAACGAGTATTTCCGGTCCACCGCGCACAGGAGCGACTCCAGCCGACGCAGCACCCGGTCGGTCCGCCACAGCTTCGCCAGTTCCGTCGCCGCTTTCGGGACGTTCCCCTGGAACGCCTTCAGCTTCTCCTCGAATCGCTCCATCAGGCTGAAGGCGTCCGCCGCCGCCCCCGCGAACCCCACGTACACCTTCCCCTCGTAGAGCTTGCGGATCTTGTTCGCCTTTTCCTTCATCACGGTGTCGCCGACGGAGACCTGTCCGTCACCCCCGATGGCGACGCCGGCCTTCGTCCGCACCGACAGGATCGTCGTGGCTCGGATCATTGGAAGTCTCCTCTTCAGCACAACGCCCAACAGGAGGACAGGCATTCTTGCCTGTCATCCGGAATGCCGGACAGGAATGTCCGGCCCCCTATTCTTGTCGTGACTCGGTCTTCCACAACCCCTCATCGAGGCTGCATCCGTGGCGCTTGTAGAGTTCCGGGTGTGCGAGTCGGTGCTGGACCTCCTTGATGACGACCTCGGCGGAGGCTTCGAGAGTCTCGCGGCCGAACTCGGCGGTCGCGTCCTGCGGGGCGAGGCGGCCGCCCGCGCCGACCAGCTTCTCCCCCTTGGGCGGCAGCTCGCTCAGGTCCACCGTCTCCGGGTGGAGCGCCAGCATGTGGGAGGTCTCCCAGCCGCCGGCGTGGTCGCCCGCACAGTCGTACTGGTCGGTCACGAGCAGGTAATCGACGCACGCCCACGCCAGCATCCGCGTCGGCATGTCGTACCGACGCTGGTTGAACATGAGCACCGCCGAGCGGCAGTGGTCGATCAGCGGATAGTGCCCCGCCACCAGCACCCCGAGTGAGAACCCCAGGCTCTCCATCTCCGCCAGGATGTGGAAGAGCAGCTTGTGATAATTGACCACCTGCTCGGCGGCGGTGAACGGGTGCCGCCCGGGCAGGAAGTTGTCGGGCGAGAGTCCCATGCCCTCGGCGATCTTGTCGCGGTCCGCGGCGTTTGCTTCCATCAGGGCCTCGACGCGGCTCTCGCCGTAATAGAGGGGCGGAAATGCCAGCCCCCCGCCCTTCTCGGCGCACAGGATCGCCAGACCCTCCGCCTGCAAGGTGTCGGTGCCCAGGGGGTTGTGGAACCCATGCCACTCCAGGGTGCCGATGGGGACGTAGGCGACGGGACACGCATGCCGCCGCTCGACGATCTGCTTCGGTCGCAGCATGTGATATCGGACTTCCATTTCGATCCGGTCCTATCTGAGTGTTCCGGCGTTGGCGGGTGGCGGGGCTCCTGTCCCGCCACCCCTCGCCCGGCAAGGCGTGGTGGGACGGGAGCCCCACCACGCACGCCCTTCAGAGAACTCGCTCAATGGCGCTTTGCTCCTCATGGGTGGACGACGTCTGCAATCTACCACGTCGGCGGGGGTTTTCAAGTCCTTTTCGGTCGGCGACCGCTCTGCAAGCTGCTCGACGGTTCCCGCGTAAGCGTATATAATGCAGAGGATACGACCGTGTTTCAGCGTCAGGGGGACGTTCCCATGCGTCGACGGCGGTTCACCATCCCGATGAGCATCGTGGTGTTTCTTGCGGCGACGCTCGTCGGGACCTACGTCGTCCGGAAGCGGGTCCTCGAGTATGGCCTTCGCGCCGTCTTCGAGTCGCGTGACGAAGGGCTGATCCGCGAGTGGGTCGATTCCTGGCCGTCCCCCGTCCGCACCGAAATCGAAAAGGACTACACCGTCCTCGAGTGGGCCGTGTGGGCGGGGAAGACGGACCTCGTGAAGCGGTGCCTGGAGAAAGGCGCGGAGATCAACGTCCGCCGGGCGCCGATTGGGGGCTGTCCGTGGCGGGCCACGCCCCTTTACTTCGCCGTCTATCGAGGCCGCCGGGACATTGTGGAGGTGCTCATCGCCCACGGCGCGGACGTGAATATCCCGTTCGGGGCCAAGGGCCGGGAGGGCCGGACGCCGCTCCAGGTCGCGGCCTCTGACGGCGAGTCGGACGTCGTGAGACTCCTGATAGCCGCCGGGGCGGACGTCGACGCGAAGGGCGGGTCCGGCCAGACGCCGCTTCACGTCGCCGCGGAGTACGGGACGAAGTCCGCGGCTGAAGTGCTCATCGAGGCCGGCGCCGACGTCAATGCGAAGGACACGTCCGGACAGACACCGCTCGCCGTGGCACACCAGCCGCCTGAGTCCGGAGGGACGAGCGAGAGCCCCGGCCGCGACGAGGTGGCGAAACTTCTTGCCGAGCATGGGGCGAAAGAATAGGCCGCCCCGACGCATCGGGGCGGAAGGTCGATGGGTCAAGGTCCAAGGCCCAAGGTCTAAGGTCGAAGGAAAGGCCGCTGGGAGTCAGGATGCCGCGACGTCGGTTCACCATCCCCATCAGCATCGTGCTATTCCTGGCGGCGACACTCGTGGGGACCTACCTTGTCCGGAAGCGCGTACTCGAGTGCCACATGGCCGCGGTGCTCGATGTGGAAGACAGGGAGGCCGTCCTTGCGATGGCGCACAGCTGGCCGAGTTCGGCCAATGCGAGGGCCGCACGGGGCTGGACGGCCCTGCACTGGGGCGCGTCGACGGGTGACTCAGAGCTTGCACGTGCCCTGATCCGCCACGGGGCGGACGTGAACGCACGGACTGTCGGTGGCGAGGGGTGGCCGATATACACCCCACTCATCTATGCCGTGGACCGCGGCCACCATGCGTTGGCGGTCATGCTGCTGGAGGCGGGAGCGGACCCGGAGGGCGCCCGGAACGACGGCGACTGGCCGCTCAGAAACGCCGTGGCACACGGTGACACGGACATGATGCGAATCCTGCTGGCCCACGGCGCCGACATCGAAAGAAGGGACGTGAACGGTTATACGGTCCTGCTGCACGCGGTGGCCCACGAGCAGCCGGCTTCGGTGGCGTTCCTGCTGTGGATGGGCGCAGACGTGAGGGTGCACGACAAGGACCGGTGGACTGCCCTGCACCTGGCGACGCGGCAGTGCCGGTCGGACCTGGCGGAACAACTCCTCTCATACGGTGCCGACGTGAACGCCCGGAATGACGACGGCAAAACGCCCCTGGCGATCGCCCGACGACAGGTCATGGGGACCATGGTGCAGCTCCTCATCACACACCGAGCGAAGGAATAGGCAGCGATGATGCGACGACGCAAGTTCACCATCCCGATCAGCATCGTGCTTTTCCTGGCGGCGACGCTCGTCGGGACGTACCTCGTCCGCAAGCGCATCCTCGAACAGGCCATGGTTCACGCCATGGGAATGCACGACGAGCAAACCATCCGTTCATTGGTGAACACGTGGCCCTGTCCGGTCAATCTGAGGGGCCGGAACGCTCACACGCCCTTGCACTGGGCCGCGGAATCGCAGAACAAGGCCATGGCCGAACTCTTTGTCACTCACGGCGCTGATGTGAACGCTCGGGATGACGTGGGCTTCACGCCTCTGCACCGTGCCGCCAGCCGGGGCGCCGCGGATGTTGCCGCAGTGCTGATCAAACACGGCGCCGACGTGAACGCCAGACACCACACGGGCTCGACGCCGCTGCACTGGGCAGCAGAGGAGGGGAACAAGGATGTAGCTGAGGTGTTGTTGACTCATGGCGCGCGGGTGAACGCGCGGACCCGCTCGGGTCGGACCCCCCTGCACTGGGCGGCTGCGCCTTTGGGCCGCGGAGCACGATCGGGTCGTGCCGGGGTCGCTCGCCTGCTCATCGCTCACGGGGCGGATTTGACCCTCAGGGACAAAGACGGCAAGACGCCTCTGGCGCTCGCCGAGGAGAGGGAGCACACAGAGGTCGCCGAACTCCTCCGCCGGCACGGTGCGGAAGAATGAGGTTGACTTTCACGCGACGTGGTCTACACTTCTCAGGTGGAAATCCGCTGCATTCGGGATTTTGTCCTGCCGGTCGGCGTCCTTTCCGATAGTGACCTTCAGGAGGGCTTCATTTCCCGTCGGTTCGACGATAGAGGCACGACGCATGAACGTGGACAGCATCATCCGGGTGGTCGAGATCTTCGTCGGGATAGGTCTCCTGATCGCGGTGCACGAGCTGGGGCACTTCCTGGCGGCGAAGTGGGCGGGTGTGCGCGTGGAGAAGTTCGCGATCGGGATGGGGCCGAAGCTCTTGTGGTTTGTGCGCGGGGGGACGGAGTATTCCCTGCGGGTCATTCCGTTCGGGGGATTCTGCGCGATGTCGGGCGAGGCCCCGGGCGCCCCGACCACCGACGAGCCCCTGCGTGAGTTCCGAAACCAGCCCCCCGGCAAGAAGGCGGTCATCCTTCTCGCCGGCGTCTCCATGAACTTCGTCCTCGCCATCGTCCTCTTCAGCATCGCGCTCGGCGTGGGACTCGACTTCACCCGACCGCTCGTCGGCCTCGTTCACCCGGGCAGCCCCGCCGAGAAGGCCGGACTCCTCCCGGGCGACCAGATCACCGCCATCAACGGCCAGCAGGACGTGGACTGGGAAGACGTCCTGATGGCGATCGTGATGGGGGACCTCGAGGACAACGTCAGTCTGACCGTGGCGCGCCAGGAGAGAAAGATCGACTTCACCGTGCGGCCTCGGAAGTCCACCGTCACCGGTCTGCCGGAGATCGGCATCGAGCCGGCCACCGGACGCACCGTCACCCGTCTCGAGCGTAAAGGTCCCGCCGACGAAGCCGGTCTCAGAGAGGGCGACGTCATCGACGCGGTCGACGGGCTTCAGTTCCTGCGGTGGGAGTATGCCCTGTGTCACATGTCGTCGCGGATGGGCCGGCCGGTGACGCTCGACGTCATGCGGGCGGGGAAGCCGGTGTCGGTGAGTCTCGTGCCGCGACCGGGCAGGAAGGGCGCCATCGGCGTGACCCCGGCCCGTTTCCCGGTGGTGGCGGGCGTGGCCGAGGACAGTCCGGCCGCCCGGGCGGACGTCAGGACCGGGGACGAGGTGCTCGCCATCGACGGCACGCCCACGCCGACCTTCGATGACCTCATCGCCCTGACCGCACCCGCGACGGGCCGACCGCTCGTCTACCGCATCCGTCGCGGTGAGGAGACCTTCGACGTGACGCTCACGCCCGAGCGGGCCCCGGGCCGGCAGATCGGACAGGTGGGCATCCGTCGGGAGACAAAGACGGATTTCACGGTGGGTGCCGTCGAGCCGGGATCCCCCGCCGAGGCGGCGGGCCTGAAACCGGGGGACGTCCTCACGCACGTGGACGACGCGTCACTGGAGAAACAGAACTGGAGTGTGTTTCAGAACCTCCTGGACGCCGCGGCGGAGAGCGGCGGGAAGGTCACGCTCGGGTGGAGACGCGGCGAGGTTGGCGTCGAGAAGAAGGCCGTCACGGTGAAGACCGTCGAGGACCCGCTGCGGGCCGACGTCGGCATCACGGTGAACCCGGCCATCCAGTGGGAGCGCAAGTATTCGCCCTGGCGTGCACCCGTCGTGGGACTCAAAAAGTCCTGGCAGGTCGTCCAGCAGGTCTACCTCTTCCTGCGTGGGATGCTCACACGCCGGATTTCTCCGAAGCACGCCGCCGGTCCCGTTGGCATCATCAAGCTCAGCTATCGCATCGCCTCCCGGGGCATCATCCAACTGGTCTACTGGATGGCGATCCTCGGGGTGAACCTCGCCGTGGTCAACCTGCTGCCCATGACGCCCCTGGACGGGGGACTCCTGGTGCTGACGGGTGTCGAGAAGCTCCGCGGCAGGCGGATCAGCGAGAAGTGGTTCCTTCGACTTCAGCTCGCCGGGTGGTGTGTGGTCCTCGTCCTCTTCACGCTCATCACCATCAACGACATCCTGCGCTGACGGGCCCCCAACCGCTGTCATGCTGAGTCCCGATTGATCGGGACGAAGCATCCGGCCACACAGCGCTGAGGACGGTCGGGGCCTGCTCCACCGTTCGGTGCCAGATTCTTCGTCGTCCCGACAGGTCGGGACTCCTCAGAATGACACGGGGTGGCTTCCCGGTTGTCTCCTCGACGTGTGCCTCCCCGCCG
>DATKVD010000310.1:0-2341 GCA_035530235.1 Planctomycetota bacterium | reverse complement strand
CGCCCCCGGGCAGCACGACCACCATGTCGGGGTACAGGTGGAGGATGGCATGGCGCTGCGCCTGGGGGGCGTCGGTGCCGTAGAGCAGCCACGGCATCATCAGCGAGGTGACCGGCACGCCGAAGGCGCCCGCAAAGCGCTGCAGGAGCTCCTGGGCGCCGCCTCCTTGGACGAGCACCAGGTTGTCCATGCCGTAGCCGTGCCGCAGCTCGTAGAAGGCCTCGTAGACCTTCTGGACGTTGTTGAGCAGCAGTCCGCCGTAAAAGGCGACCTTCATTCGTGCTCCGGTTGCAGGTACTCGTCATCCCAGAAGGGGGCGCTGCCCCCAGGGACGTCGGCACCTGACACGCGGCTCATGCGCGACTTCACGGCGCGCGCCGCCTGGCAGTCGGCGCAGATGACCTTCGCGCTCATCCCGGGCGTGTCTCGGCGGGTGACCTTGGTCTTGCAGTCCTGGCACCGGTCCGTGCGCAGCTTGAAGTTCATCGGGAGTGCCGGTCGATTTCGCGCTGCAGGTACCACACCGCCTTCTTGAGGTCCTCGACGTAGGACCCCTTGCGGCCGGCGCGGGCGATGTACTTGACCGCGTTGCCGCGGCAGAAGTCCAGGCCCCAGGCCTCGATGACGTCGATGACCTCGTGCCCGTGGAACTGGTAGTGTGCGGGGTGGTCAACCGCGGCGTCGCGCGCATCGGCCTCGGGCAGCTCGTCAATCTCTTCGTTGACGTCGTCCTCGTCGTCTTCGGGCAAGAGCCCCCGCGCCTTCCGCGCCCGGCCTTCAAGGACTGTCAGGGGCCAGTAGTCGGTTGCGAACGAGATGATGGTGCGGTCCTCGTAGACCGTCTCGCCGGCCCGGTGGCGCAGCACGATCGCGGCGCACGACGGGCCCAACCAGGTCCCCAGCAGGCGCCACGCCTCGTCGAGCGCCCACATGCCCCCGATGTCGTAGGCCCGTCGGAGCTCCTTGTGGACGTAGGCGCGGAACCCGCTGCGGTCGTTGTCGAAGTCGGGCAACTCGCTCACTTGGCACCACCCAGGAGCGCCAGCAGCTGCTCCAGCTTCGACTGCATCCCGACGACGAGGTCGATGCAGTGCCGCCGCTCGTTGGACGTGAGGGCGCCTGACCCTGCCGGCCCGGCTGCGTGAGCATCCCGATTCTGCGCGGGCACGCCCGCGCCCGTCGAGCCGAAGCCCCCCTCGCCCCGCTCGGTGTCGCCCAGGCCGAAGACGGGGGCGAAGCAGGTGGCCGTGACCGGAGCGATGACCAGCTGGGCGATGCGCTCACCCGGCGCGATGACCACCGTCTCGCGCCCGTGGTTGATGAGGATGACCCTGACCTCGCCCCGGTAGTCCGAGTCGATGGTTCCGGGCGCGTTCAGCACCGTGACGCCTTTGCTGAGCGCCAGGCCGGACCGCGGTCTGACCTGCCCCTCGTAGCCGGGAGGAATCTCGAAGCGAAGGCCCACCGGGAAGGCGAGTCGCTCCCCCGACTGCAGCGTGACGGGTTCATCCCAGGCGTTCTGCAGGTCGTAGCCCGCGGCGCCGGGTGTTCCCTGCGTCGGCAGCCCGACCTCGAAGCGAGCGGCGCCGGTGATGCGGGCTGCCTTGACGGTGATGGGCATAGGCACTCCTTGACACGATATATGGTGAATCTACTGCGGCGACCACACGGCTTCGTGCGTGTGGCCGGGCTCTTCGTCCCAATCGTCGGGAATCAGGTGGGCGACCCCCACATCCGGCGACTTCTGCTTCACAATGCCACGATTGTTGGCGTCACGGCCCGGATAGGCCGGAAGACCCTGCAGATTCGACTCGGGTGACCAATATCCCTCGAGGGTGCGGTCCCCGAGGGCCGCCATGAAGCGAATCCAGCCCGCATTGGTGTAGTAGCGGTGCATTTCGCGCTGAGAAGGCGGGAAATCCCACGCTCCCTGGTCGAAATACTCCCAAATGTGCGGCCGGGGGTAGGTTTTGACCTCTTCCTCGTCGTCTTCGCCGTCGTCGAGCTCGATTTCGAGCATTTCGGGACGACTTTCGTCGCTTTTGTCGTCATTTTCCCCCTCGACCCCGTCCTCGACGGTCGCGGAGGGCACGAAACGGGGCCTGTCGTAGCCGGGGAGCTCTCCGTCGGGCGTCTGGAGGCCCATGTAGGCGTCCAGGGCGCGGTAGAGCAGGAACCTGGCCGCGTCGGCGTCGGTCACCGTGGCCGAGAGGGCGGCTGCGATGGGGTTGAGCTGCAGGTCGCACCGCACACGGTCCAGCTTCTGGAGTTGGGCCGGGCTGAAGGTGAAGCTGACACGCATGGGCACCTCGGTTCGAAGACGTACACGGGTGTAACACAC
>DATKVD010000309.1:0-14601 GCA_035530235.1 Planctomycetota bacterium | reverse complement strand
GTCCCAGCGTGATGGGGTCCACGATGACGCCGTTCTCGGAACGTTTGACCTTGTCGACCTCCCGGACCTGCTCCTCGATGGTGAGGTTCTTGTGTATGACGCCCAGTCCACCCTCCTGGGCCAGGGCGATGGCCAGGGCGGACTCCGTGACGGTGTCCATTGCGGCCGACACGATCGGGATGTTCAGGGTGATGTCGGCAGTGATCCGGGTCTGCGTGGAAACGTCCCGGGGGACAACGTCGGACCGTGCCGGCACCAGAAGCACGTCGTTGAAGGTGATACCGCCGTCGATAATGCGCTCGTTCATCGATTTCCCCCGATTTTGGCGACTGGATGCGGAAACACGCTCCCGAGGCCCCCGGTTGGGGTAAAAGATGAAGTATACCGCCGTGATTTTGGCCGTCAAGTCACAGGCGCGAAATGTCGAGGAAAGGTTCCAAGGCACATCCTTGGGCGTGCGGGTGTTTCAGGCCGAAGACGCATATCTCCTGACATTCCAAGGAGATGCGTCGCCAATATGCGAGCCGGCCCCGTTATTTTGCTTGACAAATGGGGACGCTTCCGGTAAGATTGCGTGTTCGGGAGGAAGGAGGATTTCGGCAAGGCACCGTCACAATCCTCCGGATCGCCTCCGGTGAAGTCAGGGGATGACCGCCCATCTGACCGGACCGAAGCCGAAGGGCATCGGTGAACCGGTCGTGGCTCAGCGCGCACCGGCCCACTGCGCTACAGGGAAGGAGAAGAACACCGTGAAGGCCCAGGACCTGACCCATTTCCAGGACGTCCTCTTGCGGAAGCGGGACCTGCTTTCCGGGAACGTCAATTCGCTCGAGGCCCAGGCCCTCAAGCGCTCCCGTCAGGACGCCTCCGGCGACCTCTCGACCATGCCGATTCACATGGCCGACATCGGGAGTGACAACTTCGAACAGGAGTTCACCCTCGGACTCATCGAGAACGAAGAGGAGATGCTCCGGGCCATTGACGAGGCCCTGCAGCGCATCGAAGACGGCACGTTCGGCAAGTGTGAGGAATGCGGGAAGCCGATCCGCAAGACACGACTCAAGGCCATCCCTCACGCCCGTCTCTGCATCAAGTGCCAGCGGGAGGAAGAGTTGAATCAATGACCCGTCGAGGGGGACATCTGCTGTTCTGGCTGGTCCTGACGGGCGGACTGGCGGCCGACCTGCTCTCCAAGCACTTCAGCTTCAGATTCCTGTCCGGGCAGCCCGAAGCGGCGTATGACGTCTGGCCGGGTGTCTTCATGCTGAGCCGTCACACCAACACCGGTGGGCCCTTCAGCCTCTTCGCCGGACACAACACCCTCCTGATCGCCTTCACCGTTGCCGCGCTGGTTTTCATCTTCTATCTTTACGTCACCGCCACGTGGCCCGGCCGGTCCCTGGGTCTGATCGCACTGGCCATGATCGCCGCCGGGGCACTCGGGAACCTCGTGGACCGTGTCGGCAGCGGTCGTGTCCGGGACTTCCTGAATTTCTACCTCATCCGTTATCCCGTGTTCAACGTCGCCGACATCCTCATCACGGTCGGGGCGGGGTGTCTGGTCATTGCCCTTCTGCGGCAGGAGCCGTCCGTGGCCAAGTCCGAGGTGGGACATGGCGGAGTGTCGCATTGACGTCATCTATGGTGCCGACCGTTTCCCCTACTCACGGGGCATACTCACACGGTCCCTCGTGGACGCCGGGGTGCCGCTCGAAGCCGCCTACCGCATCGCCAACGAGATCCAGGACGAACTCGTCGACGAAGGTCCGATCACCTCGGACGCCCTGCGCGACCGGGCGGCGGCGCGTCTCCGTGACGAACTGGGCGAGCAGGCCGCCCGCACGTACCTCGACAGGAGAAGTGCTCCCTCAAGGATCTCCCTGGTGTCCGGCAGCGAACGCATCCCGTTCTCCAAGGGCATCCTGAGCCGGTCCATCACCGCCACCGGGGTGCAGGCCGAGCGGGCGTATCAGGTCAGTCGGGAGATCGAGGAGCGTCTGCTCCGTTCACACACACCGGAAGTGACGCGACGTGAGCTGCGTCGTCTGGCCCACGGGCAGATCGGACGCCTCTGCGGACAGGACGCAGCCGAGCGATACCTCGTCTGGCGGTCGTTCGCCCTCCTGGAGAGACCGCTGGTCATTGCGATCGGCGGGACGACCGCGGCCGGCAAGAGCACACTGGCGGTCGAACTCGCCCACCGACTGGGCATCACCAACGTCGTCGGAAGTGATTCCATCCGGGAAATCATGCGCACGATGTTCTCGGACGACCTGCTGCCGCTTCTGCACCGCAGCAGCTATTCGGCACACGAGTCTTTCACGGCACCGCACCGGGGCGGCGGCGACCCCGTCATCGAGGCGTTTCACGAGCAGGTGCTGAAGGTCTCGGTGGGCATTCGCGGCATGCTTCGTCGGGCGGCCGCGGAAAACGAGCACATGATCATCCACGGCGTGCACGTCCTTCCCGAGGTCCTTCAGCCGGAGAAGTTCCCGGACCTCAGCGTCGCCATGCTGGTGACGGCGGTGACGGACGAACACCAGCATCAGTTGCGGTTCATCGAGCGCGAGCGGCAGACGTCCGCACGACCCGCCGCCCGATACCTCGAGCACTTTGCGGCCATCCGCAAGATCCAGGATTACATCCTCGAGAGCTGCCGCCGGCAGGGCGTCCCCGTCATCGACAACGCATCCACTGAAGTCCAGGCGTTCGCCGCCGTCAACTTCCTGACCGATTTCGTCCGTGGATTGCCGGATTTCCGTCTGGCCGAGATCTGACCTCGGACCGTGCCGACCCGGCATGTCCCGAAGGCGAGGACCCATGAGAACCGTTGTCCTGATAGACGGCGAGCATTACCTCCCCGTGACGAAGGCGGCACTGGACGACCTGCGCACGCGCGAAGGGGCCGACATCATCGGCGCCGTGTTCCTGGGCGGCATGGAGAAGATCGGCGACATCAGCGACCTCGACGTCCTCGGGATTCCAGTCGTGCACGACGAAGACATGCTCCAAGCGGTCCGGACGGCGCTCGACCGCTTCCGTCCGGACGTGGTCTTCGACCTGAGCGACGAGCCGGTGGTGAACTACCGTGTGCGGTTCGCCCTGGCCTGTCAGATCGTCGCGGCCGGCGTCACCTACCGTGGTGCCGACTTCCGGTTTGAGTCCCCCGTCTATCACGCCATCCCCTGCGTTCCCTCCATGACGGTCCTGGGCAGCGGCAAGCGCGTGGGGAAGACGGCGGTCGCCGCCCACATCGCCCGGCTTCTGTCCGGACAGGAGGACCACACACCCGCACGACGGTTCCACCCGTGCATCGTGACGATGGGGCGGGGCGGTCCCCCGGAACCCCAGCTCATCCGCGGCGACCAGGTCACACTGACCCCCGAGTATCTCCTGAAGGAGGCCGACGCCGGCAGACACGCGGCTTCCGACCATTACGAGGACGCCCTGACCGCCCGGGTCCCCACCATCGGGTGTCGTCGCTGCGGCGGCGGCATGGCCGGTGTGGTGTTCCACAGTGTCGTGCCGGAAGGGGCGAAGCTCGCGAACACGCTCGACTGCGACCTCCAGATCTACGAGGGGTCGGGGGCCTCGGTTCCCCCGATCGCCACCGACGTCTGGGTCCTGACGGTGGGGGCACACCAGCCCATCGACGAGATCACCGGCTACCTGGGACCGTATCGTGTGAAGCGGTCGGACCTGATCCTGCTGACGATGTGCGAGCCCCCGGGCGCCGACGCGGAAAAGGTGGAGCGAATGGCGGCGGCGCTCGCGGACATCAACCCGGCCGCACGGATCGTCCGCACGGTGTTTCGGCCGCGGCCCCTGGGAGACGTTGCCGGACGCTCGCTCTTCTACGTCACCACGGCCCCGCCGGCCATGGGCGACGTGCTCGTCCATGACATCGAAACCCGGCTCGGTGCAAAGGTCACCGGTGTCAGTCACAGCCTGGCGAAGCGCCCGAGACTCAGGAAGGAACTCGGTGACGCACTGACGAAGAACCCGCCGGATGCGGTCCTCGTGGAGGTGAAAGCGGCGGGCATCGACGTCGCCACCCGAATGGCACACGAGCACGGCGTGGAAGTCATCTACGTGGACAACATCCCGAAGGCGGTCGACGGGCAGGACCTGGCCGGCCTGGTGGACGACGCGGCACGCCTGGCGGTCGAGCGCTTCGAAGATCGCCGCCGCACCTGACCCGCACTCAGAACACCCCGCTATTTCCCGGGGCCGTACACCCGCATCTCATAGACCCGTGCCGACGGCGCACCGTGGGTCGCCTGAACCGTGAGCCGGACGGCGTCGGCGCGCACCGGGTCAATATCATGCACACGGCGTCTCCGGCAGTTGCCCTTCTCGTCGTGCACCCGCCGCCACTTGCCGTCGGACCTCACCTCGAGCGCATAGTCACGCACGCACTCGGCGGGCGGCGCATCGAGATACAGCTCGTCAAGCCTCGTGTCGAAGCGGACGTCTATCCGACCGATCTCGGCCGGCCCCGGCAGCTCGACCGTCAGCGCCGCCGGCAGGGCGGCCCCTGGGTCGGAGACCCACAGGTTGGACGACTTCCCCTTCTCGGGACGTCCGATGCCGCTCAGAACGTTCGAGGCGGAGAAGTCCGAGTGACAGAACGCTTCGGTGTCGGCCTTTGAGGGGTGCCATTCACTCGAAGCGGACGCCTTCCCCCGTCGTGCGAGGTCGTCCGGGTCCCTGTTCGGCAGTGCAATCAGATAGGCATCGTCACGGAGGAGCTGCTGCTGGAGGTCCGTGACATGGTCGCTCGCGACGTCGCGCGGCAGACACTTCCGGCCGACACACATGGCCGCCGCGGCGCCCGAAGCCTGCCCGATCACCGAGAGGGTCCTCATCACGCGGGTCGACGAGTGCGCGACGTGCGTCGTGCTGATGGAACGCCCCGCAAGGAGCAGGTTGACGATGTTCTTCGAGTACAGGCTGCGCAGGGGAACACTGTAGATGCCGTGGAACGGGGGGTGGTCACAAGGGGGTTCGGTGTCGTAGACGCCCCCCGGCGGGTGCTGGTCCAGCCACCAGCCGCCGTACGCCACCCGGTCCTCGAAAAGCACCTGACCGTCGATATCGTCCTGCGTCATGATGTGGTCACCCATGAACCGGCGGGATTCCCGACGACCCGGGACCTTGCCGATCCATTCGAGCGCAAGCGTCTCCGCGTCGTGTTTCCCGGAGTTCTTGATGTGGTTCCAGATGCCCATGACCACCGCGATGAGTTCCCGGTAGATCACGTCGGCATCGGCGATGGTGTTCATCTTCCCCCCGTACTCGATCCACCAGAACGTCTTGTGGTTCAACGGGTTATCGTGGCTTCTGAGCGGGAACCGCTCGTCGTTGAAGTCGATGGCCCAGGAGGGGGCGGCAAACGCGACCGGACGGCCGACGTCCCGGGCGGTGAAATAGATGCTGTTGCCCAGGGTCCAGCCGTCGGGTTTTTCGGGAGCCAGGCTCTCACCGGACTCGTCCCGGCCTTCGCGTCCCCAGCGGAACTGGGCCCCGGCCTGTGCCGCGATCCATCCGTCGCCTGACCCGTCGACGAAGATGCCCGCTTCCAGTTCAAGGGGCGTCTCGGTGAGGAGGGGCTCCGCACGGACGGCGGCGATCGTGTGTTCGTCCCTCATCACAACGTCACAGGCCCGGTAGTTGAGGTGGAGATCGATCCGCTTCTCGGCGTCGACGTGCTCCAGAAGGATGAGGTCGCGAACGGAGTGGCATTCGAGGGGATCACGGACGCAGTAGTCCAGCCAGATCTCGTCGATGATCCCGGTCTCGCGGGCGTGACGGTTCGTCGGTGGGTTACCGCTCCAGTTTCCCCAGGTGGCGCCGGTGATGGGCACGCGGATCTCGCTGGACGAGTTGCCGCCGAGGACGGGACGGTCCTGGATGAGACCGACCGACGCCCCATGCCGCGCGGCCGCGATCGCCGCACAGCATCCCGACAGCCCGCCGCCGATCACCACCACGTCATACGACTTCTTCAGATATCCCCTGGCCATTGCAGAACTCCACCGGAGGGACACACCCCGTGTCGACGCTGCGCACGTCGGGGCATTCTTGCCGTGTGCCGGGAGGAATGCAAGCGGTAAATCGGTCCGGAGGACCGGGTCATCTCCGTGCGACGGCCAGAAAGCCGTTCCCGCGCAGGGAGACGAGAAAGCGTGTCCTGAGCGGCCCGCTGCGGCCGCGGTTGAGCGGCACCAACTCCTCCAGCGTCATCCCGCTCGCACGCACGAGCCCCTTCAGCTCTCCCAGACTGAACAGGTGGAGATACATCTCCGGGAGGCCGCGGTATTCCCCAATCACGTCGCCCACTTCGAGTCCGGAGAACGCGCGTCCGAGATACGTCTTCGTCAGCCAGATCCGGCCCTCGCGACTCCAGAGCTTGTTGAAGCGGTTGTGGACGTGCGTGACGAAGAGTCCGCCGGGCTCCAGGATGCGCCTCACCTCGTCAAGGAACGCCGCCCGGTTCTCCTTCCCGCGGATGAGTCCCAGCGTGCTGAACATGCAGATGGCGTAGCGGAAAGAGCGGTCGACGAAGTCCGAAAGCCGCGCGAAACTGCCGTGGACGAGCTGTGCCTTCAGCGACTCGCGCTTCAGCTTCTCCCGTGCGACGTCCAGCATGAAGGGCGACAGGTCCACCCCCACGACCTCGAAACCCCGACGCGCCAGGTGCACCACGTGTCTTCCCGTCCCGCAGCCGAGGTCGATCACCCGTCCCGGACGCGTGAGCGTCCGGTCCAGGAGTTCCGTGTCGAAACGGAACAGCGGCAGCTCCGCGAAGTACTCGTCGTATTCCCGTGCGATGTGGGAACTGTGAGCATACTGCCAGGTTGCGTCGTGGATAGGGTCCATGCGACCTCACCGACACGGCACCCGCACACTGAGAGCCCCTCACGGCCGCCTTCAGCCGGTGTCCAGAATGCATTGCCGGAAGGGGTCTTGTCAAGGACGGGTTTTGGCATCGTCGGCCCGAAAGAACACCCCATAATTGCCTTGACAACCGGCGGGCGGCGGAGTTATCCTTTTCAGCCCACATGTGGGGGAAACGGGACGTCCCGGCAGGCCGGGACGTCCCGCCAAACTGCCCTTCAACCCAGGGAGGACAATCATGGCGGCCAAGGTGGGTATCAACGGTTTCGGACGGATCGGGCGACTGGTGTTCCGCGCCATCATGCAGCGGGGGAAGCTGGAAGTCGTGCACGTCAACGACCTTGCGGATGCCGAGTCCCTGGCGGTGCTGCTGAAGTTTGATTCGGTGCACCGTCGCTATGAAGGCACCGTGAAGGCCGAGGCGGGTGCACTCGTTGTGGACGGCAAGAAGATCGCGGTATCGGCGGAGAAGGACCCGGCGAAGCTGCCGTGGGCCCAGAAGGGCGTCGACATCGTCGTGGAGAGCACCGGGGTGTTCCGCAAGCGGGCCGATATCGCCAAGCACCTGGACGCCGGCGCCAAGAAGGTGCTCCTCACCGTCCCCGCCAAGGACAAGATCGACGCGACGGTCGTCCGAGGCGTCAACTGCCAGTCACTGAAAGCGGACGACAAGATCGTCTCCAACGCCTCCTGCACCACCAACTGCCTGGCCCCGATGGCCAAGGTGCTTCATGAGACCTTCGGCATCGAGAGCGGACTGATGACGACCATCCACGCCTACACGAACGACCAGAGCATCCTGGACCTGATCCACAAGGACCTGCGGCGGGCACGGGCGGCCGGGGTGAACATCATCCCGACGAGCACCGGTGCGGCAAAGGCACTGGGGGAGGTCATCCCGGAACTCACGGGCAAGCTGAACGGGATGGCGATCCGTGTCCCCGTCCCCGACGGCTCCGTCGTCGACCTCGTGGCGGTCCTCTCCAAGGCCGCCACCGTCGAGACCGTCAACCAGGCCATGAAGGCGGCCGCCGACGGCAAGTTGAAGGGCATCATGGAGTATTCGGAGGACCCACTGGTCTCCAGCGACATCATCGGCAACCCGCATTCGTGTGTCTTCGACGCCGGCTCCACCATGGTCATGGGAGACAAGCTCGTGAAGATCATCGGCTGGTACGACAACGAATGGGCATACTCGGTGAGATGTGCCGAACTGCTGGAGATGATGGCCGGCTGATTCAGCGGAGGATCCTGGGGCAAAGCGGCCTTGCGTTCGCTTTGCCCCGGTTGTTCCATAGGGGTCGAACGTAGACAGTGGAAAGGACAGGACCATGGCCAAGCTGACCATCGAAGACCTCGACCTTGCCGGCAAGCGGGCACTGATGCGTGTGGACTTCAACGTGCCGCTGAAGGACGGGAAGATCACCGACGACCGACGCATCCGGGCGGCACTCCCCAGCATCCGGTACGTCCTCGGTAAGGGCGGCAAGCTCATCCTCATGAGCCACCTCGGCCGACCCAAGGGCAAGCCCGACCCCACCCTCACACTCTCCCCGGTCGCCGAGCGGTTGAGCAACCTCCTCGGCGAGAAGGTCACCAAGATGCCCGACTGCATCGGCCAGAACGTCCGTCATACGGTCAAGCGGATGAAGCGTGGTGACATCGTCGTGCTCGAAAACACCCGCTTCCATCCCGAGGACGAGGCGAACGACCCCGAGTTCTCCAGACAGCTCGCCGAGCTGGCGGACGTGTTCATCAGCGACGCTTTCGGCACGGTCCACCGTGCACACGCGTCCACCGCCGGGGTGTGTCAGTACCTCCCGAGCGCCATGGGCTTCCTCATCATGAAAGAGGTCGAGTTCCTGGGCAAGGTGCTCGAAAACCCCGCCCACCCCGTTGCCGCCGTGCTGGGCGGCGTGAAGGTCTCCGACAAGATCCCCGTCCTCACCAACCTCCTCAAGCTCGCCAACGTCATCCTCATCGGCGGCGCCATGAGCTACACGTTCCTCAAGGCACAGGGCAAACCCGTCGGCAACTCCAAGGTCGAGGCCGAACAGATCGACAACGCCCGTGACATCATGGCACAGGCCGCCGCGAAGGGAGCCGACTTCTGTCTGCCCGTCGATCACGTGGTGGCCGACAAGATGGCCGAAGACGCGGCCGCCGAGGTGGTCACCGACATCCCCGAGGGGAAGATGGGTCTGGACATCGGTCCGGCGACCGTCGAGCTCTACCGACGGAAGCTTTCGACGGCGAAGACGATCGTATGGAACGGTCCGATGGGGGTGTTCGAGATGACGCCGTTCCAGGCGGGCACGCGTAGCGTGGCGGAGGCCATCGCCGATGCCGACGCACTCACGGTGGTGGGCGGCGGCGACAGTGCGGCGGCGACCGAGACATTCGGACTGGCGGAAAAGATGTCGCACATATCGACGGGCGGCGGGGCCTCACTGGAGTTCCTGGAAGGGAAAGAGCTTCCGGGCATCGCGGCATTGACCGACAGGTAGTCTCACCGGCCGTCTGGGGGAAGTCGTGGGGAACCGTGAACGTCGAATCGAGGTCGCACCGTCGCTTCTGGCGTCTGATTTCGGCCGACTGGCCGACGAGATCAAACGCGCCGAAGATGCGGGTGCGGACCGTCTGCACGTCGACGTCATGGACGGACATTTCGTGCCCAACATCACCGTCGGTCCGTTCATCGTCGAGGCCATCAAGCGGAACGCCACCGTCCCGCTCGACGTCCACCTGATGATCACCGATCCGCTCAAGTATCTCGGTCCCTTCGCCGACGCCGGGGCCGACACCCTCACCTTTCACCGGGAAGCGGTCGAGGACCCCCGGGCCGCCGCCCGGGCCTTCCGCGACAAGGGGGTCCATCCGGGCATCAGCGTCAACCCGGAGAGTCCGGTGGACGGGATCCTGGACGTCCTCGACGCCGTGGACCAGGTGCTCATCATGACGGTGCATCCGGGCTTCGGCGGACAGGAGTTCATCACGGAGAACGTCGAGAAGGTGCGACAGGTGCGTGCGGCCGGTCGGCCGGAGCTTCACATCGCGGTGGACGGCGGCATCAACGAGCAGACGGCCGCTCTGGTGTGTGCCGCCGGGGCCGACGTGCTCATCGCCGGGACGTACCTCTTCAAGAGTGCCGACATGAAGGCCGCGCTCGCAAGCCTGCGTCGGGCGTGTGTCGACCCACGGTAGCTGCGCACCGGAGGGAGTCCCTTGAAGCTGATCCTGGTGGGACAGGGCCGAACGCCGTGGGACGAGGAGCTGAGACTCCAGGGCAGGATCGACGTCCCACTGAGTCCACGGGGAAGGAAAGCGGTTTCGAGTCTCGCCCGGAAGCTGCGGTCGTTCCGGCCGAAGGAGGTCGTCTGCGGGACGGGACAGACGCCCACCGAGACGTCGCGGATCCTGGCCCGCGAGCTGCACTGCCGTGTGCGCACCTTCGAGCAGCTCAACGAACTTGACCACGGACTGTGGCAGGGGATGCTCCACAGTGAGATCGAGGAGCGACACCCGGCCGTCTACCGTCACTGGCGTCGCAACCCGCAGTCGGTGTCGCCCCCCAGGGGGGAGTCGATCGCCGGACTGCTCGAACGCGTGGGCGAGGTGCTGGAGCGCCTCAGACGCCGACGCGTCGACAGCCTCGTGATGGTGCTCCCGGGGATGGTCAGACTGGCCGCACAGGCCCTGCTGACCGGGGTCACACTGGAAACACTCTGGTCACAGCCGCCCGTGCGGGCCGAGTGGACGCGTGTCGATATTTAGGAGCCGCAGATGGCCTGGGACGGCTTCTCACTGAGACGCAAGAAAGAGATGCCCCAGGGACTCTTCATCAAGTGTCCCGACTGTGGCAACATGGTCTACCGCAAGACGGTGGCCGAGCGTCTTCAGGTCTGTCCGGAGTGCAATTACCACTTCACACTGTCGGGGGAAGAGCGCATCAAGCTGCTCCTGGACGACGGGGTCTTCGCGGAGCGGTACGGTGACATGACCTCGGCCGACCCGCTGCATTTCAAGGACCGGAAGACCTACGTGGAGCGCCTAGCGGCCGAGCAGAAGAAGACCGGTCTCCGAGAGGCGGCGACTGTCGGCACGGGCAGGATGGGGGGACACGACATCGTCTTCGGGGTCACCGACTCCCGCTTCATCATGGGCAGCATGGCGAGTGTGGTGGGGGAGAAGGTGACCCGTGCGATCGAGCTGGCGATCGAGACGAAGCGTCCGCTGGTGATCGTGAGCGGCTCGGGCGGCGGGGCGAGGATGCATGAGGGGGTATTGAGTCTTTCGCAGATGGCGAAGACGTCGGCGGCCCTGGCCAGACTCGACGATGCGGGGGGACTCTTCATCAGTGTGTTGACGAACCCCACGATGGGCGGCGTGGCCGCCAGCTTCGCCTCCCTGGGTGACGTCGTCATCGCCGAGCCCAAGGCACTCGTCGGGTTTGCGGGGCCCCGCACCATCTGGCACACACTCAAGATCGAGCTGCCCGAGGGGTTCCAGTCGAGTGAGTTCCTTCTCGAGCACGGGTTCATCGACATGATCGTGAACCGCAGCGACCTCAAGAAGGAGATCGTGCACCTGCTCGACTACTTCGACCGGACCCACGAGGTGCCCGCGCCCGATAAAGCGGAGACGGCCGGGGAGGCCCCCGAAGCGCCGACCGAGACGCCCGCCGGGAACGCCGACGAAGCGGAGCGCAATCCGGAGAAGGATTCGGAGTGAGCAACTTCACCCGGGTTGCCTGCAGCGTCCAACAAAATGAGCTGTTGCCTTTGACAATAAGCCCCGTGAGGGGCGTCAGTGAATAGCCGGGGGCGCCAGCCCCCGGTGACGGTTACCATATCCGCCCCAGCCCCAACGGGGCGACAGGACGCCACGTAACACTTCTGCCGCCCCTTCGGGGCTGAGCATTCTCATTGACCTGCCTACCGGGGGCTCGCGCCCCCGGCTAGATGCTTGCGCCCCCTACGGGGGCTGTCTAAGTTTACCCGCTTCAGGCGGAATGTCCGAGCGTGGTGGGGCTCCTGTCCCACCACGCCGAAGCCGGCAGACAGGCGGCGCACGCAGGGCCTCCGCCGCCCGTTTCTTCATGCGAGCACCAGGGGAATCCGCATTTCGTCCGCGGTGAGTCCGCCGTGCACGCCGATGTGCCTCACACTGCCCGGACACGGCTCGACGTAGAACTTCGCCGGCTCGTCGGCGATGCCGACGAACGTCCCCAGACGCCGCCTCGTCGTCGGACTCAGCTCACCGGGACCCAGAAGACGCCGGGCTTCCACCTCGTCCACGGTCAACAGCGCAAAGGCGTCTCCGAACCGTTCGGCGAACTCGCCGAGGAAGGCCTCCTCATGTCCTTCGAGGACATGGAAGATCGGGACGGTCGGCTCTCCGGTGGGTGGACAGACGAGGTGTGCGGCGACCGGATCGTCCCCGGGAAGGACGAAGCGACGCGCCGGCGGCACGTCCGCGAGACCGTGGTCCGAGGTGATGATCAGTCGCGCCCGTCCGGCGAGGGTCCGCGCAAGATCCGAAAACAGCCGGTCGAGTGAAAGCAGCAGCTCCCTCACACGCCCGTCCCGTGTGCCGTGGTGATGGGCAGCCTCGTCCACCTGGGGAAAATAGACGTAGGTGAAGCTCGGCTCACGGAGGCCCTGCACCCGTCTCAGCGTCAGCGCGACCGCCTCGCGGAGATCGTCGTACCCCGCCCGGAGCGTCCCCCCCGACGCGTAGTGCGAATACACGGTCTCCGTGAGACGTCGCGGGTAGACCGTCAGGAGGTCGGCACGCAGTTTCGGCCAGATGCTGGGCACGGGGAAGACACGCTCGGGCGTGATTCCCAGTTCCGCGAGCGGTCGTGTGGTCGTGCGCTCGGCGAAGGGCAGCGTGACGGCACTCACGTCGAACTCATCGAGGTAGGCCCACCAGCCCGGGACGCCGTGGACCGCGGGCCACTCGGCGGTGGCCAGGGTGGTGAGCGCGGAGGCGGTCGCCGAGAGAAAGACCGACCGGATCTCCCCGACAAGACCTTTGCGCAGGAACGCGTCGTCGGGCAGGGCTTCGAGGAGATTCATGCCCATGCCGTCGACGAGGATGAGGACGTAGTGGTCGGCCCGGCCGATCTGCGTCGTGAGTGTTTCCACCCCCGGACCGCCCGGCACATCGTCCGCGCCGCCCAGCCGCATGAGCGCACGCACAAGGTCGACGAAGTTCACGACGTCGGCGGACGGCCGGACCAGCCGGCCCGAGTCAAGCCACGCTGTCACCCTTTCGAGGTCGGACAATGCCCCTCCATTTCCGCTCCCGACGGCTTGCTCAGCGATATGTCTCGATCGTGGTGAGCATCGCGTCGACGTTTTCCATGGGCGTTTCGGAGACGATGATGTTCGAGCAGCCGACGACGACCTTGCCCGTCGCTTTCGCCTCTTCCACGCACGCCCGCGTCTCGGCGGCAACGTCCTTGGGACTTCCCACGTGCAGTGTGAAGCTGGAAATGTTTCCGAACATCGCAATGTGCGGGTACCGTTCGTGGATCTTCAGGATGTCCATCCCCGCCTTGCGGTCCACCTCGTAGTGCCCGTCGATGCCGGAGGAGACGTAGAAGTCGTCCGCAAGCGCCCAGAGGTTCCCGTCGGTGCCGAACAGATGATACACCCCCAGCTGGTGACAGAACTCGGAGATCTTTTTCAGTCTGGGAACCATGAGGTCGCGGAAGACCCGTGGAGAGTACATCGGACCGTTCTCGGCGGCGAAGTCCCCTCCGCCGAAGAAGATGCGTCCCCCACGTCGGGAGAGAAACTCGATGTTCGTGATGGAGCGGGCGACCTGGGTGTCGAGGAGTCTGGCCACGAGGTCCGGTCTCAGGAGTGTCGCCTCCAGCCAGAGCGGGTCGCCTTCGGGAATGTTGGTCCACGGCCCGCCCGTGCGCACCTCGTATCGATCGCCCATGCGTTCGAGCACCGTGAGCACCTCGGGGAACGTCTCCCCGGTGGGCCGGTACCGGTCGACGGAGCGCTCGGCGGCCTCCACTTCCGCTTCCAGTCCCTCGAGGGTCCTCTCCGGCGGGGGACTTCCGTCGATGCGGTTGTAGAGTTCGGTCGGCGGATCGAGCCGCTTCACCTCCCACGAGCCGTCCGGGCTCTCGTAGCGGAACGTGTATTCGTCGATGCGCCCGGCCGGTTTTCTCTTGTCCCGCCAGTAGTAGGGACGAATCATGTCGTGGCCGCAGGCCCGTGAGACGTCGATGGCGTCGGTGATGGACCGCTCGATGAACTCGGCGTGCGCGTCCGCGCCGTTCCAGAGCGCCGCCGCCTCACGCCACTGCTGCATCCCGCCACCCACGTGCGCCTCCCGGCCCAGAATCTCCGACGCAACCCGGCTCGAAAAACTGATGTGCATCACCGGGACCTTGTCCGTCGGCTTCCCCTCCATGACCGCCTGTACGCGCTCTCTGCCCGTCATGACCTCTCCTGTCCGGGATTCGTCCGTGTTCGTTCGCGACGGGTGCGGCGTCCGCAGGTCGCGACGTGGTGAATGATGCACGTGAGGGTGTGCCGTGTCAAGGGGCAGACCGGGAGACCGGCCAAGGGCGGCCCCGGGACGTGACGGGGACTAATCTGCCGTATCGTCCCCGGGCATCTTGTCGAACGTCTCCTGAACCCGGTCGCGCCACTCGACCCCCAGGATGAGGGGAAC
>DATKVD010000308.1:0-4884 GCA_035530235.1 Planctomycetota bacterium | reverse complement strand
AGGGAGGGGGCGGAGACGACGCGCTGGCTGGCCTCGTGCCTGATCGCAGGACTTCTGGGGGCGGTGGCGGTGCTGACACGCTCGTCGGCACTGCCGGTGTACCTGGCGGTCCCCGTGGTATGGCTCATCATGGGACCGCGTCGCAGTGAGGGACTGGCGGCGGGGCTCCTCATGCTCATCGTGCTGGGGGTGGGCCTGTCGCCCTGGGTGGCCCGGAACTTCAGACGTTCGGGCACCAAGGAAACAGGGGGACGACTGGTCCTCACGACACTCAAGACGGGTGAGTCCCTGTACGAGGCGATCGGTCCCTTTGCCACCGGGGGACCCAACAAGGAGAACACCCAGTGGCCCCCCGAGGCGGAGGCCATGGCCGCGGACGAATACCTGAGAAACCAGTACCTCCTGGAACTGTCCGTCAGCTACATGAAGAACAACCCCGGCCGGACGCTCCGTCTCGCCATAGTGAAATTCCTGCGCACCTGGAACGTGATCCCCAACTACACGGCACTCCGAAAGCCCTTCTACATCGTGGTCTCGCTGGTGTCCTACGTGCCGGTGCTGCTGACTGCCGTGCTGGGACTCGCCGTGGGGTTCAAACGCCGTCGGGCCCTGGTCCTGACACTGCTGCCCATCGTCGTCATCACGCTGGTGCACATGGTCTTCGTCGGCAGCGTGCGCTATCGGCTGTCCGTGATGCCTTTCGTGATGGTCCTGAGCGGTGCGGGGGTGTGGTGGCTGGTGTGCAAAGTGTTTAAGGTGGGGGGGCGAACGGTCGAAGAAGAAGTCTGACGAGGGGGGACTGCGTCGTTCGGGGAAATCGACGCAAGTCCTTACGAGGCAATATGAAACGGTATATCCGGAAGCGGTTTCTGATCGCGCTCGTGGTGCTGGGGACGGTAGTGGTGTCCGTCTGGCTGGCGCTGCGTGTGCTGGTCGACCCGGAAGCGGTTCGGGCGAAGGCGGTCACCACGCTGTCGGAGCTCACCGGTCTGAACGTGCGCATCGACCGTGCCACGTTCGACCCGCTGCTCGGGGTCCGGATCGAAGACCTCGTCCTCTCCACGAGAGACGGGAGCGGTCGTGAGACGGTGGTTGCACGGGTCCCTTCCGCCAAGATGATGCACCATCCCCGGAGTCTCCTGAACCGCACGATCACCTACAGCTACATCGACATCCGGGACGCGGAGGTGCACATCGAGCGCACGGCCGACGGGGTCTTCAACATCGCCCCCGTCCTCGAGGCCCTCCGCACGCGACGCAGCCGCGACGACACCATCCCCACCATCACGCTGGACCGTGCACGCATCTATTATACGGATCACCTGTTGACCGACGACGACGGGCGGCCGCTCAGCATGGACTTCCGGAACGTCAGCATTTCCCTTCGGGCGGCCAAATCCGGTTCCCGGACGTTCGCGGTGGACCTGTCGATGAACGACCCGGACCTGGGTCGCTGGACGACGCGGGACGGCGAATTCGACACGGCGACGGGAACGTTCTCGATCAAGGCGAAGAGTTCGGTCATCGCCTTGAGTGAGTCGTTGGGGAAGCGGCTGACGGGAGGGTTCGGCCGGATATGGGAGCGTTTCGATCCGTGCGGCGGGACCGCGAGCGTGAGTGGACGGTTCACCTACGACCGTGGGGCGGTCCGTCCGGTGGACTTCGACATCCGGGCGGATTTCGACGGGGCGACCGCGTCGTACTGGAGGTTCCCGTACCGCTTCAGTGACGTCAGCGGGACACTGGCGTGTCGACCGACACGCATCGACCTGTTGAACCTGCGAGGACGGGCGGGCCCGGCTCCCGTCACCTTCGAGGGCACCGTGGGCGGCTACCATCACGGTGCATCCGTGGACATGCGGATCGAAGGGAAGGGCGTACCCCTCGATGCGAAGCTGCGGGGGGCCTTCACCCAAGATCACCAGCAGACGTGGGACAACTTCAACCCCCGGGGCCGGGCGGACGTCATCTGCAAGCTCGACCGCGAGGGACCTGTCGGAGAGCGCATTCGGGTGCGGGTGCTGGCGGCGAATACCCCCGCCACGCCCGTGACCACCGCCTACCGATGTTTTTCCTATCCACTGACGCTCGAGGGCTGCGTGTTCTACGACGACGGGGAGATGACCATCGTCGAGAAGCCGGTCTCCACGGAGGTGCTGGCCGGGTTCACGCCGGGCGTTCTGGCGGCCCGTCACGACAGGACGGTGCTGGAGGTCCGCGGCGGCACGAGCCGCGGGACGCCCCACGCACGGGTGAAGCTGGATTTCCGGCTCGCGGCGGGGCGCAGTCTCCCGCTCGACGACGACCTGAAACAGGCCCTCCCGCCGGCGATGCGGCAGATCTGGGACTACCTCAACCTGACGGGAAGCACCTCCGGCACGTGCCGGGTCGAACGCACCGATCCCCTCGAGCCGCAGGTGGACGTCGCCCTCGAGCTGACGGACATCCGCTCGAAGGTGCGCTGTCGGGACTTCCCCTACGAACTCAGGGACCCGGAAGGCTCCGTCTGCTACGAGCGCAGTGCGGCACGGTTTCCCGGGGGCCGACTGCTGGTGCGGAACCTGAGCACGGGCCGCGGCGATTCCCTGGTGCAGATCAACGGGGAGATCTCGGGCTTTCGTCCCGAGGGACCGGTCGAGAAGATGGACCTCGTCATCCAGGCGGCGAACCTGCCCCTCAACGAAGAGGTCCGTCGGGCCGTGCCGGCCAGGTTCGCGACACTCTGGGACAAGTTGTCCCCCGGTCCGAAGAGCCGGGTGAACGTCGAATGCCGGCTCGAGCGCGATCATCCCGACATGACGTGTCCCGACCTGACGCTCAAGATCGACAGCATCGACAGCTCGGTGACCTGCTCCTACTTCCCGTACCCCGTGGAGCACGTGCGCGGGACGGTGGAGTACATGCGGAATGAACGCTTCCCGGAAGGTCACGTCAGACTGGAGGACCTGAGGTGCCGCAGTGGCGATTCCCCGATCACGGTCCGCGGCCTGCTCGCCGGGCTCGCCGAGGGCAAGGGTGTCGACAGTGTGCACGTCATCGTCGAGGCGAAGGAAGTGCCCCTGGACGACAAGCTGCGGTCGGCCCTCAGTGAGAAGCAGTGCAGGGCCCTCGACACGTTCCGTGTCGACGGCCTCGCCGACGTGTCCTGCACGGTGAAACGGACGTCACGGACCGAGCGGCTCTCCACGGAACTCATCGTCACGCCGCTGGGCGCCTCGGTCTGCGACGAGCGCTTCCCCGTGCGCCTCACCAACGTGGCGGGACGCATCACCGTCGCGGACGGCGTGGTGAAACTGACGAAGATCCGGGGCAGCGGTGCGGGGGGCGTCGTGACGCTCGACGGGGTGCTCTGCAGCACGGACGGCAGGTCGGGACCCGACTTCACCGTGAGCGGAAAGGACATCACGCTCGGTCCGGAAATCGAGGCGGCCCTCCCGAAGGAATACTACAGGCTGTGGGCGAAGCTGGCCCCCCGTGGAAAGGCGACGTTCGAGGTGACGGTCACGGGGGACGGCGAGGACGACGACCCGAAGAGGGTGAAGTACTCGGGCACGCTCGAGCCGGAGGAGATGTCACTGCAACTCGGCCTGAAACTCGCGGACCTGAGCGGGGTCATCCAGGTGAGGGGTACCGTCGGCAAAGGGGGACATGACTTCAGCGGACGTGCGGAGTTCCCGACGGCACTGGTCAGGGGAACCCGCTTCACGCAGGTGCTGGGGAGTTTCGAGAAGCACGGGGACGTTTTCAGCGTATACTCCGTCAAGGCAAGGGTTTACGGCGGCGAGGCCGCGGCCCAGCTCCGCATGCAGCTCAGGGACGTCCTCACCTACGGCATCGTCGCCGACGTCCGATCACTCGATCTCAAACAGTTCCTCCAGGCCGAGTTCAACACCCGGACGGACCAGCTCCGTGGACGGCTCTCGGGAAAACTGCTGCTCCAGGGACAGGGGACCGACGCCGGGAACCTCGTCGGACAGGCCGAGATGCAGGTGCGCCAGGGCAGTCTCTGGGAGATCCCGTTTGTCCTCGCCCTCCTGAAGGTGCTCAACCTTTCGCCTCCTGAACGGACGGCGTTCACCGACGCCACGGCCAAGCTCGAGTTCTACAACCGGCACGTCGACGTCAAACACCTCAACCTCATGGGGAACGCGGTGTCCGTTTACGGTGAGGGGCGGGTGAAGCGCGGCGGGGCGGTAGACCTGAACTTCGTGACGGGTCTCGGACGTCTGCGACTTCCCGAGCTGCCGCTCATCAGTCCCGTGATGCGGGGGATACAGAAACAGATCCTCCAGGTGAAGATGACCGGCACACTGCGTGAACCGAAGCTGGAGGTGGTGCCGATCGCGCCGGTCACGACCCCCGTGAAGGACATCGTCGACAACATCGCCGGCCCCGAGAAGGTGGTGAAGAAACCCCAGTGACCGAACGACACGTTTTCGTCGCCGACGTTCACCTCCGTCGTGAGGAACTCGCCAAGCGCGACGCACTCATCGGATACCTCTCCGGGATTGCCGCACCGGGTGTTCACCTGTACGTGCTGGGGGACCTGTTCGACGCGTGGGTGGGGCCGGTGCAGCTCGAGACGGAGCCCGAGCTGGGTCCCGTCATCGAGGCCCTCGGCCGGTTCATCGACGCCGGCGGCAAGCTCACGTTCTTCCACGGCAACCGTGACTACTGCATGGCGGACTACCTCACACGTCGGTTCGGCGCCGAGACGGTCTACTACTGGAAGATCATCGATCTCGACGGTCGAAAGACCTATCTGAACCACGGGGACCTGCTGTGCACGGGGGACCAGCTCTACCAGCTGGCGCGTCTGGTGATGCGCAACCGGTTCCTGGTGGGACTGTTCCTCAGGTTTTTCCCGCCGCGTCTCAGACTCGG
>DATKVD010000307.1:0-2115 GCA_035530235.1 Planctomycetota bacterium | reverse complement strand
TCGAGGAAGCCCCTGAAGAAGGCGACCGTGGTGATGAACGCGGGCATCTCCCGCTGGTAGAGCAGTCCCGGGTCGATGCGCAGCCAGACGTAGAGGTAGAAGAGCCCGAGGATGAGGAGGGGGGCGCCCCGGGCGAGGGCCCACGTCCACCGCCCGGCGGCGGGTGTCGGCGTCCGGGTGCTCATCGGCTCGGTGTCTTCGGTCATGGTCCCTGTCCGCGTGTGTCGGTGTCGTCCCTCATCCGCCCGGTCCCGTTTCGTACTGGGAGGCTTCGTCGGGGGGTGCGGCGGGCTTTCGCACCTCGACGCCCGGGTCGAGTGCGGCCTGCACGCACTTCTCGGCCGAGAAGAGGGCCCGGATCACGTCCCGCTGTTTCAGTCTGAGGGGGCTCTTCACCAGTTCGGGCACGTTGTGGATCAGGAGGTACGAGTCGTAGAACGTCGGGTCCTTCTGCGGCAGGATGAACGGCTTGTGGGCCTTTCCGGTCCGGTCCACGTAGCTGAGGTACAGTCGGGCGAAAAGCCCGTCACGTCTCTTGCTGGCGAAGACGATCCACCGGCTGTTCGAGGACCACGAATGCCAGGCCTCGGACTTGTAGCTGTTGATGTCGAGGGGTCGGAATTTCCCGGTCTCCATGTCCATCATGTACAGGTCGCTCGAGGGACGAAACGCCGGGAAGTTGCCGTACCGGGCCATGCAGAACATGAGCCACTTCCCGTCGGGCGAGCACCGCGGATGAGAGACGCTGAGTCCCGTCCGACGGGAGGCGATGACGGTCTCCGGCTTGCCCCAGGTGTTCGTCTCGATGTCGTAAGGGATCCGCATCAGGTCGTAGCGACTCTCCTTGTAGCGTTTCATGGGCAGCTTCGGGGCACTGCAGTAGTAGAGGGTGCGTCCGTCCGCCGTCCACGTGGTGTAGGTCTCGTGACGGTCCGGGCGGCAGATCTCGGGAGACGTCGTCACCGTGTTCGACTCGACCAGGTAGAGTCCCAGGTCCGAGTCACGGTCGATCACGTCACGGTGCTCCCCGAGCGTGTTGAAGCACTGGAGCACACTGTTCATGGAGAAGGAGACGGCCTTTCCGCTCGGGTGCCACGCCAGGTAGGTGGCGGGGATGGAACTGAGGGCGGTCCGGGTGTCGACGACGCGGCTGACGCGGCCGTTCTCGGCCAGGAGCATGCCGCCCGGGGGCTTGAGGGGCGGCGGCGGGACCCCACGGACGTTCATCACCATCCGGTCCGGGAGGTTCCTGTAGAACGTGTGACAGTTGGGACAGCCTCCCCCGTAGGACTTGCCGTGCAGGATGACGGTCTCGTCGAAGTCCTCCAGACACCGCTGCCGGATGGCCATGCTGTTCCACACCATGTTGTAGACGGGCATCTCACGGTAGACCACCCAGGCGTCGATCTCCTCGTCGGCGACGGTATACTCCAGTGGTGCGAACCGACGCCAGCCCCCCTCGGCCGTCCAGACGCAGACCTCGCACGTGAGCTTCCCGCCGCGGTTCGCCCCCAGGAGACGCTTCCACGCCCCGAGGGGAATCACCACCACCGGCGAGCGGCCGGTGATCTCGATCGGCTCTCCCTTGTCGGCGGCGATGCGGACGTGGTACCACGCGGCGGGCTCCTTCACCACGAAGTTGAGCGGTGCGATGTTGGGGGGGATGACGCACCCGGCGTAGTCCGGAGAGAGGCGCGGGGCGTGGTCGATGGAGACGGGTGTCCCCATGACGGGCGGACGTCCGCTGAGCGTCCAGACCACGGCCGCCGCCGCGGCTGCGGCCACCGCCGCACTCACGACAAGAAGGGAAAGCCTCTTCATCGCGTCGCTCCCGTCACGGCGTCCGGCTTCCTGAGTCTCCACCCCCGACGGGGTTCGGAGTAGCCGAACGCGCCGTAGAAGAAGTAGCTGTCGCCCCACTTCGTCACGAGTGTCTCGAGTGCGGGCCCCTCGTCGCCGGGACGTGCCCGTCGGTAGCGCACGAGGTCCTGCGTGAACTCACCCAGCCGACGCTGCGTCCCGTCACTGATGCGATGTCCGTGCAGGTTCACGTTCCGTCCGCGGTTCGCATTCAGGGTGACGGCCGCGGCCTCCTCCCAGTGACGGGGAAGCACG
>DATKVD010000306.1:0-2359 GCA_035530235.1 Planctomycetota bacterium | reverse complement strand
TTCTTCGCATAGACTTCTTTCACGTCGGGATTGACGAGGAACTTGGGCCAGCCGCCCGAGAGGACGGCGGCGACGGCCTCGGCGGCGCCGCGTTGGAGCGCCGCGATCGATTCCTCCGAATACCACCCGGCGTGGTCGCTGATGACGACGTTCTCCAGCTCGAACATCTTATAGTCCTTCGGGACCGGCTCGGCCTCGTGCACGTCCATGCCGGCCGAGTTGATGGTCCCGTTCCTGAGCGCGTCGTAGAGTGCGTCGGTGTCGACCACGCCGCCCCGCGCCGTGTTGACAAGGATCGCCGTCGGTTTCATCTTCCCCAGGGCCGCCGCGTCGATCATGTGACGCGTCTTGTCGTTCAAGGGGGCGTGCACCGACACGAAATCCGATTCGGCGAGCAGCGTGTCGAGGTCCACCAGCTCGACGCCGAGGCCTTCGGCGACCTTCTTGTCGATGAACGGGTCGAAGACGAGGATGCGGAACTCGAAGCCGGCGACCTTCTTCACGAGCACCTGGGGGATGCGTCCGAGTCCGATGAGCCCGAGTGTCGCGCCCTGGATGCGGTGGATGGGGTCGGTCTGGCCGATGTCCCACTCGCCGGCACGGATGCGCTTGTCGTGACTCGCGGTCTTCCGCGCGCAGGCGAAGAGCAGCGCAAGCGCCTGCTCGGACACCTCGTTCACCGCGTAGTCACACACGTTGCCCACGGCGACGCCGTGACGCGTGGCGGCCTTCCAGTCGATGTTGTCCACGCCGATGCCGTAGCGTCCGCAAACGCGGACCTTCGGCACCGCGGTCATCACCTTTTCCGAGAACGGCTGGAGCCGGACGATGACGCCGTCGGCGTCCTTCTCCTTCGCGAGCGCGATGACGTCGTCTTCGGTCTCGCACATCCGCACGGTCACTTGCGCATCGACGGCGGCCAGCACCTCACGCTCGATGTCGTAGTGGGCATACCCGTCGTCGGTGATGACCACCTGCCACTTCGCCATGTGTCCTCCCGGGGCTCAGCAGTCTGTGGCACCTCATAATTGCTGATAGACGTGCCACGGCTTGCTTGCAAGCCGTGCTCTACGGTTCAAAGCACGGCTGGACAAGCCAGCCGTGGCACCCACCGCTTCATGTCTGACGAACCCCCGGTCGCGCGTGGGCCGCGGTGAGACGACGTCCCCTCCGGTTCACATCGTCCACGGGCAATCGACGTACGGTGGGGTCTTGTCAGTCGGGCCAAATGTGCCAGACCCCGGGCCAAGATGCAAGGAAAAACTGAGCGCCCCACAAGGGGGGCGCACTACACCAAGAAGACGTAGTCCGGGTCCCTTGTGGCCCGGCAATCGCTCCGGGAGTATCGGGGATCAACAGGACGGGTCAAGGGGCGGCTCGGACGACGGTCCCGTCGCTCTTGAACGTCACCGAGCCCTCGAGGGCGTGCTGGAGGTCGACGCGGACGATGCGGAGGTTGGCGTAGTCGGCGATGTAGAGGTGACGCTCCGTGGCCGCGGTCGCGATGGGGTTCTGAAGCGGGATCGCCGGCTCGGTGAACGTGCCGAAGCGTCCGCGGCAGTCGCGGTTGCCGTAAGCCCCGACGTCGGTGACGACGTTGCCGGCCGAGTCCATTACGCGCACGCGCACCTCCCTCTCGTCGGGCACGAACGCATAGAGGTTCCCGTCCACGCACAGCTTCGGCGTCATGCACCCGCAGCCGTCGTAGCGGGAGTAGGAGAAGGCGTCTTTCTCCCAGAGCCGTCCTTCGCCCGGACGATAGCGGTAGACCTTCTGGCCGGTGAAGAGCCACACGCATCCCGTGCGGTCGACGTCGAGGTCGCGCATCGGTCCCGGGATCCTCCCGAGGAGGTCCTAGTTCTTCGAGGCGCCGTCGGGACCGAACACCCCGACGATGCGGTTCCACCCGGCGCCCCGTCCGGTGTCGGGACGCTTGGTGTGCGTGAGGGTGTAGATGTTCCCTTCACGGTCGACGGCGCACCCGCGGAACAGACGGAAGTCCCCGGCGTCCGAGGTGACCGAGGGCTTGCCGCCGGCGCGGAAGTTCAGGGGCGCCCCCGTCCGCCGGTCGAACCGCGAGATGTGCTGTCCGTGGTTGTAGACCATTGCGCCGTCGGGCGTCAGCACCAGACGGTTGACGAAGGAGTTGTAGCCCCCGCCGAGTTCGAGGTAGGGGACCTTGTCCTCGCCGGCCACGTCGGCCGGGGAGCCGTAGGTCCGCATGCGCGGCCAGCGTTCGAGCACCTCGAACGCACCGCCGCCGCGGCCGTCCAGCCGCACCACCCGCTGATAGACCGCGCTCTTCTCCACACAGTAGACCTGCTCGTCCCCGTCGACGTCGATCGACGTGACCTGCATC
>DATKVD010000305.1:0-2010 GCA_035530235.1 Planctomycetota bacterium | reverse complement strand
CTGCATCATCTCGCGCATGGGGGCGGCCGCCTGCTGCATCTCCTCACGCTTCTTGCGGAAACCCTCCTGGTCGTCGGGGTGCTCCTGACGGTACCTGAGGAGTTCCTCCATCATCGGAAGCATCTTCTCACGTGCGTCCTTCATGCGCTTCTCGAAGTCCGCACGCAGCTTCTCGATTGCCGTGCGCTGCTCGGCCGTGAGGTCCAGCTCGCCCAGCCGGTTGAGGATCTGCATCGCCTCGCCGCCGGCGCGCGCTCCGCCGCGCTCACCTCGCCGACCCCTCTCGGGACGGTCCGGCCTGTCCTGCGCCAGCACCAGCCCCGCCGTCATCAGCGTCACCACCACCGTCGTCAACACCAGTCTCAGCGCTTTCATCTCCGTACCTCCTTGTCTGAAGTCTGCACAGCCGGATTTCCCCGTCCAAGCTTTGAACACCGGAGGTCCCGCCGGGTATCGGCACAAAAAAAAGGCCTGCCGAAGCACGCCTCTCCGCTCCCCCGGGATGGCCGTAAGTACTTGCCAAGCAAGACCTTACTGCAACTCCACCGTCAATTCCCGTGTGGTGGTCAGCTCCTTTTTCCCGGCCTGACGGAACGTCACCTTCAGAAACACCTTCTCGGCAAGCACCTTGCCCCCGAACGGCAGCCTGAACTGATAGCACGCCGGGAAGCGCTGCCACCAGCGTGCCGCCTCTTCCGGCTTGAAGCTCCACGACTGGATCACGTGCCCGGCCGGACGGGCCAGGTCGAACAACTCGAAGTGAAAATCCCCGGCGGCCTTCAGTACCGTGTCAAACTGGTCGTAAAGGGAAACGTACGCCGCGATCGCGTCGTCCCCCTTCTTGCCGTCCGTGTCGATCGCACACGTCAGGAAGCTGAAGTCCACCCGGGTGGGCTCAAAGGCAAAGGGCTTTTCAGCGGGAACACCGCCCTGCTTCTCCAGTTGTGTCACGATATCTTTGGTTTCCTTGAGCAGGACTTCGAGTTCCTTCTTGTCGGCATGGACGGCGGCGACCTGTGCTTCGATGGCGAGGAGCTTCTGGTCTCTGAGTCGGGCGGTCTTCTCGAGTTCATCGAGCCGTCGTGCGATCTCCTCGTCCCGGTACCTGGCGACGGCGGCCTCGTCGGGACACCCGGAAGTCACGAGTGCCACCAGCAGCAGAGCCACGACGCACCTTCCGGACATGGAACCCTCCTAGCCGTCACGGGGCTTGGCGACGATCTCGAGGACCTTGAGATCGAGGAAGCGCTTGCTGGCGGCGCCCTTCACGATGAGGACGGCATCGGCCCCACGCATGGTGCCGCCGACGGCGAGCACCTCCTCCCCCTCCGGGATGAGTCCGGCGTCGCACGCCATCATCACCACTTCACAGGCCACCTTCACGCCCTGTCCGAACCGCCACAGCGTCTCGGCGATGACCTGCGTGGGATAGACGCCCTGGTATTTCTCCTGGAAGGCGGCCTCGAGACCGTGCGTGGGGATGGACCCGACGCAGACCTTGCCGCCGAGCGACTCGATCTCCGCACGCTTCTCGTCCGAGAGCAGCTGCCGGCCCGGTTCACGGAACCCCGACGAGAGCGCCACCGACACCATCGTCGCGTCCTTGCCGCGCACCGCCCGGGCGAACCGCACGCCCGTCTCCCCGGTCGTCGACGCCACCACGAGGCAACGGCACCCCTCGTTCACCAGGCGCTGTACGATTTCGATACATGCCTTGGTGTTTTCCGGACCCGTGCGGTCGAAATAGACGGTTTCTTTCTTCATCTTCGGGACCTCTCCCGCAGCAGCCCTCCGGGCCGAGCACTTCCCCCCGGGACTTTCCTTATACCCCCCGCCGACGCGGCTGTCAAGCGACAAACGCCCCTGTTTGTCTTCGGAGGCTCACGCCGGGGAAGCCCTGTCGCGGAGGAACCACGGGTCGCGCCGGACCTCTTCGAGTCCGACGCGCACGACGTCGGCGATCCGCATCAGACGCAGCCCGGCGTTCCCCGCCCGGCCGAAGCGGATGAC
>DATKVD010000304.1:0-3508 GCA_035530235.1 Planctomycetota bacterium | reverse complement strand
CAGGACGAAGGCCGAGCCCAGGAGTCCGCAGTTGAGTGCGAGGTGGTAGAGTCCGAGCTTCGCCGTCCCCCACACCCAACCGACAACGAACACCCCGCCGCGGAGGATCAGGAAATCGCAGACCTTGGCGACGTAGAGGTGCCAGCCCCTCTTCAGCAGCTCACCGGCCGCGCGGAAGCTTCCCGCCGTCGACGGTCGCACGGGCAGCACCACGTAGGACAGCACCAGGAGCAGTGTCGCCCGCACGATCTCGGCGATCACCAGTGCCTGCACGTTTCTCAGCACCACGCCCAGCACGACGGCCGAGACGATCGAAACCACCGTGCTGCCCTGCTGGACGAGCACGAGACGGTCGAACGCCAGTCGTCGCTCGGCGACGATGAGCCCGGCACTGCTGAACCCTTCCATCAGGAAAACGACCGCGACGAGCCGCAGCAGCGAGACCAGCACCGGTCCCGAGCCGGTGAAGCAGGTCGCAATCACGGGCGCCAACAGCAGCAGAAGGGCCCCCAGCACCACCCCGCGCAGGCAGTTCAGCCACCACGTGGTGATGAGCACCTCGGGCGACTCCCCCCGACGGTGCTGGATGGTGACCATGTTGATGCCGGTGTCGGAGAGGATGCGGAGGAATTGAAGGGTGGTGAAGACGGCCGCCCACAGGCCCCAATCCTCAGGGACGAAGAAGGGGAGGAGGATGACCAGACGGACGACGAGCATTCCGTTGACCGTGAATTCGGAAAGTGAAAGCCACTTTCCCCCACGGACGACCAGTCCCATGAGTCCCGAGGTTTTGTCGATCTCGTTCGTCAAGTTCCATTTCCCCGGCGACGCCTCTGACGTTCCACTTGCCGCTTAGAGCCACTGGAACCCTTCGTCACGTCCGCTCATTCCGATCTCCCCCCTGACCCAGAGTTCGGGTGCAAGTCTGCCCTCCAAGGCCCGTCGTCTCCGGATCCTCTGGAGTGAGACCAGCACCTGCAGGAAGGCCATCATGAAATCCCAGGCCACGCTCAGCTTGTGGGTGCCGAAGATCCCCTTGAGGTCCCGGGCGACCTGGGCGAACAGCACCAAGAGCGCCCGTCCCAGGGTCTGCTCCGGGTTTTTCAGGACGAGGATGTACTTCCCACGGATCATGTTGAACCGTCGCAGACGTTCGAGTGTCAGGAAATCGCCCGTGGACTCGTGTCCGTGACAGATGCGTGCCCGTGGGGTAATCCCCACACGGTAGCCGTGTCGACGTGCCCGTCGGCACAGGTCCTCCTCCTCGGCGTAGAGGAAGTAGATCGGGTCGAACAGTCCGATCCTGCGGATGGCACTCAGTCTCAGGAGGACGGCGGCCCCGATCACCCGGTTGGTGGGCACGAACTCGGCCGAGAGCCACGACTCCGTCAGTCGCTCCTGACGGACGAGACTCTGGAAATCACTCTCGAAGTCCTGTCCCGCGTAGTCGTATTGCAGGGGACTGAGGATGGCGACGTCCTGTCTCTCGGCCACGCGGACGAGGGTGGCCAGGGTGTCGACTTCGACCCGGGCGTCCTCGTTCAAGAGGAAGACGTAGTCGTCGCCGCGACTGATGGCCCGCCAGATGACACGGTTGTTGGCCGCACCGAAGCCGATGTTCTTCGGACTGCTGATGAGCTCCACCTGGGGGAATTCACCGGCGACGATGTCACGGGTCCCGTCGGTGGAGGCGTTGTCGAAGACCACCACGCGAGGGTCGACCCCACGACTGGCCAGCACCGACCGAAGACACTCCCGGACCCACCGTCGACCCCGGTACGTCGGAATGATGACGGTCATCCTGGTCACGCCAGTTTCCCTCATTGGGGACGTCCGTCCACCCCCGTCACGACACGTGCCGGTGACCACGTCATCGCGACCGGCGGTGAAGGCTCACGGGAGGATCGGACGACACTAGGGTGTCGGTGTCACGGGGGTCCGACCGGGTATGCGGGCGCGCAGACTGAGTGCCGCGGCCTGTCGAGGCTCCTGTGCGAGGATCTCGGACACCTGCCTGTCCACCTCGGCGCAGAGGTCATCGGCCTTCGCATCCGCCTCGGCGGCCTTCTGGACCTCACCCCGGTCCCTCAGGTCCCGTGCCTCCGTTCTCATCGCCGCCGCACGTCCCAGAAGCATCTCCCCCAGGGCGACCCGCGCGTTGATCTCCCTCGGCATGCGTGCGATCTGTGTCCGTCTCAGTGCGACCGCCTCGTCGAGACGGTTCTTCGCCCTCAGCACCTCGGCGGCAAACCCGATCTCACGGTCCATCAGAAAACGGTTGGTGTAATCGGGGCGGGAAACGGGGAAGAGCATCTCGAACACCGACCGGACCGTCGAAACACGACCCTGCACGTCCAGTCGACGGGTGACCGAGGTGACGACCTTGTCGTATTCCATGTCGGCCTCGGCAGCCATGCCGCGTGCGGCGAGGTGTCGTCCCAGCAGCCAGTGGGTTTCGGGGTAGTCGGGGACGGCGGGGGCCCAGCTCTCGTAGGTGCCGACGTGGGTGAGCATGCCGCTGACGGCACGGGCGACGAGTGTGGGTCCGAGTGCCGGTCGTGCCGTGACACCCCCCTCGGCCTGTGAGGTGTCGAGGAGTCCCGAGGTCATTTCGGTGGAAACGAGTTCGAGTGCCCGGCAGTAGTGTGTGAGGATCACCCGCTTCGGTGCGTTACGCTCGACCAGCATCTCGGCCGTCCGGATCTGTCCGTAGCTGTTCTGCGGGGGATAGAACGTCAGCAGTCGGTCGACCTCCTCCTTGGCCTCGACGCCGCCGGTGCGCTCGAGCACGCCGGCGAGCGTGGCCCGGTAGAAGCGGTTCGTCGGCTCACCCCGCACCGCACTGTGAAGCCACGTGACGACCTGTGCCGGCAGGTCCTTCTGCACGAACGCGCCCGCCGTGATGCCCTCGGCGGACACACGACCGTTGTACTCCCGCCAGAGTGCCCGTGCGAAGAGGTACCGCATCTCCGGATGCCACCGGTCCAGTCTCTCGAACGCCAGCACGGCGTCCGGTGCCAGGGCGTGCCTCTTGCCCCCGGCCTCGAACAGCGTGTATTCCGCCTCGACCTCCCCCTCCCGCAACTCCACGATGTTCCTGCCCGTGAGGACCACGCTGCGGAAATCCTTCATGTACCACCCGGCCAGGTGGTAGTTGAGTACCACGGCGATCCACGCGAGCATCACGAAGATACCCGAGAGTGCGACGGGGACGACCACCAGACCCCGTCGGCTGATCGTTCGTGTTGGCAGACTGATCTTCTCCATCACGTCCCTCCGCAGCAGCACGTCGGGATGAATCCTCGACACGTCGCACCGTCGTCGAAGCGGCTCCGGTGCGTCGGCGACCTCAGAAAAGGAAATCTTCCTCTTCGTTCCGTGCAACCCGGTCACACGAGAGGATGACGATCAACGCCCCCACCGTCACAAAGAAGATGACCACCCCGGGGATCTCGAGCGGGAAATCCAGCAGTCCGTGTCCCAGGAACACCCCGCACGCCAGCACACA
>DATKVD010000303.1:0-4095 GCA_035530235.1 Planctomycetota bacterium | reverse complement strand
AGGTCCAACGGGCCTCTTGTCGAACTCCTCCGCAAGGCCGGCGCGAAGGAATAACCTCCCGATGCGTCGCAAATAAGCCCGGGGGAGCCTGTCCTTGAGCCCGAATGAGCCTGGGTGAGCCTGTCGATGAGCCTCAATGAGCCTGCGCGTGAGCCCAGATGAGCCTGCCCGTGAGCCTGATGAGCCTGTGGGCCAGCCCACTTACGCGGAGAGCCCAATGAGGTACTCCACGGTGCTGATAGAGGGCCCCAAGGGTCCCGTGAACGGCGCCAGATAAGCGGAAACGTCTTGGGGGCACGGTTCAAACGAGCGCCAGTCACCCCGACCAAAACTACACGAAGCCGCGCGGCGGAAATGTCGTGCGGCTTTCTTCTTGCCAGACCACCACTTGCAGCGATACTGTAATTGGGCACGGTTCAAACATTTCGGGGGAGGCGACCGGATTTGAACCCCCAAACCCACAGGAACAGCTCCCACGCCTGGGCCTGCGGGGAAGTTCCTGGCCGGGGTGGAGTAAGGGAGTTCGGGCGACGATGCGACGGGAGCCGGCCGCCAACACTTGGCAGCGGAAGCACCGGTCTCCCAAGTCCAGGAGTTGCGCTTGGTTTCCTCGTATGATATGACCCGTCCTGACACCCGATCACCAGGGTGATCATCGATCACACCAGAGGGGGTGAGCCCGTTGCACCAAGTGAGAAGGTGGACCCTCTCGGCGATCGTCCTCGGAGGCTGTCTTCTGGGAAGCGGCCGCGCGTTTCCGTCCGACTGGCCACAATACATGCGCAACGCGCAGCGGACGGGCGATGCGGCCCAGGAGTCCCTGAGCCTGCCGCTGGGACTCGTCGCGCAGGTGCAACTCGACGAGAGGGTGACCACGTCGCCTGCCGTCGTGGGCGGCAGAGCCTACGTCGTGGACCAGATGGGCGCGGCCTACTGCGTCGACCTCAAGGCCGGGCGCGTCCTCTGGAAAAGCGCCCCCGACGGCGACAGGGCCATGGGCGGCAACACGTCTTCGCCCTGCGTCGCCCAGGGGCGAGTCTTCTACGGCACGACCGCCGGGAACTTCCACGTCCTCGACGCGCGGGACGGCCGCCCGGTCAAAACGATCCGGCTCGGCTGGCCCGTCGTCGCGAGTCCCGTCTTCGCGAACGACGCCGTCTACTTCCAGACCGTCGGCGCCGAGGTCGTCTCGATCGACCTCGCGGGCAACGAGCGCTGGCGATGGGACTACTACCGGCAGGTCACGACCCCCGTCTCGAAGGACCTGACGCTCTTCCATCCCTTCAGCCAGGACGTCCCCCACTACAGCATGGGTGAGCTCTGCGTGTCCGGGAAGAAGATCGTCGTAAGCTGCGGGTGGGACCTCTACTGTCTCGAAGACCGCGGCAGGGAGGCGGAACTTGCCTGGTGCGACCGCGCCCCCGTCCTCACCGAAAGCAGCGTCCCCCTGGGCGTGTCCGTTTCGGGAGATTCGGTGTTCGTCGCCGCGCCCGGTGCCGAGTGGCAGGGGACGATCCTGCGCGTCTCGCTCAAGGACGGGAGTTTCGACGGGATGGACTACCCCCGGCTGCGTGCCGGGGAGGCATGGCGCAAGGTCAGGCGCCGCGACGCGATCCTCCCCAAGGACTACACTCTCTTCTCGATCTACGGCACGCCCGCCGTGCGGGGCTCGACGGTCTTCTACGCGCGCAGCAGGTGCGGGTTCGGGTCATGGGAGTACACGGGCAGGGAAGAAGGGCCGGAGAAGATCTTCTGGCGCAGGCGGTGGGTGTCCTGGTACTGGGGGCGCCGCGCACGCTGGCAGGCTTCCGTCACGTCCCCCGCGCTATCGAAGGAGCACTGCGTCTTCACGACCGTCGACGGCGAGCTGATTGTGACCGCCCAGGACTATGACGCCAGCTGGGAAAAGGGGGACGACCTGACGACGTTCAAGCCCGCGCCGTTCCGGTTCAAGCTCCCGGGCGGGAAGATGATCGCGTCGTCGCCGGTTGTCGCCGACGGGCAGGTGGTTTTCGGCAGCGACGACGGTTGCCTCTACGTCTTCGCACCCGAGGGCAAGGCGGAGCCGAGGGTGTCGACCCTCAAAGTGTACGAGCCGAAGAGCGTCGTCACCCCGGCCACCGGCAGGAAGTACGACTGGCCCTACCCCACGGGCAGCTTTGCGAACACGAGCGCGGTCGACGACCCCGCACTGAAGCCGCCCTACCGCCTGCGCTGGGCCTGTCGTCCGCTGGGGTCGTTCCGGGCCCCGCCGACCGCGAGCCTCACCGACGTGTTCTTCAGCACCATGGACGGCACGGTCATCGCGATGGAGCAGATGACGGGACGCATCCGCTGGCGTCGGCGCATCGGCGTCACCGGCGACGGTGCGACCGTCCCGACGGTCTTCAAGGACCGACTCTACCTCATCGGTTGCGACTACGACCGCGTGTCGGGCGGACGCTTGCGCTCGGTCATGGCGCTCGACGCCCACACGGGAGAGACGGTCTGGGCGCAGCCCATCAAGGGCATCATCAGCGGCGTCGACTGCAACTCGCGTTCCTCACCCATTGTCGTGGACGGCCTGGTCGTGGCCTCGTTCATCACCCAGAAGGGCTACCACCCCGTCATCCAGGCGTTCAACGCGGACAAGGGCACGCCGGTGTGGAACGTCATGCCGTCTGGAGAAGCCACCATCAACGACACGCAGCACACGTGCGCCATCGGAGGCTGCCTGCTGGACGGGGTCCTCTACTACACGTGGGGGCTCAAGGATAATGTCGGCGCCACGCTGGCCCTCGACCCGAAGGACGGCTCGGTTCTCTGGAAGAGCGACGTCTACGGCATCAACGTGGTGTCCGCGAAGGACGGCAAGCTCTACCTCATCGGTTACGGGCTGCCGATGACGTGCCTGCGTGCGAAGGACGGGGCCGTGGTCTGGCAGGAGAAGGTCGACGGCTGCCGGCACCTGTCGATCGGGAAGGACTGCCTGATTACGCGCGGATACGGTGGGCGGGGACTGGTGTTCTCCCTCGCGGACGGCCTGCCGCTGACGCGCGACGGCAAGCGAGTGTTCGCGGGAGGGCCCGCGCACGCGTGCTGCCCGGTGCGCGTCGTGCTGCCCAATCTCGCCTTCGGCATCACGTCGGGCGGGCTCATCGTCCAGGACCTCGACACGGGCAACCCGCTCTGGAGCAGCCGCGGGCTCGGGGCGCGGACGTGCTGCCCCCCGGCCTTCGCCAACGGGCGCATCTTCGTCAACGCTCAGACCAGCCTGCTCTTCTGCTTCGAGCCCGATCCGCCTCCGCATTAACCTCCGACGACCGAAGCTGTCCGTGTGCAGCGACCCTGTTCGGACCGCTGATCCGTCATGCTGCCTCCCGATATCAAGCAGGTGCTTCGGTCGTCAACTATAGTCAGGACGCCAAGCGGGCGACAAGAATCAGTCCCGAATCCCACCCCCGCTCCGAGCCCACGACCCTGGCCCCGGGCCGGTTGCGGCCTCGATGTTCTGAGCGAAATAGGCTTGAAGGCGGATACACGCCGGCGGCTATCATGCTCCTGTCGGGGGGGCTTTAGGCCGACGCCTGCATCAGCCGGCACACTGCACGCACATGCGGCCCAGGCGGGGCGAGGACCAGACGGCTATAGGGCGTAAGGGGCCACGGTTCAAACTCACGCACTGCAAAGTCTCCTTGCTTCCGCGCAGCCACTGGAAAGGCCCTCCTTCGTCCGGTAGAATAGGATTGGAATCCGCAGGGCTCCGCCACCGGAGGCGCAGGCGTGCGTGTCAGGAAGCTCATCCCGCCGACGTCGATCATCCTCTTCCTCATCCTCACGCTCGCGGGGACCTACTATGTCCGCCTGCGCATCCTCGAAAAACACATGGCCGCGGCGATGGATATGGGCGACAACGCGACCATCGTGGAACTGATTGACTCCTTCCCCTGTCCCGTGAACGCCTGGGGCAGGGGCTCTGTGACCCCGCTTCACTGGGCGGCGCGGTCTGGCCGCGCGGACCTTATCGAGCGGCTGCTGGCAAAGGGCGCCGACGTCAACACGAAGAACCCCGCGGGATATACCCCCCTGCGTGCGGCGGCCTACTCGGGGCGGGAG
>DATKVD010000302.1:0-13724 GCA_035530235.1 Planctomycetota bacterium | reverse complement strand
TCCATCATCCGGATGCTGCGCTTTCCCGACAACACCATGAGGATCCTCGTGCGGGGTCTCACGCGCGTGAGGACCACCGACGTCACCCAGACCGACCCCTACATCCTGGCACGCGTCGAGGAGGTGAAGGACGTCCTCACCCCGTCGGTGACCCTCGACGCACTCACCCGGAACCTCTCCCAGCAGTTCCAGAAGATGGTCTCCCTGATGCCCAACGTGCCGGACGAGATGCAGGTGGTGGCGATGAACGTGGACAGTCCCAGTCAACTGGCCGACCTGGTCGCGAGCGCCCTCAACCTCACCACGGCCCAGAAGCAGGAACTCCTCGAACTCACCGACGTCGAGACCCGGCTCACCCGGGTGGGGACCTACCTCCGCAAGGAACTCGAGGTCCTGGAGCTCAGCTCCAAGATCGAGTCCAGTGCCCAGACCGAACTCACCAAGGCCCAGAAGGAGTTCTACCTCCGCAAGCAGCTCGAGGCCATCCAGCGGGAGCTGGGCATCGAGGACGCGACCGCACGTGAGATCCAGGAACTGCGCGACCGTGTCGAGAAGGCCGGCATGCCCGAAGAGGCCGCGAAGGAGGCCCTCCGTGAGTGCGACCGTCTCGAAAACATGCATCCCAGCTCCGCCGAACACACCGTCGCCCGTACCTACCTCCAGTGGCTCATCGACATGCCCTGGAAGAAAAGCACCAAAGACAACCTCAACCTCAAACGGGCCGCCCGGATGCTCGACGACGACCACTACGACCTCGATCGTGTGAAGGAACGCATCATCGAATACCTGGGCGTCCGCAAGCTCAAGCCCGAGGCCAAGGGCCCCGTGCTGTGCTTCGTGGGACCGCCCGGGGTGGGGAAGACCTCGCTCGGGATGTCGATCGCGCGGGCACTCGGCCGACAGTTCGTCCGCATGAGCCTGGGCGGGGTGCGTGACGAAGCCGAAATCCGCGGACACCGTCGCACCTACGTCGGGGCACTCCCCGGACGTGTCATCCAGGGCATCCGACGGGCCGGCTCCAGGAACCCCGTCTTCATGCTCGACGAGGTCGACAAACTCGGGGCCGATTTCCGCGGCGACCCAAGCTCCGCACTCCTCGAGGTGCTCGACCCCGAACAGAACTTCTCCTTCACCGACCACTACCTCGACGTACCCTTCGACCTGAGCAAAGTGATGTTCATCACCACCGCCAACCTCCTCGACCCCATTCCGCCGGCACTCCTCGACCGCATGGAGGTGCTCAAGCTGGCCGGCTATACCAGTGAGGAGAAGGTCAAGATCGCCCGACGCTTCCTCATCCCCAAGCAGCTCGACGCCCACGGGCTGAAATCCGCAAAGCTCGCCTTCAAGGGCGACGCCCTCGAGGCGATCATCCGCGACTACACCCGCGAGGCGGGCGTGCGCGACCTCGAACGTCAGATCGCCGCCGTCTGCCGAAAAACCGCACGCGCCGTCGCCGAAGGACGACGAAAGAAGACCATCGTCACCGCTGGACACCTCTACGATCTCCTCGGTCCCATCCGGTTCTTCAGTGAGGTGAAGGAGCGCACGGGACTTCCGGGCGTCGCGACCGCACTCGCCTGGACACAGCACGGCGGCGAGGTCCTGTTCGTGGAGTCCACGCGGATGCCCGGTCGCAAGGGCCTGCTGCTGACCGGCAAGCTGGGCGACGTGATGAAGGAATCGGCCCAGGCGGCCCTCAGCTACATCCGGGCCCACGCCCGCGACCTCGGCATCGACCCCGACTTCTTCCAGAAGAGCGATATCCACGTCCACGTCCCCGAGGGGGCCACCCCCAAGGACGGACCCTCCGCCGGTCTCACCATCGTCGCCTCCATCGTCTCGCTCCTCACCGACCGTCCCGTCTCAGGCGACGTCGCCATGACCGGCGAGATCACCCTCCTGGGGAAGGTCCTTCCGATAGGGGGGGTGAAGGAGAAGGTCCTCGCCGCGAAGCGTGCCGGCATCACCACCCTCATCCTGCCCGGCCGAAACCGGAAGGACCTCGCCGAGATTCCCGACGACATCCAGCGGCAGCTCGACTTCGTCTTCGTCGACCGCATCGACGAGGCCTTCGCCGCGCTCTTTCCGTCGAAGCGACCCTCGACCGCCGCCCGGCCGCGCGTCCGCCCGGCAAAGACACGTACCAAAGCGGCCCGCAGCACGAACACCAAGCGCACCCGTTCAAGAAGGAAGAAGTAGCGCTCACTCGCTCGCCGGTAGCCCGAGCGTCACCACAGCCGTCGCCCCGGCCGTCGTATTCGCACCTGACCCACACCCGAACACCCGCGACGCCATGACGCACGCACATCGGGACACCCCTGACACCCTCGCGCACGTTTAAAGCCCCCCAGAGAGCCAAAACCAAAAACGTCTGATAATATAGGTTATGTGAAGCTCGAAGGGACAGAATCGGCCCTGAAGCCCCACCACTCGATACCGGCCCTCAGCCCGGCGCTCTTCCGTCTCCCCGTCACTCCGCCCGCTTTCACGCATGCGCTTCCCCTTCGTCCCCCTCCACGTCGCTCCGCACCAGGCTGCCGTTCGTCTGTCCAAGCGACCCGGCGTGCGCTCAACCGGAACGCAACACGAAGCAGCGCTGGCGTTGAAACATCAGGGGCTATCTCATATCATGGTAAGAAATTACACGCAAGGCACCCACAGCGGATGGCGGAAGCACCGGAATTCGTGCAACCATCGGACGGGAACGGCATTGTACTATGGCAAGAACACCGCACGGACCAGTCGATGGATCAGCGCAACACTACATTCGGCGAGCAAGTGATACCATCCCGACCAAAAGAAAACGCCGAAAGTCGGCGCCCTTCCCTCTCGCTGACTGAAGAAGCTGAACTCGTCAACCGGGCAAGGATGGACCCCAGCGCCTTCGAAGAACTCTACGAGACCAACTACTCGACCATCCTGAATTACCTCTATCGTCGCACGCTCAGCACGGCGGTGGCCGAGGAACTCACGTCCAACACGTTCTTCAAAGCCCTGCGAGGACTCAGGGGTTTCCGCTCGCGGCCGAATGTCCCATTCCGATCGTGGCTGTACCGGATAGCATCCAACGAAGCGAAAATGTACTGGCGCAGCAGCAAGCGGCATCCCGCCCCACTGGAGCTCCCCGATGACGACTGCCTGCGTGTTTCATTTTCGTGGGCCGGAAGGGCGGATCCCGAGCGAACTCGCGAGAAGCTGCAGCAGTATGCGCGGCTGCATCGTGCCATACTGCGACTGAAGGAACGGTACCAGGCCGTGCTCGGCCTGCGCTACTTCGAGGGGATGAAGCACGAACAGGTCGCAGAGATTCTCGGTCGGAAGGTGGGAACCGTGAAATCGTTGATTCACCGTGCCCTGAAGGAACTCGCCGCGGTTTTGCACGACATGGATGCAACGCTGTAGGACGTTCGGCATTCAGCGTGGTAGAGGAGGTGCACAATCATGAAAGACACGGACGGGATCGAGAAACTGTTCGAGCAGACGCCGCGTCCACGAATCGCGGACGGTCCGCATCGCGCGAGGCTCAAGCGGCAACTCGTGGCTCGTCTTCAGGACAGTCGTAGGGCCCCGCGGATTCTCCGGTGGTTGGTGCCGGCGGCCGCGGCCGCGTGCGTGGCCGTCGCTGCCGTCATGCTGGTCGTCAACGGAACCCCTTCGGTCTACGCCCAGGCCGTCGAGGCCCTCCGTCGGGCGAAGACGGTGCACGCTCGCGCGTTCCGTATCGTCGACGGCAAGGAAAAGCTGGGGGCCGAAATCTGGTACGATGCGGAACTGGGAGTGCGGGAACGTACGATAGCCCGGGACGGGAGCGTTGCCGGAGAAATGCTGGACAACGGTGAGTTCCGGTGGACCTACAACTCGGCCAAGAAGACCGTCATCAAGGACGCCAGTCGCGACCCCGTTGGGCACATTGCCGAGATCCTGGAGTTCGACAGGAAGCTCGCAAAGCGGCCGTTCAAGAAAGTCCCCGGTGCGGACCAGACGATCGATGGTGTCTCCTGCCTGGCTTACGAGAGCAGGGCCGAAAAGCAGAACGTCGCCCAAAGGGTGTGGATTGACCCCCAGAACCGCGTGAGGCGTTGGGAAGAGGTGTGGTGGAAGGATGGGAAAGAAGTGGTGGACGAACGCTGCAAAATCGCCTACGACCAGCCGCTGCCCAAGGAGCGATTTGACCCGACGTTCGGAGTCGGGGTGAAAGTAGTCGATCTCACCAAGGCCACGCCCATGGCGCTTGAGAAGTCCCTTATCCGCAAAGAGGTCCTTGGACTGGTCCTGACCGTCCACAAGGTACTGCGACTGGACCACGGCTCGCTGATGTTGGCCTGGTCGCATCGTCCAACAAAGGAGACACTAAGCCGCCATCGGGCAAGCCACACAATGAGCAGTGGGAACGTTCTCGGGCGCGCCGAAGTCCAGACGGGTTGGAGGCGACTGGAAGATGGCACCGAACGGAGCATACAGCCGATGAACATCGCAGTCTGGAACGGCGACGGCGTGGGAACAGCCTGGACGGTCCTGATCCCGAAGGGGCCGTGGCCGCGCCCGTTAGAAGCGATCGACCTTCAGTTTCGGGTGTACACGAGTGGGACGCTCAAGGAGGAACTTGAGAAGAAGAAACAACCGTGGTTCCTCTACAGGTTCGACCTGGGCCGGCTGGACCTGCCCGAGGAGGCCGTGACAATGGAGGCCGCCTGCCGGGAGGTCTACCAACACGCGGCATGGGTGCACACCCGCTACGGCCCCAGGACGGTCTTGCTGACTGGGAAGATGCGTCCCTTGACCGAGAAAGAGAAAGAGTATGAGATGAAACGGTTCGGTAGGACGCGCAAGGAAGTTGAGGGGATAACCATAGAGCCCTTGCACGAGGTCAGCCGGATCACGCCGGACGAGTTCGTCGAGAACGTGCAGGCCAACTACACGAAGTTGACGGAGCATTGACTGGTCGGCTCTTCGGCTTCCCCTCGAGCTGGCGCTTCGCGGCTTCGGTCTTCGCCTCTTCGGCGACCTTCTGATATCCTATCGCCGGCGGGCGCGTGAGGGATAGACGGGGTTCTGGAACACCTCTGGAACAGCGGAACAGGGCCTCCTGGGATTGCGATGGAGGCCGGGATGACCCGCAAACTCACCCACTCGTGTGCCCTGTCGGCATGGCGGCGGGGTTCACGTGCCAACGGCCGGAGTTTGTCCTGAGCGAAGCCAAAGGGCCGTGGCCTGTGGCCCGCGTCCTGTCAACCGGCTGTCAAACAGTACCCAGCCGGGGCCAAGGCCGCACCATGCAGCGCCCTTCGCGGTCAGATCCGGGTCTCAATCGAGGACGGTATGGAAGGCGGGCGGCTCGAGGAAGACGATGGCGACGCCGCGGCGGTTCGGCTCCTCGATGCTGGGGAGTCCCAGCCGGACGACGCGGCCCCTGGTGGCGAGATGCTTCTCACTGAAGATGGTGCTGCTGCGGGCCGGCAGCTCGATGTCGACGTCGACGACGTCGCCGATGTGCAGACGATCCCCCAGGCTGCTCTCAAAGTAGAGATCGCCCGAGCTGACGTTGCGGGTGGTGGCCTGCTCCACCGCACCGGGCAGACCGTCCGGGACGTGCTGTCGCACGACGATGTCCAGCCGGACCCTCAGCCGACGGTTCTTGCGACGCTCGGCGAAGCAGGTCTCACGCGTCGGCTCTTCTGGCTCTCTCACGCTCATCGGTTCAACTCCTGGCACATCACGTCGTGACCCGGAGGGGCCATGCACCCGCCCCACCCGGCTTTACTGCAAATGGCGTGCCAAACCGTGGTAAAAAGCTCATCTCTTTGGCCGTGTTTTTCGCAACATAAGTCCCTCAAACAGGTTACGACGCCTGCGGGCCGTGAAATCGACCGGTCCCGTCCGCGGATGGGCCCCGGCGTGTTCGCATTTTCCAACACGGGGGCAGTCGCACGCGGGCGGGATCGCCGCAATGCCTTGACTGCCAAAGAGATGCGGCATGTTGGATTATATGAACGCCGCAGAGATGCCGCTCATGCGCGGTCCCACGTCACAGGCGCCGCAGGCCGCGGCACGGGATACACCTTGGCGGGAAACGCTGCCGGTACATGGAAAAGACCCCCCGGTTGGGAGGTCTTTTCCATCGTGATGTCCCCTCACATCGCGAAGAGCCGGGAGATGGAGTTAAGCTCCTCGTGCTCGAGGACACGCGTTGGGACCTTTCGGTCCCCGACCGGCCCCTGGGGCTGCAGGAAGCCGGCCATCACAAGAGCAAAGGCGGTTTGGGAGGTTTGCCTGTTGACCCTGACGGGTCTCGAGGCACTTTGCTCGGATATCCGAACCCGCTCCGCTCAGTCCCGCACCCTCGTGAGATACAGGCACGACTTCCTGAGTGCCTGCACCCGGGCCCTGCTGTTCAGCTCGTAATTGCAGAACCCGTTCTCGTCCAGCACAAGGGGCTCGGCGTCATCCCGCAGGATGCGCACCTTGCCGGACACGAGGTAGAGATAGAGGGTCCCCGAGGTCGGCTGCTGCCACGACACCTCGGAATTGTCCTCCATCTTCACCAGCGTGACCTTCACCTTCTTGTGCTGACTGGGCGGATTGAGAAGCTCTTCCTGGACGCCCTCGCCGCTTGCGCCCTTGAAGCTCTCCTCCCACTTGCTCGCGTTCATCCAGCCCTCAGTGGGCCGCGAGCCGGCACGCTCCGCTTCCTGGAAGAAGTAGCTCACCGGGACCTCATACGCCTCGGCCAGCTTCATCAAATTCTCCAGGCTGAAAGCGTGTCGACGGTTCTCGATCAGAGACACCGTCGAGAAGGAGATGCCACAACGCTTCTCGACCTCGCGAAGTGTCAGTCCCTTCTCCAACCTCGTCTTCTTCAACAGCTTACAGATTTGGTCGATGTCCTTCATCCAACGTCCTCCACGATATGCTCGCTTTCTCTTTGTTCTGATTGGTGCTCCGGCGGTGCCGCCGCCGGCAATCCCAGTGTGACCTTCGTGCCCTCCCCAACGGTGCTCTCGATCCCGATATCGCCGCCGAGTCCCGACAGCAGGTCCCGTGCGGCACTGAGACCGACACCAAGGCGTCCCCTGGTGCTGTAGAAGGGCTCGAATACTCTGTCCAGGACCTCCGCAGGAATGCCTTCGCCGGTATCCGCGATGCAGACCGCAACACGCCGCTCCCGTTGGAGGTACTCCGTGGTCACCGTGACCACCCCCCCATGCCTCGTGGCCTCACAGGCATTCACCAGCACGTTCACCAGTGTCTGCTCAACCTTCCCCATGTGAGCGTCCACGGCCGGTATGGTGGGGTCCAGCCGGGTGTGAAGCTTGATTCCGGCGGTCCTGAACAGTCTTTCAGTGAGAAAGAGCGCAACGTCCACCGCGTCGTTCACGTTGAAGGTGCCCCGCGGCGACAACACCTTCAGTTTCGATGCAAGCCAGAGCCGCTCGGCAATGTCTCGAGCCTGCCTCTGCCTGATCTCCGCAGTATCCAGTTCTCCGGGCATAAGGCGCCCCCGATGATCGCTGTGCCGGCTCGATCCCGGCGCCAAGTGAATACCGTCTAATTGTCAGAAAACGGGCCGCAGGTGGGTGTTGCTTGTGGGTACACACAGCAGGACGCCAGACCCACAGCAAACGCTGTGAGCGACACTTCGGTAGGTCTTTGGACACAGTACACGGGGTAGGCTGAGCCCACACCCCAGAGCCGACACCTTGATAGCAGCAAATCCTGTGCCAAAACGCCTGTTAAAAATGTCAAACAGGCCCGGATGGACATAAGCCCTTTTCTGGCAAGGAGTTATGAAATTCCAAAAAAAACCGGCCCTCTTCTCGCCCAAGGGGGCCATCGGCCCCCATGTCTAAGAAATTGAACACCCTCGACGTCTTCCGGAGGCCGTTATCCGCCAAGTGCTGACGCCATAAGGGGTTACGCCGTGTTGCACAAAATCAACACGGCCGGCGTTGTTGAAGTCCTTGAACACAACGGCCCGGACCGCCTCACCGAAGCTGCAAGAACGGGGTTCCCGGCCGTCCCTGCTGTCGCACGCTGCATTCGGGGTCGCCTCCTGGGCCGCCTGGCGGGCAGATGACTGGCGAGGGGCCCGGTCACAAGGCCTTCCGGGGCCTGTCACGGCATACGGCTCCCCCTGCCCGCGGCAGGCAGGCATCCATACGGCGAAGACACCTTCACCGGGGACATTCAGGAGATGGGCTGCCGTTCCAGGAGGTAGGACAGGTTCAATCGTCCGAGTTCGAGGTGGGCCTGCTCGAGGACCTCGATGTAGGACCTGGGCGGGATCACCATGAAGCTCTCGGCGGCGATCTCCATTTCGCGGGAAATGGCCTTCAGGATATCGACCAGCACCTCGTCGGACAGGTCGAGTCGACTCTGAGCGAGTTCCTTGAAGGTGAGGATGCCTTCCCGGGACGCCGAGACGGAGAAGATCTGACACATGACGTCGGCGACGTGGACGATATTGGTGAGCAGTGTGGACTGCCGGGGCATCTCGTCGGGGAGTACCTCGTCGTGGTGGTATCGCATGGGGACGATGAGGACCTCGGGGAGCTTCCATTTCTCGGCCAGCAGTGCGCCGACCTCGGCGTGGGTGATCCCCATGGTCTCCTGCTCGATGTCGGCGAGGGGCCGGTCGGTCTCCTCGTGGATTTTCAGCACCTGCTGGTATTCATCGAGACCGTGCTTGGTGAAGATCAGCACACCGATATCGTGCAGCAGTCCCGCGACGAGCGCCTCTTCGGGGTCCTCGTAGCGTGTCTCACGGGCCAGCAGTCGACAGGCCACGGCGACGGCGAACGAATGCTCCCAGAGCTTCTGGAAGCGGAACCCGTCCTTCTCGCCGTGGGGGAAGATGTCGAGCACGGAGAAGGTGAGCACGATGTTCTTGACCACCTGAATGCCCAGGAGCGGCACCGCCTGTGACACGGTCGAGACGTGGCCGCTGAGTCCGTAGAAGGCGGAGTTGATGACTTTGAGGATCCGTGCCGTGACGGAACTGTCCTTCTCGATGATCCTGGCGATGTCCGCCGCGGAGGTGTCCTCGATGACCGCGTTCATGACCGTGGTGACGACGGAGGCCAGGGCCGGAAGTCCCCTCGCCTCCTCCACCATCTTCTTGTAGTCCTTCTGAGGCATGTGGGGTGTCCTCTCGGTAGACGACACGTGCCCGGGACCCGCCGGTACGCACCGAAGGCGTCCGGGGCCGGTACGTCCATCGACAGAAGCTGCGTGAGGACTTCACCCGTTTTTGCGGAAGAGGCGGCCAACAGGGGGCAAGGAGGGTCCAGAGGGCCCGGGGCCCCGTCGTGGAGGGTCCCCCTCCCCCGCCCCGTCAGCGGTAATCCGCACCGTTGAGACTGCGGATGACGGAGAGCTGCCACTTCTCGAGTTCGGATTTCATGGCGGTGACGCGGGCCGCCTGTTCTGCGGCCAGGTTCTGCTTCTCCTCGGGGTCGTCGGCGAGAGTGTAGAGCTCGAAGCGGGCCGCACCCCGGCGCCCGGCGATCCGATGCAGCTTCCACGGCCAGTCGAGCATGGCCGCATGACCGGGAAAGGAGTCCTCGGGGTATTGCTTGCGAATGTCGCCGGCATCGAGACAGAGCTGGGCCCCGTCCGGCAGCAGCTTTCCCGCCTGCTGGGCCCGCAGCAGCTCGCCCATCAGCTTGCTCGAAGGGGTGCCGATCCCCCCCGAGGGATACTTCCAGAACATCATCGGTTCCGGTCGCGCCGTCATCGTCCCGTCGATAAGCGACACCAGGCTCACGCCGTCCAGGGGCGGCTGGTTCTTCATCCGCACGCCGGTGATCTCCAGCAGCGTGGGATAAATGTCGTATGTGTTGCACGGGAGACTGGTGGTGCGGGGCTTGTCGATGCGGACGGGCCATTCGAGGATCGCCGGCACGCGGAGACCGCCCTCGTAGATGTCGCCCTTGTTGCCGCGACCGCCCGTGACGCCCAGCTTCGGCAGCCCGCCGTTGTCACTGCAATACCACAGGATCGTGTTCCGGTGGATGTCGAGGGTGCGCAGCTCGCCGCGGAGCCTGCCGAAGGCACGGTCCATCCCGGTGATCTCACCGTAGAAATTCTTACGGGCCTTGTCCAGCGCCGCGTAGGGTGCACGGTCGGCCTCGACCGCCCGGTGCGGTCCGTGCGGCGACCCGAACCACACCACCGCGAAGAAGGGCTGCTTGGACTTTGCCTGCTTGCGGATGAAATCGACGGCGGCATCGACGGCCACCATCGAGCTTTCGCCCCGCATCTGGACGGCGGTGCCCTCGCGACTGAGAACGGGATCGTTGTCGTAGTAATTGGGGGCCGACAGCCACTCGTCGAAACCGCTCGCACCGGGGTTCACCGGGCTCCCCTTGTAGACGGGACCGACGTGCCATTTCCCGAAGTGTCCGGTGGCGTATCCCGTCGTCTTGAGGGCCTCGGCAAGGGTGATTTCCTGGGGACGAAGTGTGTGGCCCCAACTGAAGCACCCGAACCGGTTGGGATGACGTCCGGTGAGGACGCTGCCCCGGGTGGGTGAGCACACGGGGGCGGCCGCGTAGAACCGGTCGAACCGCAAAGCGGCCCCGGCCATTGCGTCGAAGTTCGGGGTCTTGAGTGCAGGGTGACCGTAGTAGCCCATGTCACCCCATCCCTGGTCGTCGGCCATGCACAGGATGATGTTCGGCTTGTGGCCGCCGGCCATCTGTGCGCAGGTCTTCGATCCCATCGCGGCCAGAAACACCCCGGCGCCCAGTGACTTCAGAAACGCACGACGCGGCATCGACATTCCGGGTCTCCTTCTCACGCTCGTCCCTGTCGACGTCTCTTGTGCGTCGCACGCACCGGCTGCATGCGCACCTTGCCGCAGTGGGGACACTTCCATTTGCGCTGCTTGTGGAAGCTGCGCTTCAATTCACGCATGGCGTGTCGACATCGCGAACAGATCACGACAGTTCTCTCGCCGACTGAATGGCCGCCCGGATGTAGGCCTCGGGCGTGTTCTCTGGAATGGTGCAGCCCGGTCCCAGGAGGAGATGTCTGCCGCCGGTGGCTTCGATCGCCGCACGGGTCTCGGCGCGAATCCCTTCGAGGTCGCCGGTGGCGACGGCGCCTTCCTGCTCCCACCCCCCTACCAGACACATCCCGGTCAGGTCCGTGGCTTCGGCGAGCGAGGGCGGATTCGAGGTGGCGGTCCAGCCGACGGCATCGCCGGGATAGTCCGCAAAGACGCCGAAGGGACAGCCGGCGCCGTGGACGTGGACGACGTTGAAGTCGCCGGCCGCGGCCGCCTTCATCACCTCGATATCGAACGGACGGATCAGCTCACGGTAGTCGGCTTCGCTCAGCTCCCCCCGGGCGGCCCCGCTGCACGCCAGGTAGATCCCGTTCGCTCCGGCCCTGATGGTCTCGCGCGCGAGTACGCACAGCGACTCGGTGACGACGGCGATCCCGGCTTTCACCTTCTCGCGGTCCTCCGCGATGTGCCTCAGGATGTCGCGACCGCACACACGGCTGGCCTGCGCATACGGACCGAAGATCGTGGAGGTCATGTAAAGGTCGCCGAGTTCCGTGCGCAGGAGACGCAGCGTCTCGAGCTGTGCGGCAAACCCGGGGGCGTCGGCCGTCAGGGGCTCAAGCCGCTCCCAGTCGCCCGGCGTCTCCACGACGGGCAGGGTCGCCGACATGTCGTACGCGTTGTCGTTCATCACCTTCAGGTAGTCGAGGTCGTAGCGCCTGAGGTGTTCGATGTGTGCGTCGGCCTCCGTCCGGGGACTGCGAGCGACGTGCTCCCGGGTGAAATGGAACCAGATGCTTGCCGGCACACGGTCCACCTCGTCTCCTGCCAGGGCTGCCCCGACACGTTCCGCCTTCGTCATCTCAGCCATGTACGGCTCCTTCCCGAATTGGGTTTCATGTCGCGACGTCCAGAAACTCGAACACCCTCCGACCACAAGCGGGACAGTCCGGATTCCTGGCGCCGGGACCGGCGAACGTCGTCCGGAACGTCCCCTGCCACAGGTCAACCGTGAGCAGCCCCTTCCTGAGGTGTTCGGTCCGTCCCAGCAGCAGTTTCAGGGCCTCGGTGGCCTGGAGTGAAGCGACGACCGCCACCGCCGGGCCGATGATCCCGTCGGTCTGTGCGGTGGGCAGTCCCCCGGGCGGCGGGGGCTCCTCGAAGATGCACCTCAGGCACGGGGTCTCTCCCGGGATGACGGTCATGGTTCCGCCCCGTGCACCGGCCACCGCCGCGTATATCCAGGTCGTCCCGGTCTTCACGGCGAAATCATTGATGAGGTAGCGTGTTTCGGAATTGTCCGTGGCGTCGATGATGAGGTCGAATCCCCCGAGGAGTCTCTCGACGTTGCCGGCCTTGACGTCGTCAACGCAGGCTTCGATTTCGACGTCGGAATTGATCCGTCTGAGCTTCCGGGCGGCGGCTTCGGCCTTCGGACGGCCCGCACGGACGTCCTCCTCGTCGTAGAGCATCTGTCTCTGGAGGTTGTTGAGTTCGATGACGTCACGGTCGATGATGCGGATGCGTCCGACGCCCGCCCGCACCAGGAGACTGGCCGAGACGGACCCGAGTGCCCCGCAGCCGGCCAGGACCACCCGACCCGTGCGCAGCCGTTCCTGGCCTTCACGGCCGACATTCTCGAAGAGAATCTGTCTCGAGTACCGCTCGAGGTCCGTCATGAAATCGTCCCCAGTGGAAGGCGTGGATCGGATTGTACACCAGAAGCGGCCCCCGGGCAAGGCGGATGCCGGGACCGGCCTGCGGGCCGGCCGTGATTTTCTCTTGACACGAAGGCACAACCTTCGACATGATAAGAAGTTGTGACGAGGCAAGAGAGGATCACGCCCATGAGAATCATCCGATTGAGCGACGCATCGGCCCGCCGGGCCATTTCGGAAATGCAGAAAAAGCTCTCGGTGAGCGCCGGGGCCGTGACGCCAAGCTCGCAGAAGAAAACCCTCGAGGTCTTCGGAAAACCCCTGTCGCCGATCGACAGCGCCCGGCGCATCGTGAACGACGTGCGTCGTGACGGAGACGAAGCGGTCTTCCGATACACGAAGCTCCTCGACGGGGTGGACCTGAACGCGGAAACGGTCCGGGTGTCGCCGGACGAGATTGCCGCGGCACCCAGAGCACTGCCGGACGCGTTCCTCAGGGCCGCCCGGGCGGCCATCGACAACGTCCGTGCCTTCCAGGAGCACATCCTCCGGCACGACCCGGCGGCGCTGTCCGCCGGGGGCCGGCAACTCGGCGTGCGGTACGTGCCGATCCGCCGGGTGGGGGTGCACATCCCCGGGTTCTCGGCGACGCTGCCTTCGTCGGTCATCATGACCTGTGTTCCGGCCCAGGCCGCCGGGGTCCGGGAGATCGCCCTCTGCACGCCGCCCGGGGCCTCGGGAAAGGTGTGTCCGGAAATCCTCGCGTGCTGTGACCTCCTGGGCATTGACGAGGTCTACCGGATCGGCGGGGCACAGGCCGTTGCGGCGATGGCGTTCGGGACGGCGTCGGTACCGAAGGTGGACATGGTCGTCGGACCGGGGAACATCTTCACGACGCTGGCGAAGAAGGAGGTGTTCGGGGACGTCGCGATCGACATCCTGGCCGGTCCGAGCGAGGTGCTGGTGCTGGCGGACGACTCGGCCCGCCCCGACGTGGTGGCGGCGGACATCCTGAGCCAGGCCGAGCACGCCCCGGCCGCGGTGTTCCTCGTGAC
>DATKVD010000301.1:0-6600 GCA_035530235.1 Planctomycetota bacterium | reverse complement strand
ATGCGCCCTTCGGCATTTAGTGTGCAGCGTCCTATCAATCCGACAGTCGCGCCACAGAACACCCCATTCCACCGTCAAAAACCACCCTAACTCCAAGTCAGGAAAAGACTTACAAGAGACACGCGGCCTGTTTAATTTATTAAACACGCCCAGCGCCCTTGTTCAATTTTTTGAACACGGTGACGGAACCTGTCTGGCGGCTCCTGCGGGTGATTTACTCCGTGGCGGCCCTGACGGCCCCCGTGGCTGGCGGACTACGACTTCTCCTGGCGGATCTCGAACCGGCGCTTTTCCGGGTCCCAGCAGAGGCGGTCCTTGTGTTTCTCATACCAGGTGCGCCAGGCGCGGACGGCGGCCGCGCGGGCCTCGGGGTCCCCGGCGGGCTGGAAGTAGAAGCTCTGATTCGCCCCCTTACGGAGGAGCTTCGCCGCGAAGGCCCGCACCTCCTCGTTGCGGTCCTCCAGGCCGTCGATGAGGACCGTAAGCACCACCGGCGGCTTCTCCTTGAGGATGGTGATGCAGCTGAGCGCCCCCTTGCGGACGGTCTCATGGTCGTCGGCGCGAAGGATGTCCCTGAGCGTCTCGACGGCCTCTGCGTCGATGAGTCCGACCACCCCCACCATCGCGTCGTAGCGGGTCATGTAGTCGGGGTGCTTGGTGAGTGCCTTGAGCTTCGGGACCCCCTCCTTGCGGGCCGCTGTGGAGAGCAGCTTGATGGCCCAACCGCGCATCCCGCGGTCGGGGTCATCGAGGACCTGGATGGCGAGGTCCCAGACCTCCTTTCTGGGAAAGTGCTGGAGGTACCAGAGTGCGGTCGCGCGCACCATGTTGCTCGGGTCGGTCTTGACGAGGTCGACGAGGGGCTGAAACGCGCGCTCGTCCTTGATGCGTGCCACGGCCGCGGCCGACCAGTATCGCACACGCGGCTTCGGGTGTTTGAGCGCGAGGATGAGCTGCTCGACCGCGGGCCTTCCGATCTCGACGAGCTTGTCGGTCGCCGCCTTCCCGGCCCAGTCGCTATTCTCCATCGACGCGATGAGTTCGGCGACCTGCTTCTGAACGTCTGCCGAGTTCGTCTCGTCCTGCGCCGCCGCTGCCGTCGCCATCACGAGCGCCGCCACGACCGTGAGGATCGTCTTGACGTCCACCGCTGCCTTCCCCTTAATTCTCACGAACACAGCAGTCTGTGCCACGGCTTGCTCGCCAAGCCGTGCACATCAGGAGCACGGCTGGACAAGCCAGCCGTGGCACACCTGTGGGTGGTGTCTCCCCTATCAGTCAACCCTTCGACCGTCGGGTGCGTTTCGGCCTTCGTTTTCGCTGGGCGACGGTCTCCTTGCCGGTGGTGCCCGGTCTGCGTCTGCGTGTGGCGAGCTTGCGCATCTCGGCAACGGTCCTCGTATGGAGCCGTGCGGCGCCCTTCCAGCGGCGCGTGCGCACTTTTGGCGTGCGCAGGCGTCTCTTCGCCCGGGCGATCGCCCGACGGTACTGCGGCAGCCACCTCGCCTGGGCCACGAGCATCTCGTCGGTCATCTGCCAGATCTCGTCCGGGTCGCAGACGGCGGCGGTGAGCGGGTCGTGTAGCATGGCCTGCTTGAGGAGCGTCTCGTCGCCGTGGACGGCGGCCCGCACGGCCATCCGCTGGACGTTCACACTGGCGGAGAGTGTGGCCGCGCACGCCAGGGGCAGCTCCCCCACCCTCGGGATGCCGATGCCGTTCCGGTCGACGTACCCGGGTACCTCGACGATGCAGTCCGTGGGCAGGTTCGGGATGCAGCCGCGATTCTGCACGTTGAAGTGTCCACGGTAGCAGCGGCCGGTCTCGAGCGATTCGATGATGTAGCTGCCGTGCTCGCCCCCGCGGTTCTCCGGACCGATGGGGAGGTCGTCGGCTTCGAGCCAGCGTGGGAAATCGGTGTTGAACCAGCTGCGGTTCTCGGTGCACACCCGCAGATACCCGCCCGTCTCCCCGTTGATCCAGCTCGAGAGGTCGATCCACTTCCGGATGTCCCGGGGACGCTTGCGGTACCAGGGGACGTATTCCGAGCAGTGTCCGTTGGATTCGGTGCAGAAGTATCCGAACCGTCTGAGGATATCGATGCGCACCTTCTCGGTCCTGCTGTAGACGGGGTGACGTTCGAACGCCCGCAGCAGCTCGTCGCCGGTGATCTTCCGGCCCTTGTAGAGGATCTGGAGGTACCAGGTCTGGTGGTTGATGCCGGCACAGATGATATCCACTTCGTTTCTGCTCTTGGCGCCGAGGACGTCGGCGATCTGGTGCCAGCCGCCCTCCACCCCGTGACAGAGTCCTACGGTCCGCACCTTGCCGTACTCGATGGCCGCCCAGGTGAGCATCGCGTTCGGGTTGGCGTAGTTGAGGAACAGGCAGTCGTCCTTCGCCACCTCGCGGATGTCCGTGCAGAAATCGAGCACGCACGGGATGCCGCGCTGGGCGTACATGATGCCCCCGGCACACAGCGTGTCGCCCACGCACTGGTCCACGCCGTACTTGAGGGGGATGTCGATGTCGAGCTGGAAGGCATCGAGTCCCCCGACGCGCGAGACGTTGATGACGTAGTCGGCGTCGGCGAGTGCCCGTCGACGGTCCATCGTCGCCGTCACCTTCGCCGGAAGGCCGTTCTGCTCCAGGTCCTTCAGGCACAGTCTCGTCACCATGTCGAGGTTGCGTCGGCTGATGTCGGTGAACGCGAACCGGGTGTCGCGGAGTTCCGGCACCGCCAGGATGTCACGGAGGAGTTTGCGGGTGAACCCGACGCTCCCGGCGCCGATGAATGCCACCTTGATGCCCATTTGCCCTTGCACCTCCCATCGAGAAGACGCGTGTGTGCACCCAGACGTTCCCGTCGGGTGCACTCTAACCGCTGGAGACGCCTCATGCAAGCCCCTTTGACGGGGGCCGGGGGGAAACGCAAGGGGACGGTTGACAAACGTCCGGCGGAAAGGTACCATTCCGGTTTGGGCGTCCCGTCACACGCATTTTCAGGAGTCCGACATGGAAATCAGCCATGCCTGTTACAGGATTCTGGAGGAGTTGAGCCAGACGATCGATTCGGCGGAGATGGAGAAGACGCCCGAACTCCTGGAGGCCATCACGACGAGTCCGCGGGTGTTCGTGGCGGGGGCGGGGCGGTCGGGTCTGATGGTCCGGAGCTTCGCCCAGAGACTGATGCAGCTGGGCATCGACACGTACGTCGTGGGTGAGACCACCACACCGGAGATCCGCAAGGGGGACCTGATCATCATCGGGAGCGGGAGCGGGACCACGGGCGGTCCCGTCAGCTACGCCCGCATCGCCAAGCACGCGGGGGCCCGGGTGGCGGCGGTCACGGCGGCCGGCGAGTCGCCCCTCAGAGAACTCACCGACATCCTCATTCGACTTCCCGCACCCACCCCGAAGGTCCACGAGGCCAAGGCCCCCCCGCCCTCCGTGCAGCCCCTGGGGTCACTCTTCGAGCAGACCATGCTCGTTTACCTCGATGCCCTCATCATCATGCTGATGGAGAAGATGGACGTGGCGGAGGACACGCTGCTTCAGCGGCACACGAGACTGGAGTAGGGGCGCGAGGCCCATCGCAGGGAAGACGCGTTCCGCTTGAACACAGAAAACAGAAGCAGCGACAGAAACAACCGCTCACGCCAAGACGCAAAGGCGCAAAGGGAGAAGGCAGAAGACTATCCCCCTTCATCGGGGCTCTGCCAGGAAAGGGCAAACGGCTGAACCGGAGAACAGGTGAGCAGGAGACCGTCCCGATTCATCGGGGCTCTGCCAATAAAAGCGGACTGCACTCCGTGCAGTCCGCTTTTATTGGCTGGGGAGCCTGGATTCGAACCAGGATTAACCGGTCCAGAGCCGGTCGTGCTGCCGTTGCACCACTCCCCACTGGTTGTCCTATCGGCCCGTCGGCCGCAACCACGCCACCAATATACGCACACGTGCCCGTTCTGTCAAGCCATTTCACGCGGTGGACCGAAGTTCGCTTGAAATGCACGCGGTGAAACGGTAAGCTTCTCCCCGAGCGGTCAAGAGATGTCGGGAGTTGCGACATGAAGCTTCCCGTGGACCACGAAGAGGTGCAGCAGCTCATCCGCCTGGCGGTCGAGGAGGACCTCGGCGCGGGTGACGTGACGACCGACGCCGTGGTGCCTGCGGAGGTGCAGGCGCGTGCAAGCGTCGTGGCACGGGAATCGGGCGTCGTCGCCGGGCTGCCCATCATCGCACCCGTCCTCAAAGCATTCGCGGCCGACGCCGCGGTCGAGCTGAAGACGCACGACGGCGAGGCGGTGTCTGAGGGCCAGGTGCTGGCGGTGATGTCGGGAGCGGCACGGGGGCTTCTGTCGGCCGAGCGCACCGTGCTCAACTTCCTCGGACGGCTCTCGGGCATCGCCAGTCTCACACGGAAGTTCGTGGACGCCGTGGTCGGCACGCCCGTCCGCATCTACGACACCCGGAAGACCACGCCCGGCTGGCGGCTGCTCGAAAAATACGCCGTCAGGGCCGGCGGGGGCCAGAACCACCGCATGGGACTTTACGATGCGGTGCTCATCAAGGACAACCACCTCGCGGTCATGGTCGCCCGTGGGACCCCTCTGACCGAAGCCGTCGCCCGCATCCGCAAGACGCACCCGCACATCACCATCGAGGTGGAAGCTGCATTGCTGGAGGACGTCCGGCGGGCCGCCGACGCCGGCGTCGATGTCATCCTCCTCGACAACATGACGTCCCGCGAGCTGGCCGAGGCGGTGAAGACCGTCACGGCCGCCTCGGGGGGGAAGCGGCCGGTGCTCGAAGCGTCGGGCGGCGTGACGCTCGAGAACGTCCGGGCGATCGCCCAGAGCGGTGTGGACCGGATTTCGGTGGGGGCGCTCACGCATTCGGCACCCGCACTCGACCTTGCCGTCGAGTTCGACATGGGGAAAGACACCCGATGAAGCAGGCAACGGTGAGACTGCTGCTCTACCTGCGTCGTCACGGGAAGACGGGCCGGACGACGGCACAGATCGCACGTGCCGTCGGCATCCCGCGTGAGCGGGTGACCGGCGAGGTCACGACACTGAGCGAAGCCGGGTTCCCGGTGAAGGCACACCGCGGCGGCCGATGGTCGCTCGGTGCGGGCGGGCCGCTGACGGCCGAGGAGATCCGTGACGGACTGGCCACCGACCTCTTCGGCCGACGCGTCATCGTCCTCGACGAGACGACCTCCACGCAGGACGTCGCCCGGGAGGAGGCCGCGAGGAGTTCCCGCTCCGGCACCGTCGTCTTCGCCGAAAAGCAGACCCGGGGCCGCGGACGACTCCACCGGGACTGGCAGTCCGCTCCGGGAAAGGACCTGACGTTCTCGGTGGTGCTCCGTGCCCCGCACCACGAGCTGAACCCCACCATGCTAACCGTAACCACCTCGGTGGCGGTGTGTGAGACCATCGTGGAAGCCCTGAACCTGCCGGCACGCATCCGCTGGCCCAACGACATCATCCTCGCGGAGCGAAAGATCGCCGGGATCCTCGTCGAGCGCACACAGCCCAGGCGACATCCGCCCGCGTTCCTCCTCGGCGTCGGGGTCAACGTCAACTCGCGACCGAGACTCAAGACCGCCACCTCGCTGGCCGAGGTCACGGGACGTGAGATCGACCGTGCGTGGCTCGCACGCGAACTGCTGCGCTCGCTCGACGGATGGTTCGAGGAGGCAAGACGGGGACACACCGAACTGGTGGGGAACCACTGGCGACGGTTTTCGAGCACCCTGGGGACGCGCGTGACGATCGTGCGAGGCGGACACCGCTTCACCGGACGCGCCGTCGACATCAGCCACAGCCTGGGACTCACCCTCGAACTGGACGACGGACTGACGATGACGTTCCGCGGGGAACAGGTAACCTTGGTGCAATAACGAAGGATGAATGACGATTCAATGACCGAAATCCGAATGACTCAAGTAACGTGCGCTGCACATTCGTCCTTCGGGCATTTGGCCTTGAATCGTCATTCTTAATTCGTCATTCGTCATTGCCCGGAAACTCATCACAAGGAGAGGAACGATGCTCAAAGGAGGCGTGATCGGATTCGGCGGTGTGGGACAGAGCATGACGCGGAAGCTTCACGAGTGGGGCACGGCGGAGGTCATCGGCGCGTGCAACCGCGGGGCGGACAAGCTGGTCATCGCCCGTGAGCAGTTCGGGCTCAAGACCACGCACGACCCGCGGGAGCTGTGCTCGTGGGACCTGGACTTCGTGCTCATCACGTCGACCAGCTACGCCCACCACGAGCACGTGATGGCCGCCGCGGACGCCGGACTGCACATGCTGGTGGAAAAACCCATCGCACTCAACCTGAAAGACGCCGACGACATGATCACCGCGGCCGAGGCGAAGGACCTCATCACCGTGGTCAACTACACGCTGCGCTTCCAGCCGCCCTACCAGCGGATGAAGGCCATCATCGACTCGGGCGAACTGGGCGAGGTGATGTCGATCACGTGCTTCACATCGCGCGGCTACGGGCTCTACGCGAGCGGCGCGCGGCACCGGGCCATCGTCGAGCCGGAGGAGTCCGGCGGGTGGCTCGTGCACCACGCCTGTCACATG
>DATKVD010000300.1:0-10790 GCA_035530235.1 Planctomycetota bacterium | reverse complement strand
GGCGGCCATCTGTGCGGCCACCAAGTCCAAGCTGCCCAGCCTGACCGAGGAGCAGACCGAGACCCTCGAGAGGCTGGTCGAAGAGGAGAAGTCCACCGACGTCTCCGAGGACCTGACCGATATCCTTTTCCACATCCTGCTGGATGCGTCCAGCCCCGACGACGACATGCGGCGTAACGCCGTGAAGGTTCTTGTCGGCCTCGTCATGATGCACGTGAAGGGCCCCTCGTTCAAGGCCGCGGCGGACGTCCTCGGAAGACTGCGGGCACTCGCCGCCGACGACGAGTTGAGCAAGGACTCGCGGGTCCACATTGTCGAGCAACTCCAGTCTCTCGGCGACGAGCAGCAGATGGGCGTGATCGTGGAAACACTCAAGGACCACGACGACATCAGCCAGACGGAACTCGCGCGGTTCCTCATGATGCTCCCGGCCACTGCCGCTCCCGCCCTGTGCGAAGTCATGGAACTCCAGCGGTACGATAAGGTCGTCCGCGTGGCGTTGAAGCACCTGGTGAAAGATGACCCGACCGTGCTGACGTCCAGACTCTTGGGATCCAACATTGACGTGGCCGTCAAGGTGCTCGGCATCCTCGAGCAGGTGGCCGAACCCGGTGTTGCGCAGGCACTGGTCGAGCCTCTCACGGCCGCAGAGACCCCGGTCAAGAAGGCGTCCGTCACGTTGCTGGAGCAACTTGGAAACGCCCCGGCACGCGACCTGCTCCTGGAATACGTGACGTCCGAGGACCCCGGTCTCCGCAAGGCTGCCCTCAAGTCATTGACCCGCTTCCGCGGGATCGCCGGCCCGGCAACACCGCTCAGACAGCAACTGGCCTTCAAGGATTTTCACGACCGCACGCTCGAGGAGAAAAAGGCCCTTCTCGTCACGCTTGCCAGGCTGGAATCGCACCACGCGATCGACTTGTTGGTGGACATACTCGACAGGAGCAAGTGGTTCGAGAGGTCGAACCACGCCGAGACACGTGCCTGTGCGGCCCTGGCACTGGGTGTGCTGGACGACGACAGGGCACGCGAGGCGCTCGACCGTCACCTTGGCGACAAGTCCCAGGTGGTTCGTACCGCCGCCGGGCTCGCACACAAGGCAAGTGAACAGACAACCACGACAGCTGGAAGCTGAGCCATGACCGATGCGGTGAACGCACAACTCGATACGCTTGGGATCGACGCTGCCGTCGCGAAGGAGCACCAGAAGCTTCGATTGGAGTTCCTCAACGCCTTCCACGTCGCGTTCAAGGGGGCCCGCTTTTTCCCGCCGCAGAACGAGTCGGTCATCCGGAAGACCCAGCAGCTCCTCGAGTTGATGAAAAAGACCTTCAAAAACGAGGGGGCGTGCAACCTGGAGCATGTGCACGGCTTCCTCATGCTCAACGCCACACGGATCAAGACCGACGTCGCCGGAATCCTCCCCTACAACTTCATAATGGAGGCCCTGTCCAGGTTCAAGACCGGGTCGATTTTCTTCGGGCAGACCATCACTTTCGAGGACCTGCGGAACTTTCTGTGCGTCTTCGCCAAGCTCGACCCCAAGGACTCGGGGGATGACCCCTACAAGATGTTTGAGGAGGCCATCAAGCGACAGGGACTCACCTGCGTCAAGATCGGGCCGGAAGACGATCAGTCACTGGCGATGCGCAACGAGAACCTCAGACGGAACTCGGTCGACATCTACTTCCGCTCCATCTCGGTGGCCAAGAGCATCCTGCAGAACGCCCACGCCGGTAAGGCCGTCAACTTCCGCAAGGCCAAGCGGGCGGTTCAGACCATGGTCGATATCGCGATGGAGGACGAGTTCTTTCTCGTGGCACTCAGCTCCATCAAGAACTACGACGAGTACACCTACAACCACTCGACCAACGTCGCGGTCCTCTCCATCACCTTCGGACAGCACCTGGGCCTGGACAAGGAGATGCTGAGCACCCTCGGCATGGCCGCCCTGCTGCATGACGTTGGAAAGGTCGACATCGACAAGGAGGTGCTGAACAAATCCGGCAAACTCAGCCGGGACGAGTGGGAGATGCTGAAAGCACACCCGCTTCTGGGCGTTGGGAAACTCCTGAAGACAGGTGAGATGAGGGAGATGCTCATCCGCGCGATGGTCGTCGCCTTTCAGCATCACAGACGCATTGACCTCCAGGGCTATCCTGAGACCACGTCGACCCGGGACCTCAACCTGTTCAGTAAGGTCGTCGCGATCGCCGACTGCTACGACGCTCTGACCACACCACGCGCCTACCGTGAGCGCAGCTACTCGGCCGCCGAGGCGCTCGGCATCATGCTCGACGATTCAGGCAGCATGTTCGACCCGGTGCTTCTCAGCAAGTTTGCCTTCTTCCTGTCCCTCTATCCGGTCGGCACCATGCTGCAACTCGACACGGGCGAAATGGCGCTGGTCTATCGCGTGCGTCACGACATCGAGGCCCTTGACCGCCCTTCGCTCAAGATCCTCACCAATCCCGAGGGCGAAAGGATCGAGCCGTTCGTCGCGGACCTCAACGAGCGGGACGATGACGGAAACTTCACGCGCAACGTCGTCGCCGTCGTCGCCCCCAGCAAGCACTTCGAGAACCTCGAAGAATACTTTAGCATGCTCTGAGGTCCCGACGCCTGCCAGGTCGTCCCCTCCAAGGCCTGTTCCCGGTTTCAGGCCCGCCGGCGACGGGCGTCGTGCGGGCCATGTCGGATTTTCTCGACATTGCGTAACCCCTCTTGGAGCAAGCGGATACGTCCATCGGCACCGCCTTTCGCCCCGTTTGTGGGCCGTTCGTGTTTAATTTATTGAACACGACTCCGGGCCCCCGGCCGAACTCCCGCCTTCTCGCACAAATATCCTTCTCCCCAAACCTTTTGGTGCTAACGTCTTAGGACCCTGTCACCCCAACATGCCCATACTTCGGCCCTGTTTGGCACAGTATTTGCATGCATAGAAGCAGCGGCTTCATGGGGCTGAATCACACCTTACTTCCTCAGGCATTTGGGCCAGGACGATATCGCAGGGAACGCCTCTTCTCGGGGGGGCCATGAAGGGATTCCTCTGGACGGTCCTGCTCGTACTGCTCGTCTGCGCGTGCGCCTCTGCGGACCACCTGACCATCAACTTCTCAGAGCCCACTTCCAGACACACCAGCATCTTCCACAGGGAGGAGAACTCGAACACGGGGGCGGAGTGGGACGTGAAAGTGGGACCTCCCGACACGAGCAGACACTACACCGGACTCTACTACATCGACATGACCCCGCTCTACGGGGCAACGATCCTCGAGGCCAAGTTCACGGTCCGCGAGACCTACGGCGGGGTTCCGCTGGACAACGTGGAACTGCGCCGCATCGACTGTCCGGTGATGTGGGAGCCGGGAAGCGGGACCTACGCCACCCGTCTGACCGGGTCGCATCATCACTATGGTGCGGGTCAACTGTTCTCGAACTGGGACAACGTCTCAAACACGGGCATCGACTGGGCCGGCGACCGCGTTCCCGCCTGGAGCACCTTGGCGCCCTTCACAGGCGCCCTTGCCGAGTTGATTGACAACCGACTCCTCCTCAACGGCCGGTACACGACCTTCGAGTGCACGTCGCTTGTCCAGAACTGGGCCTGGGGCATCTGGCAGAACCGGGGCTTCGCGCTCTGCACCGCGGACGCGATGACGGGTGCACTGGGTCTCGCCAACCTGGCGGCACCCAGCATGACCATCGAGTACATCCCGGGCGTCCCCGAGCCCGCAACCGTTCTCCTTGTGGGGACCGGTCTGTCCTCCGTGGTGGGCTTCCGGCGGAGACGTCGACGACGGACCGCGCGCCCGTGCGAACCCCGCTGAGCGGTCTCACCTGAGTAATGTACAGGCGTGGTGGGGTGCCTGCCCCACCACGGCAATCCCGGCAAACCGGCGCCAAGAGGGCCGCTCAGCCCCGAAGCTTGCCCGCCCCAGCCAGGGGGCGCCGGAAGCGCTATGAGACCTCCTGTCGCCCTGCCGGGGGCTTGCCCGGCACCGATGGCCCTGTCGACCACGTGGATCCAGGATGCACTGCGCACCGCCCAGGTCCGCATGATGGGCAGTGTCGGTTCCCACACGCCGTGTTCAATATTTTGTACACGGCTTAAGCTGCTGTCCTGCAAGCAGTTAGCTCAGATATCGTCCCGAACTACCCCTTCCGGTGTTCAAATTTTTAAACACGAGGCTTCAAGCCGTTGAGCGCAGCCGCTTTTCTCCAAAAAACCCCGGCTCCCTAACATCTCCAATATTCTGACATTACATCATTGGGTGTGTGCCCGCGTGGCGAGATCGCCAGGTTTGGCACGGGATTTGCTGCACTTAGAGCAGCGGGGGGTGCTTCGCCACGTCATGTCTTTACGTAAGGTCCTAGCCAGAAACGAGATACGGAACACACGGCCTTTCTTGAGGGGGGGGATTGGGATGAAAGCGCTCGTCTGGACTATTGGGTTGATATTCGTCGTTTCCGCCTGGGCCTCTGCCGATCAGCTCATCATCGATTTCACCGAGCCGACCTCGAAGCTTACCGCCATCTTCGGCGGGACGCAGAATTCAAACACCGGTGCCAACGGGATGGAGGTGCTCGGGGGTCCCAACGGCTACGACATGAACGGACTCTTGTGGTGCGATTTGTCGTCCTTGGCGCTTGCGACGATCAACACCGCGACGTTCCACGTGGCCCAGGACGGGTGGGGCTGGAGTGGGTGTGACAACGTCGAGGTGAGACGCTTCACGTCCACACAGAACTGGGTCCCGGGCGACGGCACCTGGGCCGACCGCTGGACCAACGACAACGGGTGCGGCTGGCGGATGTCCGACTGGTACGAAGACAACGTCGGCGGTTCAGGTCACGACTGGGGCGGCGGCTTCCACACCTGGCTCGCCGGTGACAACATGCTCAACCTGTGGGTGGACGCCGCCGTCTGGGATTGCGAGCACATCCCCGCCGGCGGGGCCGGCGTCGACTTCGACATGACGGCCCTGGTCCAGGCTTGGGCGGACGGCACCCACCCGAACAACGGCTGGGTCATGTGGACCGGCAATGCCATCGGCAGCACTTCAGCCCATCTGTCCGGTCCTACGCTGACCATCAACTATACACCGATTCCGGAGCCCGCGACGGTTCTGCTTCTGGGCACGGCGGCCATCGCCCTGCTTGGTCTGGCCCGACGACCCCGTATGAGGTAGCCCGACGCCGAAGACGCAATTCAAAGGGCCCCGACAGTCATCGGGGCCCTTTGTGTTTCAGCCATTCGACATGCAGCCCCTTCATGGCGTCACGACGTAGACGGGACTCGACCACGTGCGCTGACCGTTCCCCTGAACCACGTGCACATGGAAGGGGTTGTCACCGCGCTTGAGCCTGGGACGTCGGTAAGCGGGCAGCGTCATCTGCCGCCCCGCCCAGGTCCGCCTGATGGGCAGTGTCGGTTTCCACACGCCGTGTTCAAATTCTTGGACACGGCTTAACCTGCTGTCCTGCAAGCACTTAGCGCAGATATCGCTACGAATCAGACCTTCCGGTGTTCAGTTTTTTGAACACGAGGCTTCGAGCAGTTGAGCTCAGCCGCTTTTCTCCAAAAAACCCCGTCCCCCTAACACCTTTGACATCTTAATGTTACAGCCGCGCGTCTATGTATGTGCACCGAGACGGCCAGACTTGGCACGGGATTTGCTGCACGTAAACCCGGAGGGGCTGCACCACCACGACAAGCGCTTACGTAAGCTCAGCGGTAGAAAGGACATAGCGAACACACGGACCTTTTTGAGGGGGAAATAGTGATGAAGGTGCTCGTCTGGACAGCTGCACTGATATTCGTCGTTTCCGCCTGGGCCTCCGCCGACGTGCTCGTCATCGATTTCACGGAGGCGTCGTCGTTGCACACATCTGTCTACAGGGATAACGCCTGGCCGGCCAACACCGGTGGCCAGCCAAGTGACATGATTGGGGGGCCGAATTCCGCCGCGGGGGTGTTCTACCCGCTCTACTATGCCGACCTGAGCGCTCTTGCCGGCGCCACCATCAATTCCGCATCGTTTAGCTGTGATGAGACCTGGTACAGCGATGACTATGACAACATCGGCGTCCATGTACGTCGTATCGACACCCCCGCAGGAACCCCGTTGTGGGAGGAGGGCACTGGCACGTGGGGCGACCGATGGGGGTCTGCCGACAATGGGGCGGGTTCGTATGCCGTGAACTGGAACACGGCCACCGGGCAGGGCCACGACTGGGGCGGCACGCTGCAAACGGGGCTTAATACATCGGCGCCCGACATCGAGAGCGCCATGGGGTCGGAAATCGTAGACACCGACAACCTTCTTATGGGCACCGGTGGAACATGGGACGTCCAGTCTATGATCCAGAACTGGGTCGACGGCACCTGGGAGAACAAAGGTTTCGTCCTGGATCCCCGCGACGATTTTGGGCGTAATGCTAATGACCTGGTTGACCCCTTGCTCACCATCGACTACACGCCGATTCCGGAGCCTGGAACGATGCTCTTTGCCTGGACGGGCGTGGTGGCGGCGCTTGGGTGGCTTCGCCGTCGCCGGATGAAATAACCAGAAAGCGAAGACGCAGTTCAAAGGGCCCCGACGGTCATCGGGGCCCTTTCCCTTTCCGCCGCTCGATGCACGACGGCTTCACGGTCTTACGACGTAGATCGGACTCGACCACGCCCGCTGCCCGTCCTCCTGCACGACGTGCACGTGGAACGGGTTGTCCCCCCGCTTGAGCCCGCGCGGCCGGCAGGCGGGCAGCGTCATCTCCCCCACGGGATTTTCATCGGGAAGACGATAGGCCTGGAGCTTGAGTCCCACGCCGCCGGCACCGACCACCTTCGGCCGCAGCCCGATGGATTTCACCGGCGCCGTCAGGTTTTTCTGTGCCGTTCGCACCTCGAGGGTTCCGCGTCCTGCGTGGTCCAGTTCGACGATCACCCCGGCCCACGCACCGGTCGTCACCGAGTGCCACCGGAGTTCGTTCGCCCCGGCCCGCTCGCAGGTGTGCAGCGGGTTGTCGAAGCCGACGGGTGTGAAGCGGATGATGCGGCCGCCGCGCACGTGCAGGCCGCCGTCCCAGTCGGCGTCGCGTTCACGTCCCCGAAAGCTCGCACCCTCCCACATGATCTTGATGCGTCGGCCCAGGTCTTTCGACGCGTATGGACGGAAGGTCTTCACGACCTTCATGCCGCAGCGGAGTTCGACGCGTTCGATGGGCCCCGTGCCGACGGCCCGGATGGAGAAGGCGGGGGGCTCCTTCGCGCGGATGACGTCCCCCATGATCGCGCCGGTGTCGGTGCGGACGTCGAGGAAGATACGCGCACCCGTTGTCGCGTAGACGTGTCGCGCCTTCAGCGCATCCCACACCGCCCGGCGGTCGAGCTTCCTCGCGAGCACGCACGTCAGTCCGCCGCGGCTTCCGAAATGCGTGGTACCCGGATATTCCGCCCCCGGCCGGCCCTTGTGGCCGTCCGAGTTCGCCACGACGCCGACGCGGTATCCCCGCTCCAGCGCGTCGGCCAGCAGCCACTCGAACGTCCCCCAGCAGGAATGGATCTCGACCGCGACCTCCATGCCCTCGTCGTGTCGGTCGAGGTCGGCGTAGCGGCCGCCCACGTGCGCGAATACCAGGCAGTCGCGCTTCCTCATCGTCCGGAAGAGGTCCTCCGCCGTCGGCGAGCACGGGAACGCGGCCTCCGACGGGTCGACCAGTGCGATGCTGCTCCGCGAGACAGGGTCCCCCTCCCGCAGAAAGAGGACGTTCCGGTCGCCGCCCGCCGCCGTATTGCCGCTCCACTCGTACCCGGGAAACGTGACGAACCGTCCCGGCGCGTTCATCGCCCTCGTCGTGCGGTTCAAACGCTTCCAGAACGCGTCGGTGATCTGGAGGTCGTTGCCCTGGTGGGACGCGATGTCGACGAGGGCCTTGTCGCGCGCGAACGTGAAGTAGTCCTCCACCGAATTCGTCCCGATGGTCTCCTCGCTCTGGGCGTGGAAGTCGGCCCACCAGCGGCCGAGCGATATCCGCTCCTCGACGACGATCGGGTTCGTCTCGCAGCGGAGACGCGTCTTCACGTCGCGGAACGGCAGGACGTGGACGCCGGGCTTTCTGAATCCCCTGTGCGCAGCTCGTCGCACGCGTCCGACGGGATTTCCCCAGAGGTCCTCGGTCTTGAGCCCCACCTTGAAGGGCTTACCGACCTCGACGAGTGACGGGGCCACGGCGACCAGCCGCACGGGGCGGTCGGGAACGATGCGGATTTCGGGCGAACGCGGCAGCGGCTCGTAGACCTTGGTCCCGTACCGGTTGACCAGCACGCGGAACTCGAACGTGTCTTCACAGAAGGTCTGCATGCGCCAGCCCGGCGAGCCGTCCGTCCGGTCGCCGAACGTGATGATGATCTCGTCGCCGGCACGAAGGAACCCGTCGAGCACCTTCACGGTGAGTCCCTTGCGCCACGGGCGGACGTCTGTCCGGTCCTGGAGGACCACCCGTGCGTCCGCGGTCGTCCGCACCGAGACGTAGTCGGGTGCCTTCGGGTCCGACCACTGGAGGTCCCCGGCGTCGCACATGTCGCGAAACGCCACCCGAACACTCCCGCGGTCGTCGATGCCGGCGCTCCCCGCGGTGTAGGTCAATCGGTACGTCGCACGGCTCCCGGCGACCACCGATTTCTTCCCCGTCAGCTTCACCGAGCCGAGTTCACTGTGCGGCATGGGCGGTTCCTTTTCCAGGATCGATGTTCCCGACCGAATCGGTCGGTTCGTGCGGATACGGGCTCCTCAGGTTCCGTCGCCATTGTGCGGTTCCGAGGCGCCGATTTCAAGACCCTATAAGAGGCCCGGCGGTTCCATTTCCCGGTTGAAGCGCGGCGGGACGTTGCGTATGATAAGTGGGGCGATTACCCGGCATTTCGAACGTCTTTTCGAAAAGGAGGCTGGAACCATGATCGAGCGGAAAGCAGTGAAGATCGGATTCATCCCGGCCAATCGCGGGTTCTTCTCGGACGAACTGGCGGCGAAGATGCGCGGACAGACCATCGACGTCCTCGAAGCCGCCGGCGTCGAGGTGGTCGTGCCCGGCGAGACGGACACCAAGGTCGGGTGCGTCGAGACGCTCGAAGACGCGGTGAAGGTCGGCCGCATGTTCAAGGAGGCGGACCTCGACGGGATCCTGGTCTCGGCCGTGAATTTCGGGGACGAACAGGGCGTCGCACTCACCATCAAGGAATCGGGACTCAAGGTCCCCGTGCTCATCGTGGGGTGCCAGGAAGAGGAGGTGCTGACGCCGACGACCGAGCGTCGTGACAGCTTCTGCGGGCTCCTGTCGATCGGCGAGGCGCTCCGGCAGTTGGGGGTGGCCTATTCGGTGCCCGAGGTGCCGGTGTGCTTTCCGACGGATGACAGCTTCAGGGGAACGGTGTCACGCTTTGCGGCGGTGTGCCGGGTGGTGAACGGCATCCGCGGCGCCCGGTACGGACAGGTCGGCGCCCGCCCGGACGCCTTCTGGACCTGCCGCTACAACGAGAAGGCCCTCCAGGAACTGGGCGTCACCGTGGTGACGCTCGACCTGTCGGAGGTCTTCGGCGCCGTCGGACGCATGCGCACCTCCCCCTCGGTCAAGAAGACCGTCGCCGACATGAAAGCGTCGCTCGACTGCTCGTCGGTGCCCGACGAGTTCCTCACCAGGATCGCCAAGTTCGAACTCGTCCTCGACAAATTCGTCGAGGACAAGCGTCTCGACGCGATGGCGGTCCAGTGCTGGACGAGCATCCAGGAGAACCTGGGGATGTGTTCGTGCTCGACGATGAGCCGCTTCGACGACCGCGGGGTCCCGTGCGCGTGCGAGGCCGACATCATGGGCACACTGTCGATGCACGCCCTCCAGCTCGCCTCGGGCGGACCGAGCTGCCTCGCCGACTGGAACAACCTCCACAACGAGGACCCGGAACTCGTCAACTGCTGGCACTGCGGCGTCTTTCCCACAAGCTGGGCGAAGGGCAAGCCAAAGATGGGCTGTCACGGGATTCTTGCCAACAACGTGGGCAAGGAAAACGCCTACGGGGTGGTGGAGTTCGTGATGAAAGACGGGCCGGTGACGCTGTGCCGGGCGACGCAGGACAACCAGGGGACGTTCGAGGCGGCCCTCATCCAGGGCACGGTCGAGCCCAACAGGGCTAAGACCTTCGGGGCCTACGGCTGGGTCCGTCTGCCGAAGATGCAGAAGTTCTACAGGGACGTGCTCCTGAGACACTTCCCGCATCACGTCGCCATGAACCGCAGTCACGTCGGCAACGTCCTGTGGGAGGCGTTCGGTAACTACCTCGACTTCAAGGTGTATACCGCCGACAACACCACCGGCACGTGGGATCCGGAGATGCCGTTTTCCCTTGAATAGACGCGCACGACGGGACGTCTAACGAGAATCCGTAACCCGTCCCTGCGGACGGCTCAACCAACCGTCCGGGAGGACACAAGCATGCGTCGAAGCCGAATGACCCTCTGGGCGCTTCTGACGGCCGCGTTGCTGGTTCTGGCATCCGTCTCGCGTGACGCCCCCGCTCAGAGGGCCATGTCGCACGGCCAGGCGGAAATTCAGGCGCGAAAGCTGTGGAGCCTGGGGGACGCCGTGCGCCGGAAGGGACAATACGACAAGGCGGTCAAGGCCTACGAGAAATCCCTCGAAGTCCTCACGACGTCCGGGGACGACAGGAGCACCCTCGGCATGGCGGCCAAGCAGATGATCGAGTTCTGCAACGCAATGCCGATTGACGTCAAGCA
>DATKVD010000299.1:0-2904 GCA_035530235.1 Planctomycetota bacterium | reverse complement strand
CTTCGCCGCCAACTTCCGCTACCCCGCCTCGGTCGAGCGGCTCGACGCACTGGACGACGCGCCGCCCGCGGTCGTCCCCGTCCGTGTCTCCGAGCCCGTGATGGTGAGCAGCTGGACGGGCGAGGGGAAGGACCGACGACGCGTGACCACGTGCATGAGTCTCTCGTCCCCCGGCGTGACGCCCGTCTTCGGCGCCGTCTGCCCGGTGTGGGTGACGGTGAACGTCCCCGCGGACACGCCCCCCGGCGAGTACGGGGGGACGCTCACGCTCACCGCCGACGGTGAAGCGCCGGTCGAGGTCCCCGTCACGGTCACGGTCTGCGGCTGGCGGCTGCCCGACCCCCGTGAGTACGCCACCTGGGCCGACGTCATCCAGTCCCCCGAGACGCTCGCCCTCGGCTACAAGGTCCCCCTCTGGTCCGACGAGCACTTCCGGCTCATCGAGCGGTCGCTCACGCTCCTCGGACAGGCGGGCACGAAAACCGTTTATCTCCGCATGATCTGCGAGACCAACCTCGGCAACGCCGAGACCCTCGTGCGCTGGATCCCGACGGGGCGGGACGGCGCCTACACACACGACTTCTCCGCCTTCGACCGCTACATGGACCTCGTCGAGAAACACGTCGGCAAACCACCGGTGGTGTGTCTCTACGTCTGGGACAAGTTCCTCGAGCGCATGGCCAGTCGGGGTCAGTGGGAGCCGAAAGACCAGAAGGCGGCCCTGAGCGAGTTGGAGGGCAAGGGACCCGAGGTGACGCAGGTGGACCCCGCCACCGGCCGCACGTCGAAACTCCAGCTGCCCCCCTACGCCGACCCCAAGGCCAAGGAGCTGTGGCGACCCGTCTCCGAGTACATCCGTCGGCGCATGAAGGCACACGGGATGTCCGACTCGCTCATGGTCGGCGTCATGTGCGACTACATGCCCTCCGAGAAGGCGTTCAACGACCTGAACGACATCTACCCGGGCGTCCGGTGGGTCAGCCAGGCCCATCCGCCGCCGCACAAGAACGTCGCCGGTCACGTCGGGTACGCCTCGAGCGTGTATGGCGGCACGCCCTACCGTGACCCGGCCACCCAGCGGCTCTACGGCTGGAAGCAGCCGGAGCTTCACGCCCATTTCTGGCGTCGGACACGCAACGACTGGCCCGTCACCACGTTCCGGTTCATGGGCGAGATGACGCTTCTGCGGGGGTATCGGGGGTTCGCACGGATGGGGGGCGACTTCTTTCCGGTGCTCGAGGACAAGCGCGGCCGCGTCGTCGGCGCCATCCCCGCACGCTACCTCAAGAGCTTCTGGAACAACCTCAACATCAACGTCAACCTCCTCGCCCCGGGCGAGACCGGTCCCGTCGCCACCGCACGATTCGAGATGATGCGTGAGGGCATCCAGGAATGCGAGGCACGCATCTTCATCGAACGGGCACTCACCGATCCCGACAAGTCGGGACTCCGCGCGAAGCTCGGCGAGGAGCTGGCGGCACGCGTCCAGGACGTCCTCGACGAGCGGGCACGCTTCATCCGACGCGGCATCAGCACCTACGTCGCCAGCGGTCACTACGAGGACTGGGCCATGTACGAGGCCTCCTGGTGGACGGCACCGGCGGTGCTCGGCAGCCATTGGTACATCAGTTCGCACTGGGAATCGCGCGCGGGGGAGTTATACTCGGCCGCAGCGGACGTCGCGCAGAAGCTCAACAACTGACGGGACGCTGAAAAATGGGGACTGTCCTGCTCTGTATAGAAGATAGGAGGACAGGCATTCTTGCCTGTCATTGATGAACGTCAGACAGGAATGTCTGACCTCCTATCTGTGCTGCAGGGCATGTTTTCTACAGAGCTGGTTTTTACAATTCCTGCGGAGGAGACGGTGCATAGATCCTTTATCCGGCACCTGGGCGGCTGTGTCCTGGTGATAACCATCCTGACGGCCACATGGGCGGCCGACGACGGCGCCGTGCCGGTGCTCGACACGGCCGGGTTCTGGCGGATGCACTACACGCTCCGACTGCCGGTCTACCTGAAGGACGGCGAGGTGACGCCGATGCCGCTGGTGTGGCACGGCGGGCCGCGGAACTACGCCGCACAGCCCACGCCCCTCCCGCCCGTCGGCTGGGAGCGCCGCGACTTCGACGACCGTGACTGGCTGCGTCAGCCGGGGCTCACCTACGCCAGCGTGGAGGAGAACACCGACCGCAAGAGTGCCTACATGGCCCACCTTGCACTGCGCGGGAAGTTCGGCGTCAAGGATCCCGCCCGCGCGAGGGGACTCACGCTCGACGTCGAATACCGCGGCGGCATCGTCGTCTACCTGAACGGTGAGGAGGTCGCACGTCAGCACCTGGCGAAGGACGCAACCGCAGACACACTGGCGCAGCCGACGCAGCCGGGCGAGAAGCACCCCCGCACGCTCACCTGCACGCTGCCGACGGTACATCTGAGGAAAGGCGCCAACGTCCTCGCCGTCGCCGTCCACCGGGCGCCGCTCCTCGAAAGCGAGGTCAACTTCCACCTCACGAAGTGGCCCCAGGGCGTCAACATCAGGCGGTCCACCTGTGCCGTCGAGTGCATCCGTCTGAGCGCGCCGAAGAGCGCCGCCGACGCGGTGACGCCCAACGTCTCGCGGCCGAAGGGCTTCCAGGTGTGGAACTCGAACCCCGTCGCGGCCGACTTCGACCTGGACTGGGGCGACCCGTTCGAGGACCTGGGACCCATCCGTCTGGTGGGCGCCCGCAACGGCGCCTTCAGCGGCAAGGTGGTCGCGGGTTCGGACGGGCCGATCAAGGGCCTGCGTGCGACCGTGACCGACCTGTCGGCGGCGACCGGCCGCGGACGCATCCCGCCCGGGGCGATCGAGGTCCGCTACGCGCGCCCGGGCGAACCGGAATCCGGCGCCAATGCACGATA
>DATKVD010000298.1:0-6738 GCA_035530235.1 Planctomycetota bacterium | reverse complement strand
GAAGTTGACGTTGAGCCAGTCGGGGCGGTTCGGGTTCCAGAGGAACGCCATCAGCTCCGACTGCCACGGTCCCATGAGGCCCTTGGCGGCGGCGTCGGTGCAGAAGCGTCGGAGCTTGGGGTCGTCGGCGAGGTACGTCCGGACCTTCGGCCAGTCGACGTGGTCGAGACGGTACATGACGGTGACGGGCTGCATGCGTCGGTCGTCGCCGCGTCCGTGCATGACGCGACAGCCGGCCCGGAAGGCGACGTCGGCGTCGCCGGTGCAGTCGATGGTGCGGGCCGAGCGGACCGCGAACCGACCGGACTTGTTGTTCAGCATCACCCCGGTCACGCGGCCGTCCTCGACCCGGGCGTCCGAGACCTGGGTGTAATAGAGCACGTCGAGTCCGGAATCCTCGGCGAGGTCGTCGAGTTGGCACTTGAGGTTCTCGATGTCGACGACGAGGAGAGCCGGGTCGCGCCAATGGCCCTCGTAGTCGCTTACCGCCTGCTCGCCGATCTCGCGCGGAATGCCGCCGACGATCTCGGGCGACCCTCCCGGGGCCGCGTAGACGCCGATGCCGACGTAAAGCCCGGCGGTCGCCACGCCTCCCAGACAGTTGAACTGCTCGATGACGAGGGTGCGCTTGCCCGCCCGCGCGGCCGACAGTCCCGCACACACCCCCGCCGGACCGCCCCCCACCACCACCACGTCGTATTCCCCGTAAACCGGGATCTCCCGTCCGGGTTCGGCAATCACTCTCGACATGAGGCGCATGCCTCCACTCGATGTCAAATGGATAACGTGCCAGGATCCACGCGAGCGACCCGCAGGTCGTGCGAGCCGTCGTCACGCGCGAACTCGTAGTAGAGCAGGAGGTCCTTCTCCGTCGTCAGCACGTCAACGTATCTCAGGCTGCCGCCGGCATGCGGGCTGACGAGTGCGGGGCCGTCGGGCGTCGTCGTGCGCCACGTGCGGAGGTCGGCCGACTCGGCGAGTCCCGTGCGTTCCTCATAGTTGCCCAGGTGATCGGCGGCCCCGTCATAGAACGCGATGAACCGCCCGCCGCGACGGAGAACGCTGTTGATGCGGCGGGCGTACCGGTCCCACCCCGACCGGCCGGGTTCGAACACGAGTCCCTGCCACGTCCAGTGGTCGAGGTCGGCGCCGGCGGCGAGTCCCGTTGCGGACCTGCACTCCCCGGTGTTGTAGATGTCGGCGGTCGCGTGCGAGTCCGCACTCGTCTCGGGCGTCGGCACCGCGACGCTCAGCATCATGTGAAACGTCCCGTCGTGCTCAAAGATCCACGGGTCCTTGACGCCTTCGAGGCCGAGGTCCGCCGCACGGAAGATGCACGCGGCGCCGGCCGGGTCGAGCTGCTCGATGCGCGGCGCCTTCAGCACGCTCACACACCACCGGCCGTCGCCGGGATCGACGTAACTCACGAAATAGCGCCAGGTTCCGTCCACGCCACGGCGCAGCGCACAGCGCTCGATGGACGGGGAATCGAAGTGCGCCTTGGGGACGCGCAGGACGTCCTCGAAACGGACGCCGTCGTCGGACCGGGCGATGAACGCCTCGCCGCCGCGGTCGGGCGGCACGCCCCGAGGCCGGCGCACGCGATAGGTCAGGTAGACCGTCCGCTCATCGGGCTCGTAGAAGGCACCGGGGGCCCCCACCCAGTAGCCTTTGCCTTCACCCGCCGGCTCGCGGACGACATCCCCCCCTGCAAGAAATTCGGAGGTGAGTCTCATGGTGTCCCCTCAAACGGTTTCAACCCGCCCGCTCGCCGTCGAGCGGTTGAAGGCGAGACAGACCCTGAGCGTATCGATGGCGTCGTCGAGGTCCCGGAGGTCGACCCGGTGGTCCTCGACGGCCCGCAGGAACGTCTCGTGCCGGGAGGGGACGTCGCGCTCGATGGGCACCTCGACCGTCTCGGCGTCCATCGGCGTCAGGAAGACCCGGCCGTCCCTGAGGATGACGCTCCCGGCGTGTCCCTGGATGCCGTACCGGGTGTCCCTGGCGATGCCCGCGTGGCGGTGAACGTCCAGGAGTCCCACACCGTCTTCGCAGTCGATGATGGCGTAGTCGGCGTCGTCCAGCGCGAACCCCTCGGTCACGAAGAGCGCCTTGCCGTAGACCGACTTCGGCCTGCCCAGCACCCACAACAGCCAGTTGATGGTGTGCGAGCAGAACTCGCTGATGCGTCCGCCCGAGAGTTCCATCGACGCCCGCCAGTGACCGCTCTGTTGGATGTGTCGCCAGCGCCCGGAAGACGCCGGGGCGTGCAGGGCCGCCCACGCCGAGACCACCCCGCCCAGACGTCCCGACTGCTGCACCTCCCGCAGCTGCACGAACTCGGGCTTGTGACGCTGGGTGAAGTTGCAGGTGAAGACGACACCGGCGTCGGCGACCGCCCGGCGGATGGCCTGTGCGTCTTCGAGGTTGAGTGCGAGGGGTTTCTCGCAGAGGATGTGCTTTCCCGCGGCGGCCGCCATCTCGACGTACTCACGGTGGGCGAAGCCCGGCGTCGCGATGACGACGATGTCGACACCGGCGTCCACCAGATCTTCGGCGGATGGCACCACCCGGGCCTTCCAGACGAGCGCCTTCTCACGGGCGGCTTCCGGGTCGACGTCGTAAACGCAGTCGACGTGAGCGCGACCGGTGTCGTGGAAGCCACGGTAGTGGCTCTCGGAAATCCCCCCGCACCCGATGATCCCGACCGTGTGCATGTGCCGCTTCCCCTCAGTGGAACGCGCCAACGCCTTATACCGCGAAACGATACCGGTGTCAACGCGTCATTGGGCTTGACACGGAGCGCGGTTCGGCTATCGTTGGCGAAGGACGTTTGCGAAGGACCGGAGAGAGCCACGTCATGAGCAGACCGCTTCGGTATATCCTCGTGGGGACCGGCGGGTTCGGCGGGCACTGGTGTCGTGACGTGCTGCCGCGCCTGGCGGTGATGGGGAAGGCGGTGGCGGCGGCCGCGGTCGACATCAACCCCGACGCCCTCAAGAACGCCCGTGAGCACCTGAAACTCCCGCCCGACAAGTGCACCACCGACGTCAAGAGGGCCTTCGACGAGAACCGGGCCGATTTCGGCATCGTCGTGGTCCCGCCCGCACATCACGAGGCCGTCGTCGACGTCATCCTCGCCCACGACATGCACGTCCTCTCCGAGAAGCCCATCGCCGACACGATGGAAGCGTGCGTGCGCATCCATCGCAAGGTGAAAGCCGCCGGGAAGCGGATGGCCGTGACGATGAGCCACCGCTTCGACCAGGACAAGCAGACGCTCGAACGGCTCATCCGGTCGGGGAAGTACGGGGCGGTGGACTACATCGTCGGGCGGAACACCTGGGCGATGCGGAAGTTCCCGGCGTGGGGGGCGTTCCGCTACCGGATTCCCGACACGCTGCTGGTGGAGGGGACGGTGCATCATTTCGACATCATGCGGGCCCTCGCCGGCTCCGACGCGAAGACCGTCTACGCGAAGACGTGGAACCCCGAGTGGAGCGATTTCGAGGGCGACTGCCAGGCCCTCATCACGCTCGAGATGGCAAACGGCGTGAAGGTGTTCTACGAGGGGGCGAAGTCGAACGCGTCGATGCTGAACGGGTGGACGCGCGACTACTGGCGGGCCGAATGCGACAAGGCCACGCTGGAACTCGACAACCGGAAGCTGCGCGTGATCGTCGGAGACGTCACAGGGGACGCCGGCATCGAGTCCGTGCCGCTCGACGAGCGCGACGTGTGGACGAACGCCTGGCTGGCGGAGATGTTCTGTGACTGGCTCCGCGGCGGACCGCCGCCGCCGACGCACCTCGACGACAACATCCAGTGTGCCGCACTCCTCTTCGCCGCCATCGAATCGGCACATACCGGAAAGGTCGTCGACGTGCAGACGTTCCTTGAGAAGCATCTCAGGACCCCCTGAAGGCATGTAGTCCGGGTCCCTTGTGGCCCGGACGTTGCGGCCCGATGGGCGCCCCACCCCGACAAGCCGAGGGCAGGCAAGGGGGGCGCACTACATCGCAAAGGACGGAAGGCGCATGAGCATCAAGGTGCACGCGGACGTGCGGTTCGGGAACGTGTGTGACGTCGAGGTGGTGGAGGCGCGGGGGTCGACGGAGGTACGTTTCGCCGCCGACCCGCACGGGGGCCCGGAGTGTCTGTGGTTCTGCTTCCGCATCGAGCGTGGGGGCAGGAAACCGCCGGCCGGCCGGAAGCTGAAGCTCGTCCTCAAGCATTCCCGAAACATGCTCGGCATCACGCTCCCGTACGGGGTGCATCCGGTGGTGAGGCCCGCCGGGGGAGACTGGACGCGTCTCGGCGAGCCGACGGTCCAGGAGCTTCCCGACGGCCGACGACTCCTCTCGTGGGCCGCCCGGACCCCGAAGACGCACCTCGACGTCGCGTTCTGCTATCCGTACGGTCCCGAGGAAATCGAGGAACTGGCGGCCGACTGCGACGGCTTCTGGCAGACCGACACGATCGGCGTCAGTCAGAAGGGACGTCCACTCGTGCGCCTTTCCAACACCTTCGGCGACGAGGGCGGCGACAGACCGGGACTCTACCTCGTCGCGAGACAGCATTCGTCGGAGATGACCGGCTCGTGGGTGCTGGACGGGTTCCTGCGTCACGTCGCAACGCTGGGCGACGACGCCCCGGTCGTGTGGGCGGTGCCGCTTTCCAACATCGACGGCGTCCTCCAGGGCGACTACGGCAAGGACAACTTCCCCTACGACCTGAACCGTGCGTGGGGCAACCCGCCCATGCGTCACGAGACGCTCGTCTACCAGCGGGACATCGGCGGCTGGCTGAAACGGTGTCGTGGGGTCCTCGGGATCGATTTCCACAGTCCCGGGGGCGCCGAGCGTGAGGGGGTCTACTGCTTCGTGCCGGACGCGAAGGTGCTCCCCGACATGCACCACACCGTGGCACAGTGGACCGAGCCGATCGCGACGTCACTGACGGACGTCTACGCCGCCGAGAAGTTCGCACGCGTCGCCGACTACCCGTCCCGTTGGGACACGCCGACCTTCGGACGCTACTTCTGGGAAACACTCGGCCTGCCGGCGCTCTGCGTCGAGACCTCTTACGGGATGGCACACGAGCGGGTGCTCACCCGCGAGCACTACCGTGACATCGGCAGGCGCTTCGCACAAGGCGTGCTCACCCGTCTGTCCGCCAGTCCCTGATGGGGAGGATCCCCCCGTGCATGCCGTGCTCCTTGCAGTCGTGTTCGCCGCATCCGCACAGGCCGTCTCCGACGTCAAGACCGACGAGGAGGTCGTCTTCTTCCCGACGTACGCCCACGTCGACAAGGACCAGCAGCACTGGAACATCCCCATCCACGGGTGGGTCTACGAGCCCGAGCTGGATTCCATCAGCCGCGGGGTCCTCCTGGCGCTTCTGCGCCGGAAGCTGGGAGTGCCGGAGGGAGAGACCGCCTCGACGATCTTCAAGAGCCGTGCACGGATGTTCCTGGTGGACAACGAGCGCGGCAAGAGGATGGTCGTCCGGTTCGGCGCCGCACAGCTCCCCCTCGACAAATCCGCTCCGAACGGTCACTTCCGAACCGTCGTCCGGGCGGCTCACGGGCCCTTCCGGACACTGCTCCAGGGGCAGGAGGTCGAAGACGGCTGGTGCCGCTTTCAGGCGGTTCTGCGCCCGGACGACCCGCGCGTCTTCGAAGGGTCCGTCCAGCTCATCGCCCCGACGGGTGTGTCCGTCATCTCGGACATCGACGACACGATCAAGATCAGCGAGGTGCGGGACCACAAGGCGCTCGTCCGGAGGACGTTCGTGGAGGCGTTCGAGGCGGTGCCGGAGATGGCGGCACTCTACCGGGCGTGGGCGCAGGGGGGCGTGCGGTTCCACTACGTCTCGGCGAGTCCGTGGCAGCTCTACCCGGCGCTGCGTGAGTTCATCGACGCCGAAGGCTTCCCGCTCGGCAGCTTCCACCTGAGGGACCTGCGGTGGAAGGACGCGACACTCGTCGAGTTCCTCGGATCGTCCGAGAAATACAAGCTGGAGACCATCGAGCGCATCCTCGGGGACTTCCCGCAGAGGCGGTTCGTGCTGGTGGGCGACTCGGGCGAGAAGGACCCGGAGGTCTACGGCACGGTCGCACGCAAACACCCGACGCAGGTCGCCCGGGTCTTCATCCGGAACGTCACCGACGAGGCGGCCGACGCCGAGCGGTTCACCGAGGCGTTCCGCGACGTGCCGCCGGAGAAGTGGAGGCTGTTCCGCCGGACGTGGGAACTCACGGGAGCACTACCTCCCGTAAAGTGACGTCAACGTCTCGACGATGGTGAACGCCGCACGGGGCTTGGCGAGCCGACGGACGTTCTCCCGCATCCGGTCGAAGCGCTCGGGGTCGTCCAGCAGGCGGTCGATCTTCCACGCGAGGACAGGCAGGTTGTTGCAGCGGATCGCGGCGCCCTGCTCCAGCAGGTGGTCGGTGTTGCGCTCCTCCTGACCGGGGATGGGCCCGACGATCACGAACACCAGTCCCTTGACGAGTGCCTCGGACATCGTGAGCCCGCCGGGCTTGCCCACGAGGATGTCCGATGCCGACATCAACTCGTGCATCTCGCGCGTGTAGCCCACCACCTTGACGGTCACGGGACTCCCGGCCGGAACGTCCGCCGCCAGGCGGTCAATCCGCTGTTTCAACTCCTCGCTCCTCCCGCAGATGGGGATGATCTGCGCCGGGTGTTCGAGTGACAGCAGTGTCCGGATCAT
>DATKVD010000297.1:0-3956 GCA_035530235.1 Planctomycetota bacterium | reverse complement strand
GCGAAGGGACAGACGTCGATGACGCGTCGGATGGTGCGGACGGCGGCGGCGACGTCTCCCTTCTTGAACTGCACCTCGGCGAGGGTATCGATGAACGCGGGTTCGTGCGGACGGAGTTCGAGCGCCCGCTGGGCCGCACGGAGGGCCTCGTCGTGGTCACGGTTGACCTCGGCCAGGAACCACGCGAGAGCGTTATGGTGCTGGGGGTCGCGGGGCTCGGCGGCGATCGCACCTCGAAGCACCTGCACCACGTGGGCGGAACGTTTCCGCCAGGTCGCCGCAAGCTCCTGTGCGCGGGCCTTGTCCGGACACGCCGCGGCGAGTCTCTCGCCCAGGACCGCCGCGTCGATGCGGGCCGGGTCCAGACGCCACGCCCGCTCGCACGTCTCGTGGGCCTCACGCCACCCGTCCGGCGTCTTCTCCTCCAGACGCGCAAACCCCCGACTCACCAGATTCAGGTACTCGTAGTGAACGAACACGCTCTCGGGCACCCGGAGCGTCGTCGTCCGGCGGAGCGCCTTGAGCATCCTCTCCGAGAGTTCGGCCGCCCGCCGGAACCGCCGGTTCGTGTAGGCCGACTGCATCAGCACCCCCAGTGCCTCGGCGTCCTGTGCCGAGTCCTCGGGGTCGAGTTCGAGCACGCGTGCGAGCGCCGCCTCGGAGATGTCCTCACGGTGAAGATCGTCGAAGTACCGGCCGAGGAGGAGGTTGGGGAACTCGTCGGCGGGCGTCAGCCGACGTGCGGTCTCGAAGCGTGCGTCACGGTCGGCCGGCCGGTGCGACAACTCCTCCACGATGCCCATGAAATACACCAGCCGCACCTCCGCCACCGACGCCGCCTCCGACGCCGCACGCGACGTGATGGCCGTCACCTCCGGTTCGAGCACCTTCCGGGCCTCGTCGAGCGCCCCCTCGGACAGGAGCAGCCGGACGAGCCGCTCCAACGCTCGGAGTCTCTCGGCCTCGAGGACCGTCAGTCGCGCGTCCGCCGGGCCGAGGTCCGGCGGGGCGTCCGCCGCCGCCGCAAACGAACCGCACACCAGCATCAGCATCACCGGAAGGCACCGTCTCATCCCGCACCTCCCGTGCGACGACGTGCCGTGAGCGAGGCGAAATCCACCCGCCGGCTCACGAGGTCCACGAAGAAGAGTGCCAGTGCCGTCCAGAGGAAGAGCGGCCAGAGCGTCTGTCTGACGGTGACGTGTTTCTCGGTCGGGGCGACCAGTCGTGCGGCCGCCGACGACAGGTCCTCGTCGGTGCGGGTCCATTCGTCGGCGTCGAGAAAATCGCCCCCGGCCGTGCGGGCCAGTCGGGTGAGGGCGTCGCGGTCGACGTCGAGCGAGGCGTATTCCGCCGGCCGGGGCTTCGTGCGACCGACGACCACCACGTCGCCCGTGCCTTCGTCGTCCCCGGGCACGCCGAGCCGTGCACTCACCACGTACGTCCCGGCGTCCGGCGCCGTGAAGACGCCGCGGTAGCGTCCGGGGGCCTCCTGGCGCAATGCGACTTTCAGCGTGCCTCCCCCGGGCGAGATGACCGACGCTCCCGCGACCAGACGGTTCCGCAGACGTCCCGCGGCGTCCGCCGCGTCCACCGTCACCGTGGCGAGCGTGTCGTCGAACGTCAGCCGGACGTCCGCCGTCCCCGACGGGTGCGTCCGAAGCGTGTCCCGAACGAGCTGTGCCCAGAACTTCCCGAACCCCGCCCACGACAGCCACTCCGCCGACCACCGGTTCTTCACGTCCGACGTGAACGCCACCGTCTTTCCCAGACCGTGACGCCACCGCACCAGCACCGGCTCCGCACGCTCACTCACCAGGATCACCTCGCTCAACGGCTTCGGCACCGTCGAGACGTATCCGAGGAGGTAAGGGGCGTCGGTGAAATCGAGGCCGCGGATCATTTCGACGTCGCGGACGACGCGGGGCTGGAAGGGCTCCTCGATGACGGCGCTCTGGGAGGCGGTGACGGTTTCGCGGGCGAAGATCTGCGGGATGCTGAGGGCGTCACGGGTGTAGTAGAACCGTCCGCGGCCCCACCGGGCCACGTTCTGAAGCAGTGCCACGTCGGCTTCGCCGCCGACGGCCACACAGCTCACCGTGATCTGGTCGCGCGCCATCCGGCGCGCCTGTGAGGCGTAGTCGGCGTCGTGGGTCTTGCCGTCGGTGAGGAGGATGACGTGCTTGACGCGGGCCTGGGCGCGTCGCAGCTCACGGTGCGCCAGCTCGAGCGCCGGGTACATGTTCGTGCCGCCGGCCGCGGTGATCCCCGAAACCGTCCCCGTGATCTTCGAGCGGTTCGTCGCACGCTCCAGCGGCACCACCAGGTGCTCCTGCGTGTCGAACGTCACCACGCCCACCAGGTCCTCCGGACCCATCAGGTCGAGCGTGGCGATGGCCGCCTCCTTCGCCAGGTCCACCTTCCGGCCCTGCATCGACCCCGACTTGTCCAGGAGCAGCATCATCGCGAGCGTCGGCTGCTCCTTCTTCTTGTCCACGTCGAGCCGCACGGGAAGGATCTCTTCGACCGGGGTGCGGAAGTACCCGCCCAGCCCGAAGCTCGCCTCCCCGCCCACCATCACGAAGCCGCCGCCCAGGTCCTCCACGTAGCGCTTCAGCATCTCGAGCTGTGCCGGGGCGAGCGAGGTGGCGGGAACGTCCGACAGCACCACGCACGCGTAGCGGTCCAGGTCCACGATGTCGGTCGGGAACCCGCTCGACGTGCGAACGTCCACCGTCAGTCCCGCGTCGCGAAGCGCACGCGCCAGGAACTTCGCGTCCTCCTCCCGCTCCTCCACCACCAGCACGCGCACCTCCCGCGGCAGCACCACCACCTGCGAGGCGGTGTTGTTTCCGGCGTAGGTGTCGCTCGCGCTCGTGAGGCGGACGGTACATTCGTGCGAGCCGCTCTTCGGCAGACCCACGGCGCTCGTGAGGACGTTCTCGCCGCGCTTCAGCCGAACGCCCCTCGGCTCGCCCAGACGGAAGCCGTCCACGAAGACCTCGATCGAGGCATCGGCGTCGTGGGTGCTGAGGACGCGCGTCCGAAGCTCCGCCGTGGCCCCGGGCGTCGGCGAGGCCGGCACCTCGAGCCCCGCGACGATGATCTCCGGTCCCGGTGCGGGCGGAACGGCCAGGACGAAGGACTCCAAAGCGCGGCCCGCCGGCGATGCGACTTCATCGATCATGCTCCCGGTGGTCTCGCGGCCGTCGGTGATGAGGACGATGCGTCCGACGTACCCGGCGGGGACCATCGCGTTCGCGAAACAGAGCGCGGACGCGATGTCGGTTGCGAAAAAGGGGTCAGGACCCTTTTGCCCGTAGGCCCGAAGGGTGCTTCGCACAAAAGGGTCCTGACCCCTTTTTCGCACGATGACGGGCGCGTCGGCGTCGTCGGGAAACGTCGTCAGGCGCGGCTCGTTGTCGAACGTGACGACCGACACCGGTCCCGATGCGCTTTCGGCGACCGCCCGCGCCAGGGCGTTCGAGAGCGTAAGTGCTTCGTCCGTAACGCTTTGCGACACGTCTGCCACCACCACGATCGCGGTGCGCGACGTCGGCCGCGTGAGGTGCACCCCCGTCAGCGCCAGCACCAGCAGCACCACGATGAGCGAGCGCACCGCCGTCATCGCGCGCGTCTGCCACGCACTGAAATCGGTGAGCGTCCGGCGCGACACCCACCACACCGCCGCCAGCGCCGGCGGCAGCAGGAGAAGCAGCCTCCACGGATGGAGCATCTCGATGGTCATCTCACACCGTCCACCTGCGATGGTAGGAGACCCACTCGGTGAGCGTGAGCGCGAGCGCGCACGCGACGAGGTACGGCCACAGTTCCCAACCGACCGACGCCCGTGCGAGCGACGGCGCGTCTTCCTCCTTCTCGTCCGCGCCCGGCACCGCGTGCAGGTTGGAGACGCCCTCGTCATTCACGTTGACGGCGACCGTCCGGCCGTTCAC
>DATKVD010000296.1:0-4609 GCA_035530235.1 Planctomycetota bacterium | reverse complement strand
CTCCGCGGCCGCGACTGGCCCTGCGAGTGGCATCTCTTCGAGGTCCCGTTCGACGCCGGCCGGACGCGGCACATGACCGTACGCTACGACGAATGGATGCTCTATGGGGGCGGGGAATACGCCCGGTGGGTACAGGTGCCCTATGTCCTGGCGACGGGCGGCACGTGGCACGGCCCCATCGGGGAGGTGCAGGTCGAGGTGCGCCTGGGGGAGCGGCTCAACTACCACGAACTCACGCTCAAGGGCGACGACAAGCCACTCCAACTCGACGAGCGCGGCGACTCGCTCCACTGGCGCTGCACCGACTACACGGGAACCCCGGAGGAGCTGAGGCTCCACGGCACGCGCGGACCCGCCCAACTCAAGCTCCACCCCGAAGAGAAAGCCGACTTCCCCTTCGACCTCGTCCGCTTCCGCCGGGGACTGCTGCTCGTCGAGGTCGAGTTCCTCGCGAAGCTGCTCTGCCTCGAGAAGGTCTCGCCGTGGAACGGCGGCGTGAACGTGGAGCGGAACGCACGGAAAGTGGAACTGCAGGGCTGCCGGCTGTGGACGACCCGGTCGCTCCAGGCCGAGCCGAAGCTGTTCGTCGATGCGCGTCCGGCCCTCGAAGCCTTCGACTGCACCATGACCATGACGCGCGACGAGAAGGGCGACGCGCACGTGAGCTTCACCGGCGCTCACGCCGCCGTGCAGCAGACCGCACTCGCCCGCAGGCAGAAGACCGAACACCGCCTCAAGTGCCTGGACACCATTCAGGAGCGGTGGGGCGAGGGTGACCGGGCGCTCTGCGAGGAGATCTGCCGACGCACGCGCGAGGACCCGGCCGTGATCCAGAGGTGTCTCGACATCCTGTCGGCACACGACCCGGCGCTCACCGGGACACTGTGCGAGGAGGTCCGCGGACGCGACGGCGAGGATCCGACGGTGCTCCTGTGGGCCGTGGGGTTCGCCGCCGACGAGGAGGTGGACGACGCGGTGCGCGGGAGAATCCTGGCGGGTCTCCGCGCGGCCGACGCGGCCGGGCCGACGGCGGCGCTGTCGGAGACGGTGCTCGCGACCGAGTATGACGAGGTGGTGCGAGGCGGCGCGCGGGTGCTGCGGACGCTCAACGTCGAGGTCGCGCGCGAATACCTCGTCACGCGGATTTCAGAGGTGGAGCCCCCGTGGCGCTGGTGGCACGCGGTGCGCCGGGGCCGGAACGCCGGACTCGCGCTCAAGCTCATCGAGGCCCCCGGCGCCTCGGAGCGGCTCATCGAATCCGTCCGACGGCACGGCGGCAGCCAGGAGTCCGAGAACGCCCTCTACGCCCTCGGGTGTCTCGGCGACGACACGGCGATCCCGTTCCTGGTGCAGACGTTCCTCCGGGAACCGGAGAAGGGCCAGAGCCGGGGCATGAACCATGCGGCCGCGCAGGCACTCGGCTTTCTGGGGACGCCCAAGGCGCTCGCCGCGTGCGCCGAACTGGCCGCCCGAGCGGACGGCGACCACTACCGGGGTGTCCTGCTGCAGGCGTTCGACATCGTCACGGGCCGGCGGACGTATCCCGGCACGCTCTACACGCCCGCGCAGCCGCCGACGTGGGCACGCACGATGTCCGTCGAGGAGGCGTGCCGCGTGGCGGCGCCGCTCCTCGAGCGTCTGGCGGCGTGTGAGCATCTGAGGAAGTACGAGATCGAGAAGCGTCTGGCGCACACCCGCGGCGGACATGCCGAGGCAAGAAGGTAGGGCCGAAAAACCATGTTGAACATGGTTTCTCAGTGACCGACGCGCTTCTGCTGTCCGCGGGTGCGACGGTGCTCCTGGAACCACTCCTCCCACTTCTTCCGGTCGGTCCCGAAGAAGCGCTTGGTCACGCGACTGAGCGAGATGGCCGCCGTGTCGGCGATCTTCTTGTCGGCCAGCACCCCGATGAGTCCCGCGATCGCTTCGTCGTCACGGTCGGAGAACTTGCCCAACGCCTGGGCACACGTCAGACGGAGTCCCGCCTGCTCGGTGGTGTTGAGCATGATCTTGACGAGGACGGGAATGGCGGGTCGGGCGACGAGGTCGCCCAGGGTGAGGGCGGAGCGTCGTCTGAGTGCCGGGAAGGTCTGGGTGTTGGTCAGCTCACTGACCAGCAGTCGCAGGGCGTCGGGGTGGGGATGGTTGGCCAGCACAGACAGCATCTGTCCCTTCTCGGCGTCGTTGGCCTTGGGGTAGTACTGGATGAGATGGGGGACGACGTCCGGGTTCCGGATACCGCCGAGGGCCTTGATGACCGCCAGGCGGACCGAGGCCTTGGGACTCGTCAGCTGGGTCGCCAGGGGCGCAATGACCCCCGGACCTCCCACCTGTCCCAGGACGCGGATCGCCGCCGGGGCCGCCGCCTCGTCCGTCAGCAGCGGCGTCACCGCCACCGCCACCTGGTTCTTGTCCTGCATCTCTGCCAGTGCCCCTTCGATCGCTTTCAGCACCAGCCGGCTCTTCTCCACCTTCATCATCTGGGCCAGCTCCCCGATCACTTCACCCTGTTTCATCGTCGCCATGGCCTTCACGCAGCTCGCCCGCACCAGGGCCTTCTCGTCCTCCTTCTTCGCCAGGGTCTCAATCTGCGGATAGGTGGACACGTCGTTCAGCTTGCCGAGCGAGGTGGCACACGCCGCCCGCACGGTGACGTCCGTCTGGGCGTCATCCAGTTTCGCGGCGAGCGCCCCCACCACCTCCGGGAAGTTGAAGTCCCCCAGCCGCCACGCCGCCTCCAGCTGTTTCTGACCCGTCTTCGTGTCGAGCTGCTCGATCAGCTCCTCGGCGCTGTAGCCCCACGCCGTCCCCGCCAGCACGAGCACGCCCAGACCGACGGCAATCCGTCTGAAAAGCATCTCATCTCTCCTGACTTGAACCGGCACGTCCTCCCGGGAATAGGATAACACCTCGGGCGGCTCCCCACAAGCTGGAATCGGCAGTCGGCGGCCGACGGCTGAAGTCTCGGGTCGAAAGATTGTGCGTCGAGAGCGCCGGCACCGGGGCGTCACGGGCCCGTCCGAGCACGGACCCACGCGTCGGCGGGCCGGACGTCCCGAGACCCCGTGATCGCGTAAGTCCCTGAAAAATAAGGGGATGCGTCGATCCCGCCTCCGCCCGCCCCAGCTCGGCGGAATCAGCCCTTCCGGCCCGGTCCACGGCATCCCCGCGTTCAGCATCCGCTGCTACTGACGGTCGAAGCCGGCGCCTATTCAAGACTTGCCGCCGCACCCCGCGTCGCGGGAATTCCACTTGACCCGCCCGCTCCCTCGCGCTAACCATGTCCCTTCGAGACGCCGACCTCGGAGGTCCTCATGGACAGGCGAGACGTGATCCGCGAGCGGGCCGGGAAGCTGTGCGACTTTCCCGGGCAGGTCATCCCGGAGGCGACGGACGAGCTGCTGGCGAAGGCGGATGCGATCTCCAAAGGCACCGTGTTCTTCTACAACACCCAGCCGGTCGAGGTGGGCCTCAGCGGCATCGACTGGGACGGCCGTCACGTCCACCACCAGGAGTGGCCCGCGCAGCTCAACCGCTTCGGCTATCTCGCACGTCTGGCGGCCGCGTGGCGGGCGACGGGGGACAACCGATATCCTTCCGCCACAAGGCATTACATCGAGGACTGGATCGACCGCCACCCCGAGAGCGGCGAGCAGGTGGAGCGCGATAACCGTCTGAACCGGAGCATCCGTCTGGGCTCGAGCATGCACGGCGGCTGGGGCGGCACGCTCCCGGCATTCCTCGACAGTCCCTCCTTCGACGACGCGTTTCTCGAGAAGGTCCTCGCGTCCATCGACGCCCAGGCCGGGTGGCTCTCCGAGAACCTCACCACCCGCGGCAACTGGCGCATCTCGCAGCTCGACGCCCTCGTCTTCACGGCGCTTCGGTTTCCGTTTCTCCCGAGCGCGGAGAGAATCCTGGAGATCGGCATCCGCGGGATGCGGAGTGCCTTTCACACGCAGTTCCTGCCCGACGGCGTCCACGTCGAGCGCACGCCGAGTTACCACGGGTGGATGGCACGCGTGCTGCGGAACTACTTCCTCCTCGCACAGATCTTCCCGGAGGCCGACGCGCACGTGACGCGCGAGACGCTCCGCGGACCGCTCGACTACATGGTCCAGAGTGCGCTGTCGGGGTTCAATGACGCAACCGCCCCCCTGGCCGACCCCGCGGAACTCCGGGAACTCGAGGAGCGACGGGCCCTCTTCGGCGACGAGCCCCCTCTCGAGCAGGTCTTTCCCGACGCCGGTCAGGTCTTCGTGCGATCCTCGTGGTCGTCCGGCGCCGACACTCTCGCCTTCGATGCCTCCACCTGGGGCGGATGGCACTCGCACCTCAGCCGGCTGTCGTTCGTCTTCCGCTCCGGGGGCCGCGCACTCCTCACCGACACCGGCATCCTCAGCTACGAGGGCTCGGAACCCATCGGCCCCTACGGCACGTCCACCCCCGCACACAGCACGCTCAACGTGGGCGGGCGGAACCAGGCCGACGTCGACGCGCAGCTGATGCGGACCGAGTTCGCCGCCGACTTCGCCCTCATCCAGGCGAAGTACCAGGGCGGCTACTGGCGGGACCCGACGTGGAAGTTCCGTGACGGCCACCGTGACGG
>DATKVD010000295.1:0-9852 GCA_035530235.1 Planctomycetota bacterium | reverse complement strand
ACCGGCGGGTCGATCCGGCGCAACTCCTCCTCGAAGACCGCGACCGGTCCGACGAGCAGCTCCTCGTCCGACGTCGACGAGAGCACCTTCGTGAACCACGGCCCGCATGCGAACGCCGACGACGCCGCGAGCACGCAGACGATGAGCACGGCCGTCCTCTCAATGATCCGTGGCGTGCGCATGCGCCTGCACCTCCGTCTCTTGTGTGAAGCGCAGCCACGCGATGGTCCAGCGCTCGCCGGGGGCCATCCTGACAAATTCACGGGCGCGGCCCGCCTGAAGCGAGCGGTGCCGAGGGGCCGTTTCGCTCATCGAGAAGCCGCGGAGCGCGTCGGCGGCGACGAGCGCACCCGTCCGCCATTCGAGACGGACGGTGACGTCGGGCGTCAGATCGACCTCACCGGTGTTGACCAGTTCCACCTCCGCCAGTTCCGCCTGGGGATAGACGACCTGGACGTCGAGTCGGCGGCGCGGTGCCCTGCCACTCATGACGGCGGCTAGCGTCGTCCAGGTCCAGTTGAGACGGTCGCCTTCGACGGGGAGCCGGTACCAGAGGATCCCGGTCAGGGTCGCGGGCCGGCTCATCCGCCACGTCTCGACCAGTTCCGCCAAGGCGAAAGGATCGGCGGCGACGGTGCGGCAGGTCACGTCGGGACCCCAGCGGCCCAAGGGGCCCTCGGCGGAGACGCCGATGAAGCGTCCGTCGCTGCCGAAGGCCACGACGTATCCGTAGGTGGGAAGTGCCACGCGGAAAGGGACGCCGGTTCGCGCGGCGCGCTCGACCCAACGAAGGGCGGCGGCCGCGTCGCACAGCGTCATCGGTGTGTCCGCCGAGGCGGGACGCGCCAGCGAGTGCACCTGGAGCACGAAGCCGCCCGAGGCACGGGCAAGACGAGCGAACGCCCGGTGCTTCAGCCAGCACGGAAGCGCGGTGATCGTCAGCGGCACCCCCGCGCTGGATTGCCGCAACGCCTCGACCCACGAGCGGTAGCCGTCGAGTCTGGATTCGGCGCAGTCGAAATCGATCTGGAGTTCGGCGGGTTCGAGGCCGGCGTCACGTGCTCGACCGATCAGCGACGCGGCCAGTTCCGTCAGAAGCAGCGTCGCTTCGGTCTTCTCCTCAAACGGACCCGCATAGGGTCCGATGCGGAGGGCGAGCCCCACGGGTCTTCCGGTCCGCTTGAGGGCCCCGTAATCGAGCGGGACCCGGACCACCCGCGGCCGACCGCGGCGCCACGAGACCTCGGCCGCGAGCACCGTGAAAGCCGAGACGCGATCCGCTCCCTCCCCGAGGGCACGTGCGACGCGCTCATCCCACCGCCGCTGCCAGACGTAGGCCTCGTGCGGCAGCGGCCCGCCTCGACGCTCGACGCGACGGAACCCCATGTGGTACATCAGCGAAACCGCCGCGACCGCCGATGCCGCCACAGCCAGGAAAATCACGCGAGGCTTCATCCCGTCCCCCGCTAGCCACGCGACGTCATTCCACATCTAAGCGTACAGAATCGACGCGGTTTTTCAACTCGATTCGCCTGTTTTTCCTCGGCCTCAGGCCGAAAGGGCCTGTGGGGCTGTTGAGACACCCGCGGCAGTCATGCCGCAGGCGGTGGGTCAGGAGACCCACCGCGCTTCCTGGCGGAGAAAGACGGGTTGGCGGGTCTCCTGACCCGCCAACACAACCGACAGAGAGGTCTCTCAACAGCCCCCCTGTCCCCGTGTCTTCGCAGCGTTCGTCGTTAGTGGCCCAGGAGCATCAGCACCGCCCCGACGATGATGCCCACCACGAAGTTGACCGCCTTCACCCCGAAGAACGCCCGTCGGGAATGCGCCAAGAGGGGCAGCATCCCGTGACCGTCCTGGACGATGGAATTGGCCAGGAGCGCACTGAACGGGACGAGGCCGTCGGCGAAAAGCGTCACGAAGACGATGTGCGGCCCGGAATCCGGGATGAGCCCCACCAGACACGCCGCCAGGAGCACCAGCCACCGGCCCTCACGAATCGTCTCCTCCAGGTGCAGGGTGTGCGTCAGGACGTGCACGGCCACGAGCGCCCCCAGCGTCCAGGCGAACACCTTGAGGACGTGCCGACGGGCGACGTGTTTCCACAGGTGCTCTTCGAGGAAGTGGTCGGGGACCGTCGTGACGATGAAGAGCGCGACCGCGGCGACCACCGTGACGGTGACGCGCTCCCAGCCCCACTCATCCGGACCCACCTGACCGGTGACGAGGGCGACCACGAAGATCACCAGCACCCCGACCAGCACCCCTCTCGCCGCCGAGCATTCCTTCCACTGCCCCAGGAACTGTCCGTGCGGGAAGAACGCGATGTGCTCCTCGTGGAGTTCGAACCCGTTGGGACAGGGGGTCAGTCGCGTCAGGCGCGGGCCGAAGACCAGGTCGGTCAGTGCACCGGAGGCGACGCCCAGCACGAAGAGGATGCCGGTGATGACGAGGGCGGTCCCGGGCACCCTGGCGAACATCACGAACACCGCGTCACCGCTGGTGGCCACCATCGCCGCCACCACCGCCCCCACGGTCACCGTGCGGTGGGTGTACATCGCGACGACCGCAAACGCCCCCAGACACCCGGGCGTCGCCCCCAGGAACGCCGACAGGAGATACTGGCCCCACCGGTGCCCGCTGACCCTCTCCTGCCACGCCCCGCGCGTCAGCACGTTCACATACTCGATCACGAGCATCATCATGAAGACGAAGCCCGTGATCATGAGCGCCTGCCTGAGGACGTGAAGCACGTCTTCCGTCATGGCTTGTGGCCTCCCGGGGCGGCTCTATCGACAGCCAGAGCCTACCCCGAGGAGCGGAGCCGGTCAAGAGGGATTGAGTACCATGGGTGAAGTGCGCGCGGGCAAGCTTGAGAAACTCACGTCATCCTGGCCTTGACGGGTCGAGGGCGCTAGGGCCCCTTTGGATGTGATCTTGCCTTCATCAGGCAGAGAGCCACGACCGCGGCGACGCCTGTGACGGTGCCTGCGGGGAAACCCACCATCAAGGCCAGAGCCCCCACTGGGAAAGAGACCCACAGCCGCAGCGGAACGTCGTGACCGCCTCTGGATGTGATCCAGAAGCTGACCAGTCCCGCCCCAAACACGATACAGAGGTCCGGGATCAGGTACCCGTACAGCACTAGACCGCGCCACGAAAGCGTCTGGAGGCCGCAGACCTGGGCAAGCAGTGAGAAGGCCAGCACCCCCACAGGCGCCAGAGCGGAAAAAGTCAGAACGAGGAAGAGAAGCATTCGCGAAACCGAGCGCTGGTGAGGTTGAGGCTTCATCGCGTTTCACTCCGACGTTGCTCGGTCTTCATTGCGCTTTCCGGCCCTCTCGTGCTGCTCTGCCCTCACGCGCGTGATAACCTCCTCAAGTTTGCGCCAACAGGCCTTCGTATACCCACGCCAGCGCAGCAGCGGCCACCGCTTGCCATGTCGTTGTTTGGCAATGATACGCTGAGTGAGCCACTCCATGTCAAAACCTCGCCACTCGGATCCGGCCACAGGCACCATGTTGAAGCGACAGGCCGGAAACACCTCTTCGAAAAGAATATCGCGAATCTCGCCTACGGAATACTTCGAGCGTGCGCAGACCTCGGCAATATCTTGAAGCACTTCGTCAAAATCCGTGTCCATATAGACCATCTGCAGCGCGTCCCACACAGGGCTCCGATCAGCTGAGTCTCTCTCGGGAGACTTCATACGACCACTCGCCCAAGACGTTTCAAGTAGGTCAGCATGAGCGCCGCCCCGGCGCACCCCTGCAACAAGAACGTTTGACTGCACCGATGGCTCGCGGGCCGCCCATACAGAAACTGGGGGCTTCCCTCTGATCAGATGGTACGCAAGCGTCGGGCTCAGGTCAATGGGGAAACGCGCCCGCCACCGGAACCGTCGGAACAGTTCTCCCCGCCTTCCGTGATCTTTTCTGCCGCTCTCTCCCGCCCTGTGCTTCTTGCCGTTTTTCTCTGTGTCCTCTGTGCCCTCTGTGGTTAGAATGAAACGAAGTGGCGGGTCAAGCGAGCCGCCAACCGGCATTCGCGAATCTGCGTTCCTCTGCGGTTCCATAGGGAGTGAACATGGCTGGAAAAATCCGCACCGTCCTCGGGGACGTAAGCCCGGGCGAGATCACCGGGGCACTCACCCACGAGCACACGCTGCTCTACCGTGGGAAGGAGCTGCCGGAGGGGAAGTACATCGCGGCGGCGACGCCGGCACTGCGGAAGCGCATCCGTCACGACTTCCGTGAACTGGTCCGCCGCGGGTGCAACGCCTTCGTCGACTGCTCGCTGCGGTTGCGCTTCTACGACGAGCTTTGCGCCGCCTCGAAGGAGACGGGCATGCACGTGGTCTGCTCGAGCGGGTTCTACGTGGAGGAGGCGATCCCGGCGTGGGTCCGTCGCACCTCCGCAGGCGAGCTGGCGAGGCGGCTCGAGCGCGAGGTCACCGAGGGCATCGGCCGAAGCGGCGTCCGTTCCGGCGTCCTCAAGGTGTCGGGCAACGGCTACGAGATCGCGCCGACCGAGCGGAAGGTGTTCCTCGCCGCGGCGGCCGTGCACCGGAAGACCGGCGTCCCCATCACCACGCACACCCCCAAGGGCGCACGGCGGCACGTGGAATTTCTGGAGGCGCACGGCGTGCCGCCCGAGAAGGTCGCCCTCGGGCACATCGAGGTGGACCCGTGGGAGGACATCAAGCACGTCGCGCGGAAGGGCGCGATGCTCATCTTCACCAACTGGGGCGGCAAGCAGTGGGTGCCCGAAGATATGATCGTCGCGCAGATCGCCGACCTCGTCCGGCTCGGTTACGTCCGGCAGATCATGATCTCCGTGGACATGTACCTCTATCTCAAGAACGGGATCCTCAAGCAGCGCTGGCCGGGGGGATACCTCCAGATCTTCGACCGCGTCGTCCCGAAACTGATGAAGGCCGGGCTCAAGGCCAAACACATCGACACCATCCTCCGCAAGAACCCCCGCAGACACCTTTCCTTTTGAGCGAATGCTCGACTCCGCGCCGGCGCGTGAGGCGCCGATAGCTTTCGGATCCTGTCCCAATTTCCTGTTTCGGCAGGCAAACACAACCGCTACAATGCCGCCCCCGCAACCCCCGTCGACTTGACGCGCGTCCGAAGAACCGGTATCATTTGACACGACGCCTTCGGCCGCACGGTAGATGCACGGCAAATGCATTCTTGTCCCTGAGTTGGCCAATCGGTGGGATTCAATGGCGCTCAGACTAGCCAAACGCCTGGACTGGTTAGACGGCAGACCCTCCTGGCTGTTCGTCTGCGTCCTCTACCTCGCACGCTGGGTGCTCCTGGCGCCGTATCTGGTCGCCGCGGAATATCTGTTCAGCAACGCCGAGGCATCCGGCGCGCAAATGTCCAAGCTTTCAGAAATCAGCCCCATCGTCTTGTTTGCGATGATTGTGATCTTGTCACCGCTGGTGGAAACCCTTTTGGAGTGCTCCCTCCCCTACTTTGTCCTATCATTCCTTCGTCGGAAAAGGGGGAAACTTCCCGCCCGTCCCTGGCTTTTTGTGATGATATCTGCGTTGGTGATGGCGTCGATGCACCCGGTGCTATCGGCAGTGGTGCCCTCACTCGTCACCGGCGCCTTCCTCGCTTACTGCTACGCGCATTTTGCCGTCCGAGGCACCGGACATGCAATCGTCTTCACCACCATTTTTCACGCGGGAATCAACATCGTGGGCTGGACCATGATAGCCGTCGGTGTGACCGGCTGACCGGCCGCTTCCGCGAGCAACCGACCCCGATGAATCGGGACCCGGATACTGACCCATCCGAGCCACCCGTCCCTAAGAACCCCCGCCGACACCTGGCGTTCTGAGCGGGACGGCGCATCCCTCGTCCGAGGAGCGATAACCTGCAAGGACGATCTCGAGTGCTCGGAGACCGTCGTCGCCGGTCACGGGAGGCTCGAGGTCGCGCTCGATGCAGTCGACAAACGCTTCGTGGAGCCGTCTCTCGGCGTCCCCCCAGTCCTCGCGTCCGCCCGGGACGGTAATCACGTCGGTGCCGTGTTTCGTGGCCAGTCGAAGGACGCCCTCCGTGCGCGACCAGACGAGGGTGCCCTCGCTGCCGTAGATCTCGACCATCTCCCCGACAGGCCCGTGGGCGGCCGGCTCGACGGCCCGACGGGCCGCGCTCACCTCCACCTCGCCGAAGATGCCCTCCGTCATCTCCACCAGAGCGAAGGCGTCATCCTCGGTGGCGATGTCGGGACAGGCGACGTTGCGCACGCGCGCGAAGACCGACACCGCCTCGGCGCCCGTGAGCCATCGCAGGAGGTCGGTGTAGTGCACGCCCCACAGGAGCCAGATGCCTCCGCCGGCGACCGCGGCGTCGGTCCGCCAGCCGGCCTGTCCGTTGAGCCAGCTCACGCAGTCGGTCGTGTGACGGACCTTCACGCGGAAGAGACGTCCGAGACGACCGGCGGCGAGGATTTCCTTCGCCCGGCGTTCGGTCGCGGCGTATCGTCGCTGGTGGCCGATGCAGAGCTTGACGCGGTGTGCGGCACAGGTGTCGATGACGTCGCGGGCGGCTTCGAGCGTGGTGGCGATGGGTTTTTCGAGCAGGATGTGTCTGCCGGCGCGGGCGGCTTGGGCGGCGGCGTCGCGGTTCAGGGTCGGTGGCAGTGCAATCAGCACGGCGTCGATTCCAGCCCGGGCGAGCATCTCCCTGTAATCGGTGTAGACGTCCCGGACACCAAGGGACTTGGAGAGTTCATCGAGGCGTCCGGCGTCAGTGTCGGCGAGTGCGGCGATGTGGAGCCCCGCGATCTGCTTCATGGGTTCGAGGTGGTTCTGGGCGAACGCGCTCCCGCAGCCGATGATCCCGTACTTAACCACCCCACGCCTCCCGGATGTACTGCACGGACGCCGCAATGACGTCGAGTGCGTCGCCCGAGTACTCGAACGAGAGCCAGCCGTCGTATCCGGACGTCCTGAGTTCACGGAGGATCGCCGCGACGTCGAGGTCGCCGTCGGCGAGACCGTATTCGCGCCAGCCGTCCGGCGTCGCGCGGAAGTTCCGCACGTGGACGTACCCGATGCGTGGACGGATGAGCGGGTCCTCGAGGAAATCCCACACGCCCTGTCCGTCGAGACGCGAGGCGTTCTCGACGTCGAGGTTGATGCCGACATGCGGGGCGTCGACGCGGACGAAGAGGTCGTCGAAGAAGCTTTTCTTCACCGAGACGTCGAGCGGGTGGTTTTCCAGGACGAGCATAACGTCCTCCTGCTGAGCGATTTCGGCGGCGCGTGAGGCGACCTCGACGGCCCGGTCGAGGACGCACGCGTAGGAGACCTCGCGCTGGGATTCGTCCCACCCGGGCGCCGGACGCAGACGCAGCAGCTTCGTCCCGAACGATTTCGCAAGCACGATGTCCGCACGGATTCGCTCCACCGTCTCGTCGGCACTGGTCCTGAGCCGCTTCCAGCTCCAGATGGGCCAGACGAGGGCCTGGTTCGAGGTGAGCATCGAGACCTCGAGTCCCGACTTCGCGACGAGCGCCCTCAGCCGGTCAATCTGCCCGGGTTCCGCCCCGGAATCGATGAGGAGTTCCAGTCCGTCGAGTCGGACCTTCTTCGCAAACGCAATCCACTCCTCGACGAACCGTCCCTCACGGAAATCGACCAGTTCGTAGGGCAACGACGTCACTTTCATTCGGTCTTCTCCCTAGGCCGGGAGGCCCGGCTGAAGGTGCATTGGAGCATGAGACTAGCAATGGCTGGGGCTGGATTGCAAGGACTTTCCGGCCAGGCGCCCCTCTCCCGGCCTCCGCCCTTTTGCTTGCAATCTGCGACCTTATCTGCTAACCTTCGGGCTCGCGTGTCGTGCCGAAGCGCACAGGCGGCGCCATTCACGGAGGAATCCGAGCGATGCAGAAACCCCAACTCACCATCGTCGGCGGCGGGATGATCACGCACGATCAGCTCCTGCCCACGTGCTGCCACCTTCAGCGTGAAGGCGTGGTGGGCGAGATCAGCGTGTGCGCGCTGAACGCCCGCCCGCTCAAGGCACTCGCCGAGAGCCCGATGATCCTCGAGGCGTTCCCCGACCGGACGTTCAAGGCCGACCCCGATTTCCGCACCACCGACCTCGACGAGAAGTTCCCGGACCTCTACAAGGAGGTGCTGGCGGCGATGCCGCCCCGAAACCTGGTGGTCGTCGCCGTCCCCGACCAGATGCATTATGAGGTCCTCAAGGTGGCGCTCGAACACCACCAGCACATCTGCTGTGTGAAGCCCGTGGTGCTCAAGTACGACCAGGCCATCGAGATCGAGAAGCTGGCGTATGACCGTGGGCTCCTCATCGGCATCGATTACCACAAGCGCTTCGACGACCGGAACCTCATCGCCCGCGGACGCTACCGTGCCGGGGCGTTCGGACAGCTCCGGCTCGGACAGGCACGCCTCATGGAGCCCTGGTACTACCGCAACAGCAACTTCCAGAACTGGTGCACCTGCGAGAACTCCGACTTCTTCACCTACGTCGGCTGTCACTACGTGGACCTCGTCGCGTTCATCACCGGACTGAAACCGGTTTCCGTGTCGGTCTACGGCATCGTGGACAAGTACCCCAACGGGAACGAGGGGTACCTGTGGACCGACGGCCGGGTGATCTGGGAGAACGGCGGGTGTCTGAACGTCCAGAACGCGATCGCGTATCCGAACGAGGCCCCGGGCGGGAACTCGCAGGGGATGCTGCTCTGGTGTCAGGGGGACGAGCGCGGGGCGCTCATCGATCACTCCGACGCCTTCCGAGGCGTCAGGCATTCCTATGCCGACGGCGACGGCAAGCTCTACAACGAGACCAACCCCGACTACTTCCGCCTGGTCGATAAGGGCGGCACGGGACTCACGCCGGTGGGCTACGGTCACCGCTCGGTCGAGCACACGCTGCTGACGGCGGTGCGCATCGAGACGGAGACGGGGGCGCTGACCGGCGAGAAGGCACTCAAGGCCCGGCAGAAGATGCTGAAGGCGATCGACGCCGAGGGGATCATCGCGACGCCCGCCAACTCGAGCTACAACGAGCTGGTCATCGAAGCCGCACGGATGTCGGTCACCTCGGGCGGCCGCGAGGTCACCATCACCTACGGCAGGAAGCCCGGCGTCGCCTTCCGCACAAAGTGGTGAAGACACGCGCACGATGCCGCGTCCATCACCGAGCCCTGCGCTCCCGCACCGCTCCGGAGCACTTCAGCGTGAAGACAGAACCCGGATCATCCATCACGTTCGGTCCGACGTCCTCGGTGGTGGTCGTCGGGGCGCATCCGGACGACGCGGTGCGGGCGTGCGGGGGCGTGATGCTGCGTGCCCTTGCGGCGCGTGCGACGGTGACGGTCCTCGCCGGCACCGACGGCGCCGCACTCTTCGGAAAGCCCGGCATCCCGGACGGCCGGAAGACCGCCCGCGTGCGGAAGGCGGAGCAGGTCCGGGGACTCAGGAAGCTCGGTGTCAAACGCGAAAGTGTCTTCTTCCTCGGTTTCCCCGACGGCGGCATCGCGAAGCTCCGCCACGGCCATCGCACCAGCCGCGCCGAGCCCTACTTCTGTCCGTGGCTCTGCTCCAACCATTCCGAGAAGGATTCCTACGGACCCCGGCTGCCGTTCAACGGCGAGGCACTGCTCACGCTTCTGAGCGACGTCCTCCGGGCGATTGCCCCGACGCACGTCTTCACGCATCACGTGCGCGACAAACACCCCGACCACCGGGGCGTCACCTGGTTCGTCCGGAAGGCACTGAGAGACATGGTCGATGAGGGACATCTCGAGACGGCGCCCGGCGTCTGTGAGTATCTCACCTACGTCCGGGGC
>DATKVD010000294.1:0-4494 GCA_035530235.1 Planctomycetota bacterium | reverse complement strand
GCGATCGTGCCGTATGCCGTCTTCTTCGTCATCGGGGCGGTCCTGGCGCCGGAGGTTTTCGCCGAGGCCGCGGGGAATATCCTCTCCGAGCCGTGGGGATGGCTCTTCATACTCGAGGGGATCTTTCTTGTGCACCTGGCGGCGTACATGTCGCTGCTCTTGAAATGGGTGGGACTGCTCGCGGCACTCGGCATCTTCTACGTGGGAAACATGATCGCGGGACTGCTGTTCGCGTTCTCGTTCGGGGGCATGATCGGCAGCATGGTCATGATGTTCCTGGTGGTGGGGTTCTTCACGGTGCTCCTGCACTGTCAGATCATGCGACTGATTTCACAGCGCGCCGGGGAATAGCGGGGTTCTCATGGGCGGCTCGAAGAAGGACAACCGGACCGGGACGCACCGGGTGATCGCCGAGGTGGACCGTCTGGTGCGTCTGGCGCGCACGCGCGGTGCCAGTGACATGCACCTGGAACCGACGGCGGACGGACTGACCGTGAGGATGCGTCTGGACGGGGTGCTCCAGGAGGTGGAGACCCTGTCGGCCGACCTCGTCCGGCCGGTGGTCGCCCGGCTGAAGTTCCTCGCCGACCTGTTGACCTATCGTCACGACGTCCCGCAGGAGGGTCGTCTGCGCGCCGAGGACGCCGACGGGATGGGGGACCTTCGCGTCAGCACCTTCCCGACCATCCACGGCGAACGCGTGGTGGTGCGCTTCTTCGATCAGGACCGTGCGGCGTTCGAACTCGAGAGCCTGGGCTTCCCGACCGGCGCCCTGGAAGGACTGCGGCACGCGATCTCCGGCACCTCGGGCGTCGTGCTCTTGACCGGTCCCGCCGGTTCCGGCAAGACCACCACGCTCTACGCCGCCGTCAGACAACTCGTCGGCCGCGGCACCCATCACGTCCACGTCATCACCATCGAGGACCCGGTCGAATCGATCCTCACCGGCGTCACGCAGACACAGGTGAACCCCGCCGCCGGTCTCACCTACGCCACCGCGCTCCGCTCGCTCCTCAGGCAGGACCCGGAGGTCGTCATGGTGGGGGAAATCCGCGACCGTGAGACCGCGGAGATCGTCATGCAGGCCGGGCTCACCGGTCACCTCGTCCTCAGCACACTGCACGGCGGGAACGTGGCGACGGTCATCGCGAGACTCCTGGAGATGGGCCTGGAGCCCTACGTCGTCACCAGTTCACTGAAGGCGGTGCTGGCGATGCGACTGGTGAGACGATTGTGCGAGCGCTGTCGACGTGAAGGACCGGAAGTGTCGGTCAGGACGTCCGGCCGGGAGTTCCGCACCGGCACGTTCGAACCGGGGAGCTGCGACACGTGCGGCGGAACGGGCTTCAGTGGACGGCTTCCCGTCGTCGAGTTCACCGAACTCGGCGGCGAACTCAAGAAGTGCATCCTCGCATCGGCCGACAGCGACACCCTGGCCGCACAACTCGAAAGCGAACGGATGCACACACTGCTCGAGGCCGGCATCGAACTGGTCGACGCGGGGAAGACACCCGTCAGTGAACTCAATCGTGTGCTCGGACCCCTGAGGATCAAGGACGACGCCGATGACCGATGAAACGTCGACAGGGAAGGGGGGCCGCCTCTCGGCGGAGGACCTCGATCTCTTCAACCGGCAGATCCTGACCGCCGCACGGGCCGGGGCGCCGCTCGTCCCGGCACTCCGGGCGTTGAGCCGGGACCTCCGACGCGGACGACTCAAGGCAACCGTGGAGGCCCTGGCGGCCGACCTGGCCGCCGGGGAATCCTTTGCCGACGCCCTGTCACGGTACAGTGGACAGTTCCCGCCGCTCTACGCGGCGATGGCCGACGCCGCCGCGGCCAGCGGCAACCTCCAGGGCGTCATGGAAATGGTCAGTCACGTGGTGACCTCCGCCGCGGGTCTTCGACGGAAGGTGGTCACGGCGGCGGCGTACCCGATCCTCGTGCTCTGTGCGGCGGCCGGACTTCTTGCCTACCTACTGGTTGCGGTGCTGCCCGGACTGGACAAACTGCTGCACGACTTCAGGGGCGTGGAGTTCGTAACAGGGGGCTCACCGGGGTTCACGGCGGCAACGGGCTCGTGGTATGCCGCAGCGGTGGGTCTGTGTCTGGTGGTGGGGGCGCTGCTGGCGCTGCTGGTGATGTGTGTGGCACCGGGCACCCGGCGGATGATGTCGGGCATCGCGGCAAGGCTGCCGTTCTACGGTCCCGTGCTGAGGGCACAGCGGGCGTTCCTCTTCTGCCGGACGCTCTCGGTGCTGCTGCGCGGCGGGGTCCCCATGCGCGAGGCGATACGGGTGGTGCGTGAGGTCCTCCCCGACCGTGCCCTGGTGAGGGCCCTGGACCGTGTGGCCGACGAACTCCAGGCCGGTGAGCCGCTCTCACAGGCACTCGCCAAACAGGGCGTCTTCCCCTGGGCGCTCGTCTGGACGGTGTCGGTCGCCGAGAACCGCGGGGACCTCCCCCAGGGACTCTACGACACGAGCGAGTTCTACCGTGAGGAGGCCGAGCGACGCAGTCTTTTCATCATGCAGACCCTCCCGGCGTTCATGGTGATCTTCGTCGGGGTGTTCGTGGCGGCGGCGGTGCTGCCGGTCGTGCTGGGACTGGTGCGTCTCATGAGCGGGGCCGGGTCGATGATGGGGGGCTTCTGAGGCCGCGATGGGGTTCCTGTGGGGGAGTTACCGGTGCTGCCGTCATTTGCCATGATGTTCGTCATCGCCTTCGTGATGGTCGGTGGGCCCATCACGGTGCTGGTGGTGCTGCACATCCTGTGGACACGTCGGGAACGGAACCTCGCCGTGCTCATCAGCTACCTTGCCTCGGTGACGTCACGCGGGTACCCGCTGGCCGGGGCCCTCCACGCCCTGGGACGGACGATGCGCGGGAGGTTCTCCGACGCCCTCAAGGACATCAGTGCCCAGATGGAAGGGGGGATGTCGCTCTCGTCGGCGCTGGTCCGTCACCCCAGGGTGATGCCCGACGACTACGTCGACCTGGTCCACGCCGGGGAGTCGGCCGGGAACCTTGCCGACGTCTTCCAGGTGCTGCGCCGTCACGACCGACGCACCTTCAGTCACCGCTCGAGGCTTTTCGCGGTCGCCACGTATCCCCTGGTGCTCTTCTGGCTGGCGGGGTCGGCGGGATACCTCGTTTCCAGTCTGGTCGTCCCGAGGTTCCGCGAGATCGCCGCGGAATTCGGGACCGGGTTTGCCTTCGCTCCCGATCCACTGCTCCTGATCTGGCGGGTGCTCATCCCGCTGGTGTTCGCACTGACGGTCATGATCGTCATCCTGGCCATACCGTCGTCGACACTGGTGCGTCGTGAGGGGGCACTGGGGATCGCCGACACCCTCAAGTGGTGGCTCCCGCCGTCACGACGGTACGAAAGGTACGCCGGCATCCGTCTCTTCGCGCAGTCCCTGGCGATCCAGCTGCGCGGGGGTGTGCCGCTGAGGGAGGCCCTGCGTCAGGCCTGCCAGGTGGTGGTGAACGGGGCGGTCAGGAGCAGGCTGGAGCGGATGCGGGCGGGTGTGGAGGAGGGAAAGTCCCTGTCGTCGGCCGCGGGGCGCTGCGGACTCTTTCCCGCACGGTTCATCCACCTCATGGAAATGGGCGAGACCGGCGGGAACATGCTCCCGGCACTCGACGAGATCGCATCGAGTTCGACCGACGCGTGTGAGCGGGTGGTCACGTGGATTTCCCTCATCGCCGTTCCGGCGGCGGTGGTGGCCACGGGGGGCACCGTGGCGGTGCTGGGCATCGGCGTCTTCCGGACGCTTGCGGCCATCATGCTGCACGTGATGGGAGGGTCGTCATGAGACGTCGTCCGGGCGGGTTCCTGCTGGTGGAGATCACCGTCGCACTGAGCATCTTCTGCGGGGTGCTGGCGCTGCTGCTCGTGGGGCTCCAGCAGGCCGCCGAGACGACCGCCCTCGAGATGGAACGCACACGGGCCGCCTGCCGACTCGAACGCACGCTCGCAGAGGTTCGCCGGGGCATCGTTGAACTCACCGACGGCGGCGACGTGACACTGCCGCCTCCCGCCCCGGAAGACGCACTGCCGGACGAGACCTGCATCGTGGGGACCCGGCCGTGGGACGCCCACCCGGGACTCCACCGCGTCACCGTCACCGTCCACTGGCGGTCACGCCGGAGACGCGAGGCCGCCCTCACCGCCGAGACGGTCGTGAGGGCCACGAAGCTCAAGTTCGCGGGGGTGGACCGATGAGACACGTCACACGCGGCTACACCCTGGCCGAGATGTTGGTCTGGTTCGCGGTCCTCTTCATCTTCATGTCTCTGGTGAGCTGGTTCATGGTGTCGGTGGCCGACACGTCCCGTCGGAGCCACCGGGCCATCGAGGAAGCGACCGTGCGGGTCATGGTGCTCGGTCGTCTGGGTCCGGACGTGCGGAACGCTTCGCGCATCCTCGATCAGCACGCCGGCGGGAAATCGGACGATAAGACGCTCATCCTCGAGACCCCGTCGTCG
>DATKVD010000293.1:0-4171 GCA_035530235.1 Planctomycetota bacterium | reverse complement strand
GCGCTTCGGTGAGGTCACCGCCGTCGACGACGTGACGCTCACCGTGCCCCCCGGGGAACTCTTCTTTCTCCTGGGGCCGTCGGGGTGCGGGAAGACGACGCTGCTTCGACTGGTGGCGGGGTTCCTGGAGGCGGACGGCGGGACGATCCGCTTCGGGGATCGGCGCATGGAGGGCGTGCCCGCTCACCGGCGCAACACCGGCATGGTGTTTCAGAACTACGCGCTCTGGCCGCACATGACGGTCTTCCGCAACGTGCGATACGGACTGGACATACGTCAGGTGCCGCACGTCGAGAGGGACCGGCGGGTGCACGAGATCCTCTCCCTGGTCCAGATGACCGGGTACGACCGGAGGTATCCGTCGGAGCTGTCGGGCGGCCAGCAGCAGCGCGTGGCGCTGGCGCGCGCGCTGGTGGTGGAGCCGGACGTGGTGCTGCTCGACGAACCGCTCTCCAACCTCGACGCGAAGCTCCGGCTCGAGATGCGCGCCGAGATCCGACGCATCCACCGACGCTCCCCGCGAACCGCCGTCTACGTCACCCACGACCAGAAGGAAGCCCTCAGCATGGCCGACCACATCGCACTCATGCACGAGGGCGCCATCGTCCAGGTGGGAACGCCCGAGGAGGTCTACACGCGCCCGGCGGACCTCTTCTGCGCACGGTTCATCGGCAACTGCAACAGTGTGACCGGCACCGTCCGCGGCATAAGTGACGGGAAGGTCTTCGTGGAAACGGCGCTCGGAACGCTCAGCGGACGACCCGGACCGCAGCCGATGGCCGCCGGCGACGACGCCGTCATCACGATACGTCCGGAACTCCTGCGCCCGGCCTCGTCCCAGGAGGAGAATGCTTTCACCGCACAGGTCGTCTCCCGGATGTACCTCGGCGAGATGGTGCAGTACCAGCTGCGTGCCGGACACACGGAACTCCTGGCGACCGTGCTCGGGACGGGGGCCCCGACGGCTTCCGACGGCACCGAACTCCGTCTCGCCTTCGACGCCGACGAGGCGGTCGTCTTTCCGACGGAAGACTGATTCTCCCGCTCCCTCTCAGGGGGAGGGGCGTTGCGCAGGAGCAGTGAGATGTCCGCGAAACGGATCATCTTCGTCGTGGTGTCGCTCACCGCACTCGCGGCGTTCTTCTTCCTGTTTCTCCTCTATCCCATCCTGTACGTCCTGAAGGGGGCGGTGGTGTGGGACGGGCGGTGGACGTCGACGTTCTTCGCGGAGACGTTCAAGAACCCCATCCTCGTGGGCGCGATCGTCAACTCGCTGATGCTGGGCGTCACGGTGACGGTGCTGACGACGGCGGTCGCGCTGCCCCTGGCGATGGTGACGGTCAGACGCGACTTCCCCGGCAAGCGGTGGGTCAGTGCCCTGGTGATGCTGCCGATGGTGCTGCCGCCGTTCGTCGGGGCCATCGGGATGAAGCAGATGTTCGCCCGGATGGGCAGCGTCAACGTGCTGCTGGGGAAGGTGTTCTGGGGCGTCACGTGGGTCCTGAGTGAAGTGGGGCTGATGAGCGGTCCGTGGCAGATGCCCGGGGTGGAGTGGCTGGGGGCCTCGGGGTTCTGGGGGGTGGTGGTTCTGGAGACACTGCACCTCTATCCCATTATGTACCTGAACGTTGCGGCGAGCCTGGCCTCGGTGGACCGCTCGTGCGAGGAAGCGGCGGAGAACCTGGGGGCGTCGCGCTGGAACGTCTTCCGACGCATCACCTTCCCGCTGATGCTACCGGGGTATTTCGCCGGGGCGTCGATCGTCTTCATCTGGGCGTTCACCGACCTGGGGACGCCGCTGATCCTGCGGTTCCGTCAGGTGGTGCCCATCCAGATCTTCGAGATGGTCTCGGACGTGAACCGCAACCCGATGGGTTTCGCACTGGTGGTGATGGTGCTGATGGTGACGGTTGCGGTGTTCGTGGCGGCACGGACGTTCGTGCGCGGACGTCTGCGGAGCGTGGCGACGAAGGGCCGCACGGCCGCCACGGCGCGACGTGCCACGCGGTGGGGCGGCGCGCTCATCCTCACGCTCATCCTCGCACTCACCTTCGTCGCGGTCATCCCGCACATCGCCGTGGTGCTCAGCAGCCTCGCGACGCCCGGAAGCTGGCAGGGGACCGTCCTGCCGACGGAACTCACCTTCGAGCACTACGCCACCATCGCCACGCACCCCGTGGCGCTCCGGGGCCTGGTGAACAGTCTCGTCTACAGCAGTCTGGCGACCCTGGCCGCGGTGGTGGTGGGGGTGCTCATCGCGTACCTGCTGACGCGCGAGACGTTCCCGGGCAAGACCGCACTCGACACGACGGTGATGGTGCCCCTCGCACTCCCGGGCATCGTCCTGGCGTTCGGTTACCTGGCGTGCTTCGGCCGGGGCTGGCTGAACCCGATGGCGAACCCGGTTCCGCTGCTGGTGATCAGTTACATCGTCCGACGGCTGCCGTACATGGTTCGCTCGGCGGTCGCCGGGTTCCAGCACGTCTCACGCTCCCTCGAAGAGGCGAGCACGAACCTGGGCGCACGACCGTTCGTGACGCTCCGGCGCATCACCATCCCGCTGGTCCTGGCGAACCTCGCCGCCGGGGCCATCCTCACCTTCGTCTTCAGCATGTTCGAGGTCAGTCAGTCACTGGTGCTGGTGCAGGAGCCGCGTCTTTATCCCATCTCACGGGTGCTGTACAAGCTGTTCGGCCGGATCGAGGACGGTCCCTACCTCGCCAGTGCCATGGGCGTCCTCGGGATGGTGGTGCTGTCGGCGGGACTGTTGGCCGCCGGACGGTTCCTCGGCCGACGACTGGGGGAGATCTTCCGCGCCGGGTGAACGGTCCATCACAGGGCTTCTTGGGGGTGCCACGGCTTGCTTGCAAGCCGTGCTTTCAGGCCAGGGCGCAGACACGGCTGGACAAGCCAGCCGTGGCACATCTTGACGCAGAAGGCACCTGCAAGCAAGCCGCGGGACACGGGTCATGAAACAGTCTTTGAGGGTGTATGGGCGGCGGGGCTCCTGCGTGCGCCGCCTGTTTGCCGGGCCTCGCGTGGTGGGACGGGAGCCCCACCACGCGCGGACCTTGAAGAACTCACGTGAGACCGCTTGGGCCGACGGGTCGCCCGGGGGGCGGGGCTTGACTTGTCGTCCACGGAACGTTAGCCTGAGAGCGTCATGAGCGAACCCACGCACGAAGACCTCAAGCGTCGCATCGCCGAACTGGAAGAGCAGCTCGCACGGACCGCCGCCGCCCAGCGCGAGACCGTCTCCCGTCTCGACCGCTACCGCAGCATGATCGACGGCATGGACGTCGCACTGCTCATCGCCAACCCCGAAGGCGTCGTGATCGACGTGAACCGGAAAGCGGGCGAGCTGACCGGTCGTGAGCGTGACGAGCTGGTGGGTCGGTCGCAGGCCGAGATGGTGGTCGAGCGGGAGCGTGCGCGGTTCGACACCGAGTTCCGCAACGTCCTCGAGGGCGCACTGACCCGCGCCGGGTTCACCCTCAGGAAGAACGACGGCACCGAACTCCCGGTGGAAGTCCGCTTCCAGCGTGTCGAGAGCGGCGAGGAGCTTCTCGTCTGCTCGTTCGTCGAGGACGTGTCGGCCCTGGCGCTCCGTGACCGACGACGCTTCCAGGAAGCCAAGGCCGCGACGGCCGGCACGCTCTGCGAAGGCGTCGCCCACCAGTTCAACAACCTCCTCGCACGCATGATGGCCTGTGCCGAGGACGCCGGCGAGGAGGACCTCGACCCCGAGGTCTTCCAGAGACTCCGCACCATCGTGCAGACCTGTCAGGAAGGCAGCCGAATCACCGAGTCGCTTCTGAGCTACGCCGGTCGCCGGCCCATGCGCCGACGACCCGTCAGTCCCGTCAACATCCTCGAACACACCCTCCAGATGCTCGACGAGGAACTCATCCAGGCGGGCGTCGAGGTCACCCGGGACTACGGGACCGTCCCCGAGTTGATGCTCGACAACGTCCACATGGTCGAGGTGTTCACGCACCTCGTCCGGAACGCACTGCACGCGATGCCCCAGGGCGGCCGACTCCACGTCACCTGTCACGTGGAAGGAGAAGACGCGGTTGTCCGCATCTCCGACACCGGCACCGGCATGCCGCAGGAACTCCTCGACACCATCTTCCTCCCGTTCGTCACCACCAAGGGCGTGCTGTCGGGG
>DATKVD010000292.1:0-14474 GCA_035530235.1 Planctomycetota bacterium | reverse complement strand
GCAGCGTGTCGTCAGCCAGCTCTCCACAATGACACCACAGGAATTCGCCGGTACATCCTACGAATACAGATTGCCCTCTTGACCGGCTCCTGCTGAGGCATTCCTTTCCCTTCATGGTTTGTGGTGAGCCGTACCTCAGATGTATTGCGTTAGCGCATCAGGAAACTGCCCTACCCTCGAAAGCCGTTCGGCTCGGGGAGCCACTCACTCCAGGGGTGCGTCTTGACGCACCCCTTTTTCATTGCCTCGCACGATGGGAGAAACCCGTGTTCTGGGTCTACGTCCTCGAGAACCCCGAAGGACGTTTCTACGTCGGCCACACCGACGACCTCCCCCGCCGACTCGCCGAGCACAACGCCCCCGAGAAGATCGGCACCAAGTACACCCACAAGAACGGCCCCTGGACACTCGTGTGGAGCGAAGAACACCAAACGCGTGCATCCGCGATAGACCGGGAGAAATCCATCAAGCGCATGAAATCCGCCGCCTGGATCCGTCGCGAATTGCTGAGACGCTAGAGCGAGTCCCGACAGGTCGGGATTAACCGCTAGGTTGCTGGTTCGAGTCCAGCTCGGGGAGAATGCAAAGGGCGGGGTCTTCGCGGACCCCGCCCATTCTATGTACGGGTTGCTCAGGAGGAATCACCAGCGGTCTGCCAACGGACGTTGCTCCGATTTCCGAACCCACGGGTGCGAGCTCTGGTGTTATCCGGAAGGTTCTGCCGAGGCTGTCCGAAGCTGGGAATCTCCTTGCCCGGACGCCCGACGCGGGTAGAATCCTGAACATTGTCGGCAGGGGTTGTCAGAGGGGTATCTTTCGGGGAGTACCGGACCCGTTATGCGGAACTACGATCCTTTGCTCAGCTTCGGCGAGGCGTCCGCGGCGTCATACGATGATCATCCCCGCGGAGACGAGGCCGAAACCGTCGCCTTCCTTGCGGAGATCGCGCGGGGCGGCCCGGCTCTCGAGCTCGCCATCGGCACCGGCCGGATCGCGCTGCCGCTGTCCGGGCGCGGCATTCGGGTCGACGGCATCGAACTGTCGCCCGCGATGGTCGCTCAGATGCGCCGGAAGCCCGGTGGGGACCGCCTCGCGGTCACGGTGGGCAACATGGCGGACGTGCCTGTTGATGGGAACTACAGGCTGATTTACCTGATCTTCAACACGCTCTTCAACCTGCTCACCCAGGACGACCAGGTGCGTTGTTTTGAGAACGTGGCGAAGCATCTGACGGACGATGGCGTCTTCGTCGTCGAAGCCGGGCTGCCGTCGGAGTTCATGGGCTTGCCGGGCGATCAATACGTCCGCGCGGAGGGCGTGGAGGTCAATGAGGTGCGGCTTGACGTCGCCCGCTACGACCCTGTCACGCGGACGCTCGACGAGAACCATGTCGTCCTGACCCCTGAAGGCGTGCGGCTGTTTCCGGTGGTCACCCGCTATGCCTGGCCAAGTGAGCTGGACCTCATGGCGCGAATCGCGGGCCTTCGGTTGCAGCATCGCTGGGCAGGCTGGCTATGGGAGCCGTTCACGGCATCGAGCCGCAGGCACATATCCGTCTACTCCCGCTGATTCCGTCACAGGCCGAGACTAGCGTGAGGCTGACGCACATCCTGCTAACCGGATGTGAAGCGGCAGGAATCCAGGCGAGAGTGTCTCCGAAAGCCGTTCCGTTCGGGGAGCCACCAGCTAAAGCCCGGGACATCCCGGGCTTTTTTCTTGCCCCTAGTTCAGCACTTGGATATCTATAGCGGTTACCGCCGGGCGCCGCCCCACGCGTGAGCCGAATGGGCCATCGTCGGATGAGAAGACTGCGGTCAGACATTGGAGTACCTGCACTCCATGGACACGAAACCTGATATTCTTGAATGGCTGCTCGAGCCCATTGATATATCTGTGAGGTATCGGACACTGTCGGAGCTTCTGAATCGCGGGCCGAAGGATCGTGAGTTCAGGGAAGCGAAGGCGGCGATTCCTGGAAGCCCTGCGGTGACTCGTCTGTTCACCGCGATGCTCCCGGACGGCTCCTGGAACTACGCCTACCGCCACAAGCGCAGCCGCTATCTGTTCTTTGTCATGACGAGCCTGGGTTGGGCGGCGGAACTTGGCCTCGACAGAACCGACGAGAGGGTGACGCGGGCTGTACGCCACCTGTTCTCCCTGCAAAGTGAAGACGGCGACTTCAACAGACACTATTCATGCTATAACGGGCTGATCCTCCGGACGCTGAACAGGCTAGGGTTCGGCCTCGACTCGCACACCGTGCTGCTGCGGAGACTTCTGAAGCGCTCCGCCCGCCATGACGGTGGGTTCCATTGCGACATCCGCCCGAGGCGGAAGGCGAACGCCTCGCCGCACAAGAGCTGCATCAAGGGCTCCATCGCGGCACTACTGGCGTTCGCCGAGGATAAGCACCTGCGCAGAAGCGAGCAAACGAAGCCTCTTGCGGACTACTTCCTGAGGCGTCACGTCCTCTTCCGCACGGACGACCTCAGGACGCCGGTGCTGGACAAGACGCTCGACCTGTCGTTCCCGTTCACCTACACGTCGGGCCTTGTCGAGGCGGTCTACGCTCTGGCCCTCCTCGGGTACGGCAACCGCCATGAGATGAAAGAGGCTTGGTCGCTTCTTGCATCCAAGCGGGATGAGGATAGCCGGCTGCCACTCGAGAGATCGGTCGTATGGCCCCATGTTTCTCACACTCCACGCAGGCGGCCCAGCAAGTGGCTCACACTCTACGCTTGTCTTGCCGAGAAGGCGCGTAACAAGGGTTAGGCGCTCAAAGAGAACAGAGAGTGGTTACCAAGAGGGTTACCTTTGGGGAGCCATTCGACGCGCAAAGGGCCTCGACTGAGTCGAGGCCCTTTGCTTGCTCATGGCCTTCGGCCGGGAGTGCGGCGAATGGCCCTGAGCAAGTGAGCGAAGTGAGCGCGTCGAACGGGCCCCGACCCAAGGAAACAGCCCATACCCGCGTGTTTCTACATTCTGCGGCTCAAGTCCGGGAGGCTCTACCCCGGTGCCACGACAGACCTCAAGTCCCGACTCGCAGCACACCTCGACGGAACCGCCTGCCGAACCACGAAGATCGACCGTCCGGTTGCTCTCGTACACCAAGAAGAACACGCGAGTTTCACACAAGCGAGGAGGCGCGAGGCACAGGTCAAGAGATGGTCTCGCGTAAAGAAGGAGGCCCTCGTTGCCGGTGACCCCGATCAGCTGAGACGCCTGTCCGAGTCTCATGACCATGACGCACAGCCCGGCGGCCGTTAACCGTACCCCCCGCCAACTCGCCTGTACTCTCTGTTTCGAAGAGAGACATTCGGGGTCCGATGGGAACCATAGAGGTTCCAATCGCACCCCGAAGTGAACCGTTTCGAACTCTCGTACTCTCACCCTGAGCTTGTCGAAGGCTGCAAGCCCTGAGCAAGCGCAGCGGGTCGAAGGTGTCGCAGACCATGAGCTTGTCGAAGGGTCGCAGACCCCGAGCTTGTCGAGGGGGTTAACAGCCCGATTCCAATCGGACCCCAAAGGGAACCGTTTACGAACTGCTCAGGTGACTGGCCGGTCGTGGGGCCGTAACCCGGTGGAAATTCTCTGCTTCGCCCGGTAGAATACTTCTGGAATGCGCACCGAGGCTCTAGTGGAGGCGGGCGATGGCACGAGGGAAATTCGTTATCCCAGTCTTGGTCCTCCTCTTCCTTGCATCTCCCCACCTTGGCTGCAGGGAAGAGAAAGGACCATCTGGTGGTGCTTCCGGACACGCCCAAGGTCGGCAGAACCCAGGCCGGAGCTTCAACTCCGCTGTGCCTTTCACGGTGTTCGTCATCCCCAACGAAGGGGGCGAACACCAATATCTCGGCGAGACCCCGGCCGAGAAGCCGCTCCAGATCCCCGCCTGTCACATGTGGTACGTCCATAGGCGGCGGGATGACGAGCGCCAGAGCACCTTATTCTCGTCGGATGATGATCCCCGGCCCAAGGAGGACTTCGACTTCGGCAAGGTCATCGACGAGGTGAACGCGCAGAAGATCCCGGGGCTCGTCGCGTCATCCGTGGACCTGTTCCGCCTGAGACGGTTGGAGGGGCTGAGCTATCTCCACGTCCATACCCCGCAGGATGCCCCCCTGACGACTGCGGACCTCAGCCACCTCACACATCTGAAGGGGCTGCGGATACTGGACCTGTACGGCTCTGAAGTGACCACGCGCGGCTTCGGGATTCTCCATCAATTGAAGAGCCTCGAGGAACTTCACATCGGCGGCGCCTGGGAACACGTCGAAGGCAAAGAACGCCTCCCGGCTCTGCCGAAGCTGAAACGGCTCAGTGCATCACTAAGTCTGATGAGCGATGAAGGTCTGGCCCGTCTGTCCGGGGTGAAGACGCTTCAGGTTCTCAGTGTGTTCGTCTCGAAGGGAGGCACCGTCACGGACGCCAGCCTGGCGCACCTCAAAGACCTGGACCAACTGCAGGAATTGAGACTATTTGAGACGAGTATCACCGGCACGGGATTCGTGCATCTCAGACGCATGCGGAAGCTGCGCGTCCTCGACCTCGGCTTCTCGCCGGTGAACGACGATGGACTCGCGCACCTGCCGGAGTTGCCGGAGCTGCAGGTGCTCTGGCTGCGGGGCACCGACGTGACAGACGTCGGGATGGCTCACCTGGCGAAATTCAGGAAGCTGCGGACGCTCGACCTGAACGGCGTCGACGTGACCGGTCGGGGACTCGCCTGCCTCGCGAACATGCCCGAGATGGAGCACCTCAACCTGTGGGCTGCTCCCGTGACCGACGCCGGGTTGGCCCACCTGGCGGGCCTGAGGCATCTTCGGGAGCTGAACCTGAATGGCACGGAGGTGACGGACGCGGGGCTCGAACACCTGTCCGGCCTTGCCGAGCTGCAGGCTCTCCATCTTTGGCAGACGAAGGTCACCGACGCCGGGCTGGCCCGCCTGGCGGGTGTGCCCGCGCTTCAGCATCTCGCCATGGGCGACACGAACATCACCGACGCGGGACTGGCGCACGTCGAACGGATGACCGCGCTGCGGCAGCTCAACCTGACCGGCACGGAGATCAGCGATGCCGGTCTCGCGCGTCTTGCGAAGCTGGAGGCGCTGCAGGAGCTGAACCTGGCAAGCACCCAGATCACCGGGGCGGGCCTCGCGCACCTGTCCGGGCTGAAGCGGCTGGAGCGGCTGAGCCTGAGAAGCGCGCACGTCACCGAGGACGGTCTCGTGGGCGTCGGTCAGCTCACCGCGCTGCGCCAGCTTGATCTGTGCAATACGAAGCTCACCACCGGCACCGGGATCCGGCACATGGCGAAGCTGCAGGCGCTGGAGGATCTCGATCTGGGCCGCAACTCCCTCACGGATGCAGCCGTCCCCCACCTCGCCAGGCTGAAGGCCCTGAAGCGACTGAACCTGTCGGCGGCATCGGATATCTGGTCGGGACGGGGCAGCGAGGTATCCGTCGAGGGCATGCAGGCCCTCGAAAAGGCCCTGCCCGGCCTCGAGATAGGCGGCTTCAGAATAATGTACAAAGGGCCCAACTGACGGGACCTCTCACGAAAGGACCTGGTGATGCGCGCTCGCGGAGAAGGCCCAACACCCGGTTCCACTCGCCACCCCAAGCTGAACACCTCGAACACGCCCTGCGTATGTAATCAGTAACGACGCAGCTCCTGAGTTCGAGGACACACCATGCACCACATCGACGATCCCGCGTACATGACGCCCTTCGACAAGCTCAGGGCCTTCGGCCCGAAGAGAGAGCGAGCGAGGTCGCAGCCAAGGACATCCTCACAAGATGGATTAATCTGCCGAAAAACCTGAATCGACCGCAGGAACAAGGGCCCGGGAGACGTTAAACGGAGTGAATGCGGAGTTTCAGCGGTCCGGTTGGGGAACGGGGCCCAGTTGTGTTACAGCATGCTTCCTCAACGAGACCACAGTGTACGGGGCCGCAGGTGAGCAGGCAGTTGTGACCTAGGGATGGCCTGCCGCCGATGCTTGGCTTGCAGCTCAGCAATCTGGGGTCTCATGTTGACGCACCGCGGCCATGGGGTAGTACTAAACGACAGGCGAAGGCTGCCTGTTACTCTCGTGAAGACCACTTTTTATGGGGAGACCGTCGATGAGAATGAGATTCTTCGGAGTTCTGGCGCTGTGTGGGCTTCTTGGCATCGGACTTGCTGAGGTCGCCGTGGGCAACAGTGCGGTGGGGGGTGACGATCCGGCCATGATGGTGTCCCCCAGCACAATCGTCCTTGCCAAGGTCGATGCCGTCACGGTCCACACGAACATTCCCGCCTCTACCGTTGAACCCGGCTCGCTTGACCTGGAGGGTGCCGCGCCGATCGGTATCGGTGTCGACAGCTGTGGGGACATCGTGGCCAGGTTCGCAATAGCCGACCTGGGGCTGAAGCTTGGCAAGGCGACCTTGACGCTGAGCGGAGCCTTGACCGACGGCAGCACGTTCAGCGCGACCGATGTGGTCATGGTGAGGAAGTAGTCGCGGCATTACGCGTCGCACGATTGGCCAACAAGAGGCGTATGCTGTTCGCCCGCTGATTCAGTCTTCGGGTAGTCGTGCAGGAAGCACCACCTCAGAGTCTTGACTTGGGTGTGTATCCGCCTTGCTTTGCGGGCCTGCCTTATGGGCAGGCCCGCTTTCTTTTGTTGCCACGTCATGTTGCCCTTCTTCGACGCGTTCCTCCTCGCCACCCCAAACTGAACACCTCCCCCTCGACGAGCTCGGGGTTTCCAGCCCCTCGACAAGCTCGGGGTCTTCGAGAACTCGCTCTCCCTCCACGCCGGTGCTTGCCCGTCACCCCCGCAGAAGCTCCCCGAGGAGTTCGGGATAGAGCGCTCGCCAGGCCGCGTAGCCGCCATAGACAACGCGGACCCTCGGATGCCCGGCGTTGGCCAGCTGATACCCCGCCTTGAAGGAGTAGATCCCCGTGCCACACATCAGGATCACCTCCCTGTTCCGGGGGATCTCTCCGAGGTGTTTCTCGAAGCCGATGGGAGACCAGAGCTTCGCGCCGGGGATGGCTGGTGAGAGGAGCCGCTCGTACCGCATGCGCAGGTCGATCAGGAAGGTGTCGTCGGAGAGGATCCGCTCACGGGTGAGATGCTCGGGCGGCATGTAGGCCAGCCCTTCGGGCTCCCCTCGGAGGGCTTTGCTCAGTGCCCACAGGAAGTACTTGACGTCCGAGGGGGTGGTCGTTGTCCCCATCGAGATGCGGATGGTGGACAAGGCGTATGCCTCGTCCTTGCCCATCCCGAGGATGACGTGTGACGGCTCGATGCGATCGGCGGTGCAGGCCGAGCCGATCGACACGCACACCTCATAGCAGTCGAGTCCGGCGAGCAGGCTCAAGCCGCTCATGCCCGGAAAGGTCGCACTGACCGTCCCGGGAAGCTGATGGGGCTCGCCCGCCTCGTTGAATTCCACCTTGGGATAGAGTCTTCGCACGCCGTCCACCAGACGCTTTCGCAGTTCACGCTGGCGGTCGAACTCCGGCTGCATTCGTCCGGCGGCCAGCTCCGCGGCCGTCCCGAGTCCGACGATCTGGTGGACGCCTTCGGTGCCGCCGCGCAGCCCGAGTTCCTGATCCCCGCCGAAGTTCTGCGGCGTCCACGGTGTGTTCCCGCGCCAGTAGAGCGCGCCGACCCCCTTGGGACCGTTGATCTTGTGGGCCGAGAGTGACAGGAATTCACAGCCGATCTCGTCCACCGGCGTTCCGATCTTTCCGTAGCTCTGCACGGCGTCGGTGTGGAAGGGAACGCCGGCTTCCCGGGCGGCCTCGGCGAATTCCGCGACCGGCTGGACCGCACCGGTTTCGTTGTTGGCGTGCATGAGGGAGATGAGGAGGGTGTCGGGGGTGATGGCGGCCTTGACGTCTTCGGGCCGCACGCGGCCGTCCGACTGTGCGGCAAGGTAGGTCACGCGGCCGCCGCGCTCCTCGACCTGCTTGCAGGCCCCGAGCGTGCTGTCGTGCTCGATTTTCGAGGTGACGATGTGCCCGCGTCCGCCGGCGGCGGCAAAGACCCCCTTGATGACGGTGTTGTTCGCCTCGGTCCCGCCGGAGGTGAAGGTGAGCCTGTCCGGCTCACACCCCAGAAGTGCGGCGACCTTGATCCGGGCCTGTTCCACGGCCCCCCGGGCGGTGCGTCCCGTGATGTGCAGTGACGACGGGTTGCCGAAGTTCTTCTTGAGGCACTCGGCCATCGCCCGCCGGACCTCCGGAGCCACCGGCGTCGTCGCGTTGTTGTCCAGATACACCCGTCTCGGCCAGATGGGCATCACCGACACCTCTCAGAAAATCCAGGGCAGGAACCGGTACCTGACCCGCTTCATGTACTCACGATACTCTTCGTTCTGCGAGAGGAACTTCTCCTCCAAGAGCGCACGGTAGACGTAGCAGCCGACGCCGAACGCCAACACCGCGGCGTTCGGCCAGCTGGGCATCTTCAGAATCATGCCGACCTTGAAAAGAATGTCGGTGACGTACATCGGATGACGTATGACCCCATAGAGCCAGTCGGTCTTGATCTTCCGTCGGGCGATGAGAATGCCGAAGCTTCGTCCGAGATTGAGCTGTGTCAGGATCCCCAGCACCAGTGCGATAAACGTGACCGTTCTCGCGGACCATATCAATGCCTCGCTTGTGGTCTTCTGGCCGACGAACCCCAGTGCGGAGAAGAACGCCGCCAGTGCGACCAGTTGATGGAAGATGTTCCGATCGATGTCCAGGTGGCGCGTGCGGATGACCACCAGCACCAGCAGCACCACGATGTGAAGCAGGAAGGTGAACTCGACGAAGTTGAACAGTTCCCCCGCTTTGTGCCACTCCCACGCCTTGACGGCAATCCACCGTCCGATGCCGAGGAAGACGACCCAGTTGACGACGAGCTGTCCGTACTTGCGGACGAACTTCCGGATGAATTCGTTCATCGACCCCTCTTGAGCACGTTGTAAACGCACGCGGGCATCAATGAGCCGTCGGGCTGTGGGTAGGCGTTGCAGCAGCGTCGGGCGCGTGCCAGGTCGAACGTGTCGGCGTCCTGGAAGGCGTGGATGAAGACGGACTTGACGCGCCGCTCGGCCATCAGAAACGCCTTTCGGGGATCAAAGCAGCCGCACCCGCCCGACATCTCCCGCAGGATGCCGCTGAGCGTCTGCATGACGGCTTCGGTGTCGGGGGCACTGCCGGCCGGTCCCGACCAGAGTTCATACACCAGTGCCCGCAGACGCTCGAACTCCTCGGGGTCCAGTCCGAAGACCGTCCGGTTGGCCATCCCGTCCAACAGCGTCGGCGCGTCGACGAGTCGGCTCAGCGACGCCGTCCCCCCGTTCTCGAGCTGCAGGTAGTACGCCAGACTGAAACAGAGCGGGTGAGAGCACGGCAGGGGCACGAAGTCGTCGCTGCGCACGGCGGGATGGCCCGCTTCTCCGAGCAGTTGGATCACGTCGGGGATCGTCAGCCGACGTGCCCTGCCGATGAGCCCCGCGCCCCGGCCGGTGAACGCGACCGGCTGAATCATCAGGCTCACCACGTGCTCATGGCTGAAGTGGTAGTCCAGCATGGGCCGGACCTGGTCTTCGTTCACCCCACCGGCCAGCGTCAGCGTGAGTGACGTGGAGATCCCCTCGGCCTCGAGCATCTCGAGGATGCGCCGCTTCTCATCGAGCAGCGGCTCACCCCGCAGCAGCTCGTAAGCACGGTCGTCGAACCCGTCGCACTGGAGTGAGACGCACACGTCGCGGTCGTGCAGTGCCTTCACCAGTTCCGGCCGACGCAGCAGCTCCCGCCCGTTGGTCGAAACGCTGAGACGCACGACCTCGGGCCGGGCGAGCGCCTCGTCGGCGAACGCCAGGATCTCCGGATGGATCAGCGGCTCCCCGCCCGAGAGGTTCAGGATGTCCACCTGACGCTCCGCCCGGATGAGACCGTCCAGGAGCGCCCGGAACTCCGCGAGGGTCATGTCCCACGCCCTGCCCGCATTCACGATGCAGACCGGGCACGACAGGTCGCACCGCGAGGTGATCTCGACGATGGGCATGCAGAGGTGCTGTTCGTGGCGAGAGCAGAAGCCGCAGCCTTCGGGACACGGCCTGGACGCGTCGCCCGCGAAATCGCGCGGGGTCCACGCGGGCTTGACGTAACGGTGTGCGGCCAGATACTCCCGCACGCCTCGCCTCACGAAGGACCGCTGTTCCCCGTGCTCGGGACAGAACTTCACGAAGTGGACCGCGTCGTCTTCCGTGACGACCTTGGCCGGCACGATCGAACGACACTCCGGACAAACCGACTGTGTCATCCCCAGCGTTGCCATCAGTGTCTCTTGGTCGAAATGCAGAACTCCTTGACCTGCCGGAGCCGGGGCTTCATGTACAGGGATTCGGCGAACCCCCGGCAGGAGGTCCAGCACTGGCTGCAGTCGTGCCTTCTCTGGAGGTCGAGCAGCCTGTCGCGGATGTCGAAGACATCGTCGGTAAGGAGGTTGCCGACCGGCTCGTCGAGCGTTTCGGTGCACCGGGCCACGTTGCCGTAATTGTCGACGTTCATCAGCAGACGGCCGGTCTGGCAGCGGCCGATGCCGCCCTGGGCAATGGCCCGGTCGAACCGCTCGAGGTAGCTCGTGAGCGTGATGAATTCGGGGTACTTCCTCTTGAGTCCCAGGAGATACTCGCTCACGCGGCCGTCCGGCAGGCGCCGGGGCTTGGTGCCGCGGTTCCACGAGTACAGGTTCACCATGTAGGTCACGCCGATGTCACGGGCCAGTCGGATCATCGGCTCGACTTCCTCCAGGTTGTCGTCCATGAGGACGCTGATCATGTGCACGCGGTTCCTGCGGTCCGGGCGGTGCCGGTTGAGCAGGTCGAGTGCCCGGATCGCACGGTCCCATGCCCCTTTTCGGCCCCGCTGGGCGTCGTGCTTTTCCGGATCGGCGTAGTCCACTGAGACGGAAATCTCCTGAAGCCCCGCGCGCAGGATGTCCTTCGCCACCGTCTCGTCCACGAACCAGCCGTTCGTGATGAGGATGGGGAAATGGTTCTCTTCGTTGAGGATGCGGATGATGTCGAACAGGTCCTCGCGGATGAGCGGCTCGCCCCCGGCAAGCGAGACGATCAGCGATCCCAGCCGGTTGAGCTTTCGGCCGATGAGACGGACGTCCGCCAGCGACAGCTCGTCGGCGGGGTCGTGGGGTGTCTTCCAGAAGTCGCATATCCGGCACGAGAAGTTGCACCGCCAGGTCACCTGAAGGTTGCAGTGGATGAACCGTCTCCGCAGCATCCCCCAGGCCAGTCGCAGCGAGCGGTACTGATAGTGGGCTTCACGTCTGACGCCTGTAAGCATCGCTCAGTGTCTCCAGTGCTTGAGTTCACCCAGGGCGTCCAGGGGGTGCCGCTGCAGGAGCGACAGGCCCATGTGACAGAAGATGTGGCAGCGCTTGCGGCAGCGGGGAATGTCATGACCGTTGCCTGCGGCTTCGAGTGCGGCCCGGTAGCTTCCCGCCTCGAGCACGCTCACGGACGCGCGGCCCGATTCGAGGCACGGGTAATAGAGTCGGCCGTCCGGCCGGAGGGTCGGCATCAGGAGCGGATGACAGCGAAACGGTTCCACGTCCCTGATGCCCTGGAGATATCGGCGGGTGCCGAAAACGGTGCCGCCCGCGTGCTTGCGCGCAAGCATTTCGTTCACGAGTTCACGGTACTCGTCGCTGGATTTCAGTCCCGCACGGATCACGGTGCCGTCGATGCACGGCGAAGGCTGGAAGCCGACCTTCCGCTCCATCGCGAAGTCCAGCACTCTCCGCGTCTCGTTGAGATAGCCGGGCATCGCCACGGCGCTGAGGACGACCTTCGTGCGCGTCGTGTCACGGTGCCGAATCGCGAAGCGAACGGCTTCGACGACCCGCCCGGCCGTGTTCTCGTCGGCGCCGATGATCTCCGCGAGGGCGCCCGGGTCCACGGCATCGAGACTGAGCACCAGCACGTCGCAGTGTCTCATCAGCTCCGGGCGATCCGGCAGGCCGATGCCTTTCGTATTCAGGACGGTCCGCATCCCCTGCTCCCGGGCGAAGGCGAGAAGCGCTTCGAGGTCGTCGCGGACCATCGGCTCACCGCCGGTGACGTCGAGCGTGTCCGTCTCCCGGGCCAGGACGGCGATGAGCCGCTTCGCCTCGGCGGTGCTCAGCTCCTCGGCCGGGTCCACCTTGAACGGCTTACCTGCTCCGTCGCTGCAATAGACGCAGTTGAGGGTGCAGCGGTGCGTCACGTAGAACGACACAAGGAGCGGCCGGACCGGTTCCCGGGCGACCGCGACTGAGGCGAGGTTCCGGACGTAGTTGGCCACAAACCCCATCACTCCGGCTCCTCCGAGGAGGTCAAAGGTCTGGCCGGCACGCCGGCGACCGTGGTGCCTTCGGGCACGTCCCGGTTCACGAAGCTGTTGAATCCGACGGTTGCGCGGGCCCCCACGGTCACCCCCGAGCGAACGGTCGCGAACCCGCCCACAACCGCCCCCGTGCAGACACGGATCCGTCCGAGACGGAAGTTCCCCGCCGTGATCTCATGCGTCAGCAGCCTGCACCCCACGCCGAGAAAGCAGCAGTCCTCGAGCGTGATGAGTGCCGGGTAGAGCGGGTCGATCAACACCCCCGGAGCGATGTAGACGCTTCGGCCGATCTTCATCCCCAGCAGCCTGTAGAGGAAGACCTTGGGCGGCGAGACGGGCAGCATGTTGATGAGCAGCACGGCGGCGGAGCGCAGGTCCTGACGGATGCGCGAGAAGACCGTCGGCCAGAGCACCCGACGCGGGGCGTACCCGTCATGTCTCGGCATGGTCAGCGGACGATCGGCACCGCCCTGGAGCCACTCACGAAACCGACGACGATCTTCGGCCAGAAGCTGTCTGTCCTGGGGACTCAGCATAGAACCGCTCGTCCTTCATCCGATAGAAGAGGTTGTATGTGCAGGCGGGAACCAGCCGGCCCGGCTCCGTCGGCACAAGGTCCGGACAGAGCATCGCCCGGGAGCAGTCGAAGGTGTCCTCGTCCATGTGCGTGTGGATGTAAACCGTGCGAACGGCCGACTCCGCCTTCCGCTGACGCTCGAAATCCGTGAGCCCCCCGCCCACGGGATACAGCTCGTCCACCAGCCGCCGGAACACGCCCAGGTGCTCACTCTCCCCACGGGCGAACAGGTCGTCGATCGCCTCACGGAAGAAGCCGTCGTCGGCCGACAGCCGCAGGAGATACGAATCCGTCAGCATCGGTTCGATGCGTTCCCGGGCGGCAAACCGCCGGAAGGGCAGGAAGTCTGGTCCGCTCTTCATCAGGTAGCACACCGAATAGCACAGCGGATGGGCGGAAGGATGGGGGAGAAAATCGTCGGGGGTCAGCTGACCCGAGGACCGCTCGCAGACGATCCGCGTCGCCTCGTCCACCGGCAGGTGTCCTCGCGGCTGCCACTTTCCTCCCCCCTGTCCGGTATAGGTCATGGTCTGGACGGTGAGGCTGAGGATGAGATCGTTGTGTCGCATCAGATCGAGGATGCCGGTGACGGCGTCCTCGTTCAGCCCGCGGATCATCACGTTGAGCATCGTCATCCGGACGCCGGCACGCGTGAGGTTCTCGACGGCTTTCAGCTTCGCCGCAACCACGTCCCGTCCGTGAATGGCCCGGCTGACCTCCGCATCGAACGTGTTGAAGGAGAGGATGACGCAGACCTCCAGCTCGGCCAGCCTCCGGCAGAGGTCGAGGTCCTCCGCCAGGCGCAGTCCGTTGGAGTTCATCGTGATCCGCCCGATCTCCTTTCGGCGACAGCACTTGAGGATATCCAGGAGCTTCGGATGCAGCGTCGGCTCGCCGCCGGTGACGTTGATGAGATCCACGGGGCCGGACGACTCAACCACCCAGTCGACCGTCCTTCTCATCTCCTCCACCGACATGTGATAGACCCGGTCGGGACGGTTGTAGGTGAAGCAGATGGGACAGTTGAGGTTGCAGGAATTGGTGATGGAGAACACCGGGAGGTGGCAGGGGCTCGCATGCCACGTGCAGGGGCCGCAGTCGTGCGGGCAGCCCCTCGCGGGGGGCTTCGCAAACGGCAGAGGCGAGCGGTCGGGCTTCTCCCTCAGGACCTCGGACAGGTACCAGTCCCTGTCGGCCGCGATGAGGGCCGGGGTGTTCTCGCAGGTCTCACAGAGGCTTTCCTGCCAGACCTTCCCTTCGCGGAAGAAGACCCGCGCCGGAACGATCCGCCGGCACGTCCGGCACATCCCGCGGACGGTCGTGAAATACGTATAGTCCCGGTCCTCCAGCCGTGCCATGTCGTTACGTCCCCTCCGGTCGATGGATTTCCGAGAAAAGCACCTTCAGGTCTTCCGGATTGCAGTATTCCTCCAGCGGCGCCGGCACGGCCAGACACCCCCGGCCGTCGGCGATTGGCCGCTCGCCCACACGTGCCGC
>DATKVD010000291.1:0-4066 GCA_035530235.1 Planctomycetota bacterium | reverse complement strand
AGCAAGCGGGGGTTCTCCCCGGCCGCGCGCTTAGCTTGTCTGCCAGACCGGCGGTTCATGGAGCGTGGGTTATGGGTCAGTGCACCTAGCGCCGTAGTACGGTCGTGTTGGCGTCAGATGAACAGGGTCTGTCCGCCCTCGCTGATTTCCATGAAGTCGGTCGCGCTGATGACACCCTGGACCGCGGGGTGCAGGTCGGCCTCGATCAGCTTCATCATGTCGAAGGTCATCCGGCAGGCCCACATCTTCACCCCAGTGGCCTCCAGCAGGTCCAGGAAGTCCGGGACCGAGGGGATGCCGAGGTCGTCCATCTGCTTGTTCATCATCTTCGTCGACACCCCGGTCATGCCAGGGAGCCGGCCCATGAACTGCGGCATCGACCAGTGCTCGAGCCCGGGACGCACCTTGCCCAGGTCCGGCATGTGCATGGCGGTGTTGCCGACGATCGTGAACTTGAGGTCGGCGTTCGTCTTTGTGTTGACGATGTCGAGACCCCAGAACGTGAAGAACATGTGAGTCTCGATGCCTTCGCCGGCCGCAGCGTTTGCGAGCACGAGTCCGGGGTACGCCATGTCCAGGTTGCCCTTGGAGCAGATCAGGACGAGCTTGCGCGGCCCGGCATAGCCGCTGCCCGATGACGTCGCCTGGGTGGTCACGTCGGAACTGGGTGCCGTGGTGGTCCGGCCGAAGTTGGGGATGATGAAGCCTTCAGGAACTGTACGCATCGCTCTCACTCCTCACACACACCCAACGGGCTTGGGAACGCCCGCGAGGTAGGACATCATCTTGGCGGGCTTCCCGGGGAACAACGTGAACAGCTGCTTCACGTCGTACTTGCCCTGCATCTGCATCCGACGAAGCGTCGGGGTGACGCCGGTCTTGGCCTGGTCGTCGCGTATGAACCTCAGCGCCGTCCAGTGGGCCTCGGTCAGCTCATCGATCCCGACCAGACTGGCGAGGACCTCGGCCAGCGGCTCGCTCCACTCCTCGCGGTTGGTGAAGAACCCCTCGTCATTGACGGTGAACGTGTATCCCTCGATGGTGTTGCTGGGCATGTCAGGACTCCTTCGTCTTCTCTGCCGGGACCTTGCCGGCCATGGACATCAGCGTGGGAACGGGAAGCTCGTGGCCGGGGAGCAGCACCTGCCAGTAGATCGGCTCGAACGCGAGCTTGCCCAGATGGTTCAGGTACGACTCCTTGAGCAGGCTGAACGGCCCGACCACCGGCGCTGGGAACACGCCGGTCAGCGGCTCCGTGTCGTAGTTGAAGTCGAGCAGCATCGCCTTGCGCCGGCCCGTCTCGATGAAGCAGTTCGCGTGGCCGTCGAACGCGTGAGTCATCGCCTTGCCCGCGTACGCCTGAACGAAGTTCTCGACAAAGATGTCCGCCGCGAAGTGCGCGACCGAACCAGCCTTCGAGGTGGGGATGTTGGTCGCGTCGCCCACGGCGAAGAGCCGATCATGAGTCGTTGAGGCCAGAGTCCTGGTGTCGACCGGTACGAAGCCGAGGTCGTCGCCGAGGCCCGAGTCGATGACGTACTGGGCTCCCATGTTGGTGGGCACGCTCACGAGCATGTCGAAGGGCAGATGTCTGCCGTCGAAGCCCACGATCGCCTTCTTCTCCGCATCCACGCGCTCGACGGCGAAGTCCGTGGCCAGCCGGATGCTGCGGTCCTTGAGCAGGCCGCCGAGTCGCTTCGAGGCGACGGGCTTGGTGAAGGCGCCGTCCAGCGGCGTCACGTACGTGATGTCGACGAGGTGTCGCATGTTGCGGTGGCGGAAGTAGTCGTCGGCCAGGAACGCGAACTCCAGCGGGGCCACCGGGCACTTGATCGGCATCTCCGTGACGTGGACGAGCAGCTTGCCACCCTCGAAGTCCTTCAACCCCTTGGCGAGGGCCTTGGCCCCGTCCATGGTGTAGAAGTCGAAGGCGGACTTGCGCCAGATCCGGTCGTCTGTGAGTCCCTCGGTCATGTCGGGACGCGGCGTCGTGCCGGTGGCGATGATCAGCCAGTCGTAGGCGAGCGTGCGCCCCTTGAGCGTCACCGCGCGCGCGTCCGGGTCGACCGACACGATCTGGTCCGTGACGAGCTCCACCCTGCGGGAGAGCTGCGCCTTACGGGATCTGCGGACACGATCAGGCGTGGACGTCCCGAAGGGGATGAAGAGGTATCCAGGCTGGTAGTCGTGGTCGTCGTCCTTGTCGACCACGGTGATCCTGGCATCCGGCGGCAGTGCCTTGACCAGCTTGTTCGCGAGCATCGTACCTGCAGTGCCGGCCCCGAGGATAAGTACTGTGGACATAGTATGAGCCTAAACCCCTAGGGGTATCCGTCGTGCACTGGCCCCCTGCAGGAGAAGGCCCTCGTCAGAACGCGCGGCGGGCCAGGCTGACGGCCCCCAACGGGCTGGTCTGCCACGTGAGAGCAGCCGTTCCGTCGCCCAGGTCGAGGGTGGCATCGAGCACGTGCGGACTGTGCACGGGGACCAGCCGCGCCTCGAGGACCCCTAGGGACGTCCAGCCACCCGTACCGGCAACCTCCACCGTTCGTCCACCGACAGTAGCCGTGGCCCGCTGCCAGACGCCGTCCCCGAGTGTTACGGTCACCGGACCCGTGCCGTCGTCTAGCGTAAGCCCGTCGACACGAGCACACCCGAGCACCTGGTCTGATTCGACGTCGACCAGGTCTACGACTACCGCGGCCGGCGTCCGTCGATCGTCTTCGACACCAACAAGAGGCCAGCACGCCCAGGCAGGCGGAGGGAGAGTGTCCCTCCGCCTGTTTGTCTGCTGTGGGCCTGGTCGTGACCCCACTACCGGAAGCCGCATCATGCCTCGCCGTCTGACCTACATCATCCTTACGGTGGTGGTGGGTGCGCTCTGCACAGTCTTCGCCCTGCCTGCGAGCGCCGATCCCAGCCCCACGCCGGTGGCCCTGACGGTCTCCACACCAGCGGACCCGTTGCCCGCTGAACCGGGACAGGTGCTGCGGACCTGGCTGCGGATCGGCAACAACGGGACAAGCCCGCTGCCAGTCACGATCACCCCCGCCACCGTCGCACTCGGCAACAACGGTGCCACCAGCCTGAGCCCACACGTGGACCCACGCTTCGCCGACCGCATCACCCTCAGCACCACCACGGCCATCATTGCGGCAGGCAGCTTCACCGAGGTCCAGGTCACCATCAGCGTGCCGACCACCCTGGTCCCCGACACCTACGTCCTCGGCTTCCTCATCACCCCGACCGTGACCGGTGGTTCCGTGCAAGTCGTCAACCAGGTCGGCGCCCTCATCACCATCGACCTACCCGGCTCCCGGGACCGGCGGCTGGAAGCCACGTTCCTCGATCCCCCACTGTTCGCCTTCACCAGCCAGCCGTCCCTCATCGTTCGGGTCCGCAACATCGGACGGTCTGCGCTGGAGTTCACCAGCGAGACCACCATCGACGGCTTCGGCACGGCCGGCCCCGCCGACATCCGCCGCAAGCCGGTACTGCTGCCGGCCGGCCGCTACCGTGACGTGGAGGTCAAATGGGATGCGCCGCTGGGCGCGGGTATCTATCGCGTGCATACGCGGGTGGTCTACCACCGCACTCAGGCGGAAACGGCCGAGCAGTCCCTCACGCACACCGTGGTCGTCCTCTCACCCTCTGCCCTGGCCGTACTGGCGGGCCTTCTCATCGCGATAGCGGCGGCGGTGACTCTCTGGCTGCGCCACCGCCGACGGGTCCGCCAACGGACACAGCGAGGACACGGCCGACGAACACATCGCCAAGCACGTCGCCCAGACACCCCCGCCGCGTGAAACCCACGTGCCGACTGAAAACCCAACCCAGGTTCTGGACCGCATCGCCGACATCCTCGAGAAGGGTGAGCCTTCAAGGCTGTGAGGCGACCCCAGCGGGGTCGTCCGGGTGTCGGGGACGGCCACATGCTTCGGTGTGCGGGAGGTCAGGCGTGTCGTCGCGGGTCCGGTCGGAGTTTGGGTCGCTGGGTGAGCGTGTGCACCGGCGGCCAACGCATTGTGTCGTCGACGAGGTGCATCCGGGGATTGTGTTGTCCTGG
>DATKVD010000290.1:0-5271 GCA_035530235.1 Planctomycetota bacterium | reverse complement strand
TCATGCCGTTCAACCGTATCATCGACTGTGCCCCGTGACGGTCCTTAGCATTATAGGACGGAATGCCCCGGGGTCAAGGAAACGGCCGCACGACGGGCATTTGCGGTTGCCGTGAGTGCACGGGCGGGTGTATAATGGACCGACTGCCGTGGGCCTGCCGGGGGCGATACGGGCCGCCGGCCGTCGTTTCAAAGGGAAGACGGATGCGCATCACCGGAGGGACGTGGCGCGGTCGACGGCTCAGGACGCTTCCCGGAAAAGAGGTCCGTCCGACGTCCGACAAGGTGCGTCAGGCACTGTTCAACATCCTTGGCGCCCGGGTGACGGATGCGGCGGTGCTGGACCTTTTCGCCGGGAGCGGCAGTCTGGGTCTCGAAGCACTCAGCCGGGGTGCCGCCCGTGCGACCTTCGTCGAAACGGGCCGTCGGGCACTCGAGGTCATCCGCCGGAACGTCGAGACACTCGCCTGCGAGGGACGCGTGACGGTGCGCCGGATCGACCTCCTCGCGAGCCCGGCGCCCCTTCGCGAACTGGACGGACCGTTCGACGTCGTCTTCATCGACCCGCCCTACCGGGTGACGGAAACGGTTGATCCCGGCTCGAAACTCGGCACGATGCTGGAGATGCTGTGGCGGGACGGGGTGGCGGGGAAGGGGGGACTGGTGGTTCTGGAGCACGACCGTCGGGCGACCCTTTCGGAGGCGTGGCGGGACTTCCGTGTGAGCGACACACGCACCTGGGGCGACACCTCGGTCTCGTTCTTCGTGGGCAAGGAGTCGTGATGTCGGAATCGTCGGGCGGCTACCAGTATCTCAAGCCCGAGACGGTGGCGAAGCTGAAGAACATGCACCTCGCCGCACGGTCGGTGGTCGAGGGGTTCATCAGCGGTCTGCACAAGAGTCCCTACCACGGGTTCTCGGTGGAGTTCGCCGAGCACCGTGAGTATTCCCCGGGCGACAACGTCCGGTACATCGACTGGCGGGCACTCGCACGCACCGACCGCTACTACGTCAAGCAGTTCGAGGAAGAGACGAACCTGCGCTGCACCATCCTCCTGGACACCTCGGGGTCGATGGGCTACGGTTCGGGCGGGGCACTCACGAAGTTCGAGTACGGCTGCTACCTGGCGGCGTCACTGGCCTACCTCATGGTCCGGCAGCAGGACTCGGTGGGACTGGTCACCTTCGACACCGAGATCCGCAACTACATCCCCCCGCGCAGCACCATGGTGCACCTCAACATCCTCCTGCGGGCACTCGAGAACGTGCAGCCCGGCAACCTGACCAGCGTCTCCGACATCTTCCACAACCTCGCCGAGACCCTCAAGCGCCGCGGACTCATCCTCATCATCTCCGACCTCTACGACAACGAGACCGAGGTGATGCGGGCACTCAGGCACTTCCGGCACAAACACCACGAGGTCATCATCTTCCACGTGTTCGACCGGGCCGAACTCCGCTTCCCCTTCGAAAAACTCACGCAGTTCGTGGACATGGAAACCGGACAGCGTCTCCAGGTGGACCCGAAGTACGTCCGGGAGGAGTACCTGAGTCAGATCGAGGGCTTCGTCAACGAGTACCGCAAGGACTGCTCGGAGAGTCTCATCGAGTATGTCGTGACGGACACGTCGGTGCCGTATGACTTCATGCTGACCGCCTATCTGGGCAGACGGAAGAGGTTCGGCTGATGTTCGTGACGCCTGTTTTTCTGGTGGGTGCGCTTCTGGCCGTCATCCCGGTCATCATCCACCTCTTCTTCCGTCGACGGGCGCCCCAGATGTATTTCAGCACCATCCGCTTCTTGCAGCTGTGCGTCCGCAAAGCCGCCCGGCGAAAGCGCATCGAGAACCTTCTGCTGCTCCTCTTCCGCATGCTGCTTTTCGGGCTCCTGGCGGTGGCACTGGCGCGGCCCTTCTTCCGCTCGTCAGTGGCCGGGGGCTCGGGACCCGCAAGTGCCGTCATCATCCTCGACAACTCCTACAGCATGGCCACGCGTCAGCAGGGCATGGAGCGCTTCGCACAGGCCAAGGACATTGCGCGGACGCTCGTCCGTGAGATGTCCGAGCGCGACTCCGTCGCCCTCATCCTCACCGGCGGCCCACGCGCCGGCGACAAGGTCCAGCTCACCCACCGTCTCAACGACGTACACTCCGCCATCGCCCAGGCCGAGATCTTCGCCGGATACGCCAACGTCACCACCGCCGTCAACCGGGCCTTCGAGGCCCTTCGGACCAGTGGAGACGTCAGCCGTGAGGTCGTGGTCGTCACGGACCTCCAGGAGAAGTCCCTGGAGGGCGAACTCGGCGCGGCGGCCCGCGGCGAGAAGGACGTCCCGCTCATCTTCTACGACTGCGGCCAGGAGGCGGTGGTGAACCTGGCCGTGACCGGACTCACCTTCAAGGGCGGCACACGTCTCGGCGGGACGCTGTCCACACTGGTCGTCCAGGTCTACAACCCGACCGACGGTGAGATCCGGGACGCACGTTTGACGCTCTACGTGGACAACAAGGCCGTGAAGGAGCAGCGCGTGACCGTGCAGGGCCGCGCCCGCACCCCGGTCCATTTCCGTTATCCCTTCACGGAGGCCCGCACCGTTACCGGGTGGGTGCAGCTGAGTGACGATTCCCTCGCCTTCGACAACCGCTGCAATTTCCGCATCGCCGCCAGTGACCGCATCAGGGTCCTGGTGTTGCGCGACGAGCAGGCGGCCATCTCCTATCTCGACGAGGGGTACTACGTCGTCCGGGCGCTCGATCCGCACACGGCGGACGATGCCGGAGGCGTCAGTCCCATCGCCCCCGTGCTGCGCCTCACCGGTGAACTGGACAAGGCCGTTCTCGAGGAATTCGGCGCGGTCTTTTTCATGAACGTTCACGGACTCGACCTCACGTCCGTCTCGAAGCTGAGACGGTACGTCGAGACCGGGGGGATGGTGGTGTTCTTCATGGGCGACCGTGTGGACCCGTCCCGGTACGGCGGCGTCTTCCTGCCCTCGGGCACGGGACTCTTCCCGGCGAACCTGGGTCGTGCCGTGGGTGACGACCGCAAGCGGCAGGACGTGTGGCAGATGCGTCCGCCCGACTTCGCGTGGGGAGGGTTCGCCCGGCTCAAGGCGGTGCCCCCCGCACTCTTCGAGCGTGTGCGGGCATACCGGTTCTTCACCATCGACGGCTGGGACGCCGCCAAGGTGCAGGTGCTGGCGGCACTGTCCAGTGAGACCGCCGCCCCCGCCTCGGCGCCCCTCCTGGCCTCGGCAAGTCTCGGCGACGGCGAGGTGTTCTTCTTCTCCGTGCCGGGCACGACCGGGTGGACCACCTTCCCGGCGACCAAGGTCTTCGTCCCCATGCTCCACGAAATGGTTTATGCCGTCACCGGGAAGACGGGACGACTGGAATCCGTGACGGCGGGTCAGCCCAGACGGTTCGATTTCGCCGACGTGCAGGGAGAGGTCACCGTGTCGGTCGAGGTCCGTCCCGGGACGACCGAGGTGAGGAAGTCCACACACGACGCCTCCGGGAACTTCGTCCTGTTCGAAAGCACCTGGCGTCCGGGGATCTACCGCTACGTGCTCGCCGGGGCCAGGGAGGGCGAGGACTACTTCGTGGTCAACCCCGACACGCGGGAATCGGAGCTGGCACGGATGAGCGACGCGGCACTCGAGGGGAAGTTCAGTGCGACGAAGATGCTCGTGGTGCGATCGCCGGAACAGTTGACGGCGGAGCGTCTGAGACTCCGTGAGGGACGACCCCTTGCCGGGTACGTCTTCCTGCTCGTCATCACCGTTGCCGGGTTCGAGCTGTTCCTGGCCAACCGCACGAGGCCCGCGCAGGTCGAGGGCCGACCCCGGACGGGAGCCACAGCGTGAGCCTCCGTGAAACCGCCGCCAACATCGTGAGAACGCTTCGTGACGCCGGACACGCCGCCTACTTCGCAGGGGGCTGCGTCCGTGACGTCCTCATGGGTGTCGAGCCCGGCGACTATGACATCGCCACCTCCGCCGGACCCGAGGAGATCCGTCGACTCTTCCGAAGGACCGTCCCGGTCGGACAGCAGTTCGGGGTGGTCGTTGTGGTCGAGGGGGACGTACAGTTCGAGGTGGCCACCTTCCGCTCGGATGGTCCCTACGCCGACGGCCGACATCCCGACACCGTGACCTTCACCGACGTGGAAGGGGACGTCCGTCGGCGGGATTTCACCGTCAACGGGATGATGTATGACCCGCTGCGTGACGAGGTGCTCGACCTGGTGGGCGGCCGGGCCGACCTCGAAGGGCGGCTGATCCGGGCGATCGGGGATCCGCGTAAACGCTTTGAGGAAGACAAGTTACGGCTCGTCCGTGCCGTGCGTTTCGCCGCGCGACTGGGCTTCGAGATCGAGCCGCAGACGGCAAGCGCTGTGAGGGAACTTGCCGACACCATCGACCGCGTCAGTCCCGAGCGCATTGCCGCCGAGCTCAAATACATGCTCACCCACCCCTCACGCGCCGACGCCGTTCGCATGCTCGACGAACTCGCACTCCTCGAGCACATCCTTCCCGAGATCACCGCCATGAAGGGCGTCGAGCAGGGACCGGACTGGCACCCGGAAGGCGACGTGTTCGTCCACACGCTGCGGTGCCTGGAGGAGACGAGCGACGCGCGGTGGGAGCTGGTGCTGGCGGTGCTTCTGCACGACGTGGGGAAGCCGCCGACCGCCGACGCAAAGGGGTTTGCGGCGCACGAGAAGGTCGGCGGCGAGATGGCCTCGCACATCTGCCGACGTCTGCGACTGAGCAACCGGGAGCGGGACGAGGTGGTCTGGCTGGTCAGGAACCACATGCGCTTCCGTGACGCACGGAAGATGAAGGAGAGCACCCTCAAGCGGCTGATGACGGAGACCCTGTTCGAGGAGCTCGCCGAGCTTCACCGCATCGACGCCGTCGCGTCCGCCGGTGATCTCACGGAGTATGACTTCGTCATGGAGGCATACCGCCGGTTCCGCGAAGCGCCCCCGCCCATCGAGCCGCTGGTGACCGGACACGACCTCATCGAGCGCGGCCTCGAGCCCGGGCCACACTTCAAGGACATCCTGGAGGAACTCTACGAAGCCCAGCTCGAAGGCACCTTCAACACCCGCGCCTCCGCGCTCGCCTTCCTCGACGAGGTCCTGGGTCGCCGCGGGTTGTCGTGACGTCGGTGCATCTTTACACGCCCGTTACACGTCCCCGCACCCGTCCAGATACAATAAGGATGGAACCTCGTCTTCGGATGGTCGTCCAAGGTAGCAGAGGCTT
>DATKVD010000289.1:0-7898 GCA_035530235.1 Planctomycetota bacterium | reverse complement strand
GGCGGGAGGTGCGGGCGCCGCTGACGTAGGTGAGTCGGCCGCCGGCCGGCACGTGGTTCACCCCGTCCGCCGCTAGGGCCTTCGTGAACACCGCCGTCATGCCCAGCACCGGCAGCCGATCCTCGATGTAACACCTCACCCGGAACGTCAACGACCGGTCCGTCCGCTCCTCGGGCTCCACCGACTTGCGGTCCGCGAGGAACCGTTGTGTGCGCCGATGGGTGCTCGTCCGTGAACACTCCTCCAGCTTCACCGTCATGGGTCCCGGATACGCCCCCACGTCCTCCGCCGGGACCTTCGCCACGCGCACACGCACCGGCTGCTGAGACCAGGCCTCCGTCCAGACCAGTCCCGTCGACCGGCAGATCTCGTCGAGTGCCCGCCAGTAGGGCACGTCTTTCAGCTTGAGCGTCACCGTACGGTCCAGGACCTCGTCGGCCTTCAGAGGCGCGTTGCCGCTCTGCCGGGCGAGCAGGTCGAGCACCTCACGGATCGGCATCGCGGTGACGTCGAGGGTGATGCGTGAGCCGTTCAGGTTCAGCGGTATGACCTTGCCGTCCTCGATGATGAGCCCGTATTTCCTCACGATTCCGTTGACGGTCATGGTGCAGCGCAGCTTCACCTCGGCGTCGTCGGTCTCCGTGAGGGTCTTCCGGACGAGCGGGAGGACGTCGGGTCCCATCTCGATGAGCCTATCGACGGCGGCCTGTCTCGCCGCGAACTGACGGGCGCTGAACTGCGCAATCAGCGCTTCGGCCTGTCGGGTCTCGTCGGGCGTCAACTCGCCACACGCCGCGGCGGGGGCCCAGGCGACCGTGACAAGGATCATCGTCGGCAGTGCGATGCGTCTCATCGTTTCCTCCCTGAGCCTCAGCCGCAGGCGAAGCGCGACAGCCGGCCCGCTTGCGCGAGCAGGTCGGCGGCCTGGTGCTTCTTCGAGACAGCAGTCCTGTATTCGGGGCTGTGCCACGGCTGGCTTGTCCAGCCGAGCCTCAAACCGAAGAGCACGGCTTGCGAGCAAGCCGTGGCACGACCTCATGAGCAAGACACAATGTGACTTCCTGGAAAGAGCCCTATGTCTTCCCCCTCCGCAGAGCCACGATCCTCACCCCGACACCGATCACTGCGTACACGAGCATGACGACCGCAACGACGCCGGGCTTCTGGGTGTCCGTCATGAGCAGGCCGCCCCCGACGGCAAGCGCACACAGGGTGTACACGAGGTACGGGGCGGACGTGCGCCTGGACTCCGGCGGCGCCGTCAGGTGCCACGTCGCCCACCCAAGATAACCGGCACCGCCGAGAGACGCAAACACAATCGACACCAGGCCGCCGTATAGGATCCACGCGTAGCCTTCGCCAAGCATCGACCGACCGAGGTAAAGGATGACAACGAGTCCAAGCCATACGCCCACACAGACGATGGGCATCCGCGCGAGCCGACGCAGCCAGCCTTTCTGGCGCGGAACAAGAGGCAGCGCTGCGGCCACAACGGCACCGAGTGAGAGATAGTCCACCAGTTCGAGCAGATCATTCATTGTGATGTTCTTCAGCAGCGATGTCCACCGGACTCCGAATGGCGAGAGCCCGGTGCGCTGCGTCACCGGCTATTCCCCCTTTGCCGGCGGGATCGGGATATTCCTGAGTGTGAACGGGATCTCGCCTGAGGCGGTCTCCTTCGGAACGATGCAGAGGAGCGACCATCGGTCGGGGTCGGGCGGAACCACGCGGAACCCGACCGTGCGCATGTGGGCACACGTGGTGCCCGCCGCAAACCAGCCGCCGTGCGGACACTCCGACACGTGGTGATCCCCGAAAAGGACCTGCCAGGGCCGGTGACGTTCTCCCCGGGGGTCGATCAGGAAGAACCCGTAGCGCGGGTCCCCGGGCGGGCCGAAGGGGGTGTCTTTCCCTTTCGGGCCCTTCAACGCCAGCACCCCCCAGACGGAGTTCGGCTCCCGTCTGGCCGACTGGACACGCACGCTCAGTCCCTCGGTCTCGCCCCGCGCCTCTTTGGCGGCGACACTGCCCTTGACGGTAATCTCCACTTTCCCACGGACCTGTTCCATCTTCAGGACGCCTTTGATCTCGGCGATGCTCCGGAGGTGTTCGGGCACGCCGTCGATCCGGATGCGTGCCCTTCCGGCCGACGGGGTTTCCGCGTCCCACTGGCGCTCCCGGTGATACTCACAGAGACGCAGAGGTCCGCCGTCCGGGGCGGTGATTCCCTCGATCGAGAGGACGGCATCGGCGACCGGGAGACGGTCCTCCCAGAAGTAGTCGAGTTCGTAGTTGATCGAGCCGGCGGGCTGCTTTTCACCGTCGGCGCCCTTGGGATCGGGCCTCGCCCGGACGGCCACCGGTCCCGCGAGGGCCCACACTTCGGTGCCGTCGCGCAGCGGCTTCAGCACCACGCGGTCCTCCGCCATGTCCCGTTCGCACGTGAGCTTCGTCATCCGGCACAGCAGGACGACGACCTCCCAGTAGGGCCGGTCGCGAACGTCCAGCGTCACCGTCCGCAACTCCGGGTTCTCGATCAGTTGGGGCTGCTCGTTCCCGCTCTGCCGGTGGAGTTCGTCGAGGACGTCCTCGAGTTCCGCGTGGGTGACCTTGAGGGTGATGAGGGTGGCCTCGAAGTCGATGACGCCGCGTCGCCCGGCACCGGGCGTCTTGCCCCAATCGGCGCCGTGCCGGGCGTCGATGCCCCTCAAGACCATCTCGCAGCGCATCCTCACCTCGCCGTCGTCGGTCTCGACGAGGGTTTTCTTGACGATGGGGACGACGTCGGGTCCCATCGCCACGAGTTTCTCGACCGCCTCGTGACGCACCGCGAACTCACGGGCGGAGAACTGCGCAATCAGCGCCTCGGCGGTCTTCGCCTGCTCGGGCGTCAGCTCCGCACGTGCCGCCCCCATCAGGGATGCGACCATGACGACGACCGTTACGAACGGTGCGATGTGTCTCATAGCTTCTCCCGGACAGTCGGCCGTGACGGCGCCTCAATACCCGAAACGCTCGCGGTCGTTGAAGTCGAGCGTCACGGGCCGGTCTTCGAGCAGGTGCACGTCGCGACGGACGTACCGCCAGCGGTCCCTGTATCGCGAGTAGCCCCACACGATGACGGGTGCCTTCGGGTCGGCGCCGTCGAACGACGTCGGTCCCAGGGCGTAGGTGACGCGGCCTTTCGATGCGGCGGTGCAGTGGATGGAGCGGGTACCGCCCGATTGCAGCGGGACCCACACAACGGCCCCCACGCGTGCGATCTCCTCCGTCGGGAGTGTCGCGAAGTCGAGGTTCAGCCGGGCCTGGTCATGCTGCGGCCGATGCTCGGGGTCACCGTGGACCAGCCCCGCCTTGCGTTCGAGACGCACGTTGTCGATAAACGCGACGGTGTTCTCGTCGGTGCCGTCGATGCAGACGGTGAGCGTGCGCACGTGTCCCAACGCGATGAACCCGGCCAGCGACAGCGGCACGCTGATGCGGTTGACGCCCTTGTCAAGCACGGTATACAACTCGTGCGGCGCCTCGCCGGCGTCCCTGACGACGAGGAGAACATGACGCGGCGTGGGGCGGTCGTGCGGACAGATGACGTCCATCGACAGCAGGTCGGCACCGAGCCAGTCCCCGTCGAAATCGTGGAAGACGACGCCGGTGCGCTGCATGTTGGGTGCGAAATGCACCTCGAGCGCGGAGCCCGGCGCGTCGTCGGGACGCTTCGCAACGCGGAGTTCGCTCCCGCGTTCGACACGCCACTTCGAGGCGTCCTTCCCGTCGAAATCGGCCAGCATTCGTCCGTCTTTCGGCAGCGGTCGACCGGGCACCAGGCGGACGTCGTCGAGATAGAGCGTGTAGCGTTTCTTCGGCTGGCCGAGGAACAGCCGGAAGACGCGGATCGTGCGCAGGTCGAGGCCGCGTGAGCCGGAGGTGCCGGTGCGGAACGAGGCGAGGCTCACTTCGAGGTCGTTCGCCCCGGGCTGAAGCGGCAGGCCCTGTTCGCGGTTGTAGCGGTCCTCGTAGGCCGCCCAGTTACGGGTGTCCATGGCCAGCACGCACAGGTTGACGACCTCGTCGTAGGGGTTGAACACCGAGAAGCGCACGGCACGGTATCGCGACCAGTCCTGCAGGAGACCGTAATGCAGTCCGAGCCCGGGCCACGGGTCGTCGGTGAGGTCCACCCGGAGCCAGTGTCCGCCGTGAGCGCGCGGGTCGCTCACCACGGCCAAAGCCGTCCTGTACCACCGGCTCCACCCCTGACACGTCCCGTCCTCGAAATCGCCCAGCAGCTGTTCCTGCGGGTCGACGGGGTCCGGAACCGCCTGCAGCGCAAGGGGCCTCCCGTAGGGCGTCTCGACGCCCCTGGCGCCCCGAACGACCTCCTCACAGCAGCGCTTCACCTCGGCGTTCGTCGTCGTTTCTCCGGTGTTGTCCACCAGGGGCAGCGCGATGGGACCGATGGCGACGAGTCGTGCGACGGCCTCGTCGCGTGTCGCGGCGTCGTCGTCGGCGAATTTCTCGACGAGCGCGGCGATCTCCCTGCGCGTCCCCTCTTCCAGCCCCTCAAGCGGATCGGGATGCAGCGTCGGCGCGGGCGCCAGCGCCTTGATCACCATTTCGCAGCGCAGTCTCACCTCACCGTCGTCCGTCTCGCCAAGCGTCTTCTTGACGAGCGGGAGGACGTCGGGCCCCATCGCGACGAGGTCACGGACCGCTTTCTGACGAACGGCGAACTCGCGGGCGGCGAGCTGCCGGATGAGCGCCTCGGCTTCGTTCGTCTGGGCGGGTGTCAGTTCGGCCTCGACGGCCGACGCCAGTGCCAGGAGGACCGCGACGGTCATCGGTGCACAGAGCCGTCTCATGGTTTTCCCCTCGTCGGCGCACGGTGTGCAGATATGGGACGCCCTTATTATAGGGTAGGGCGGGGGAAAAGGAAAGCACAGGCCGGGGGGATTCCCGCAGCCGGGGGGTTACTTCTTTTCCTCGGTAAACTCGAGGGCGGCGGAGTTGATGCAGTAGCGGAGTCCCGTGGGCTTGGGCCCGTCCTCGAAGACGTGGCCCAGGTGTGCGCCGCACCGGGCACACAGCACCTCCGTGCGCACCATGTCGTCGCGCGTGTCCACCGCGGTGACGATGTTCTTGGGGAAATCCCTGTCAAAGAAACTCGGCCAGCCGCAGCCCGAGTGGTATTTCGTCTCGGCGGTGAAAAGCGGCAGTCCGCAGGCGACGCACCGGTAGACCCCGGCACGCTTCTCATCCAGGAGCTTTCCCGTGAACGCGCGTTCCGTGCCCTTCTCGCGGGTGATGTGGTACTGCTCGGGGGTGAGCCGGGAGCGCCATTCCTCGTCGCTCTTGACGACCTTTTCGTCCATGAAGACCTCCGTTCGGCTGTCCGGTCCGTCTTCGCAACCCGTCAGCGCCGCCCACACGACCGCCCAGGCGACGACCCCGCAGATCGCTCCGACCATGGCTCCGGCCGGGACTGACCTTCCGCAGGAGCGGTTTCCCGGAACGCCCGACATGTGCGTCTCCCTTCACCCAAGTATACGCGACGAAACCGCAAACCCCCACGGGATTTCTCTCAGGGCTTCCGGCCGCGGAAAGAAGAACGGGTGGTGGGATCTCCCACCACCCGTCGAGTTCGCGATGAGATGTCGGTCGGCCGCCGTTCACGGCAGCGGAACGTCCTTGAAGGTGAACGGGAACTCCTTTTCGGTGCTCTTTGCGGGCATGACGAAGACGAGCGTCCAGACCCCCTCGATCTCGGGGAGCTGGGCGAAACTGACGTTGGTCTGTCCGCCGCCGACGTTCATGATTCCTGCCCCGGGGTTCTGACCCGGCGCACGTCGTCCGCCCGGACGCTGGCCGGCGGCCTGTGCGACCACGATGTTGGCGTCGCCGGCTTCCCGTCTGACCACGACGTTGGCGTCGCCGGCGCCTTCCATGAGCACCACCTGTACGACCGCGCCTGCGGCGGGTGCCGCCGCGTCGTCTCCGGGCTTCTCATCGGCGGCGTTCGGGGCTTCCCTCTCGCGTCGCCGGCCGCCGCGTCGTCTCGGACGTCCGCCGCCGTCGTTCCGATTCCCCGGCTGCCCGGCACGGTTGAGCACCCCGCCTATGGCCTGACGGAAGCCCCCGTAGCTCGTGCCCCGGTGCTTCTCGCCGTTCGGGTCGATCAGGAAGAAGCCGTAAGGCGACCCGGCGGGATAGCGGGTGATCTCCGTGTCCTTGCCGTCGACGGTCATCTTCACGCCCAGGGTGGCCCAGTTGTTCCTGCGGTTGACGCTGGTGACGGTGAGGGTGGTGTCGTCGAGCTTGCCGCTCTTCTCGCCTTCGGCGAGGGCGTCCGCGACCTTGATCTCCTTCTCTCCCTCACCGAGGGCGAGCCTGACGACGCCGTGGAGTTCGGCGACCTTCTCGAGGTTCGCAGGGACGTCGGTGATGTTGGTGAAGGCCTGTGAGGCGGCGGTGCGTCGTCGGCCTCCGCCGCCGCCCCAGACCCCCACGAAGGTCCTCGGGGTCTCGTTGAGCTTGAGTTCCGTGCCGTCGGGGGCCTTTGCCGAGGTGAAGGCCACCTCACTCTGGATGGGCTGCAGACGGTCTTCCCAGTAGAAGTCGAAGCGGTAGTTGAGGGAGTTCAACATCCCCTGGACGGCGGCCGGGACGGCGGTGCCGCGGAACGTCCGTATCTGCGTGGCACTGGTCAGCTTCAGCACGGTGGGACCGGCGTAGGCCGAGAGGTCCTCGCCCTCCTCGGCTGCCGCCAGCTTCAGTCCGCCGTTCTGGTAATCCGGGGTGTAGATGAGCTTCGCCGAGGCGCACAGCTTGTCCAGTGCCTGCCAGTAGGGCATGTCGGTGACGTCGAGCGTGAGGGGCTTGCCCTCCCAGGCCTCCGGGAGACGCACCAGGGTGTTGCCGCTCTGCTCGGAGAGGGCCTCGATGATGCGGTCGAGGTCGACGTCCTGCATCTTGAGTGTGACCTTCGAGGCGTCCAGTCCCCAGTCCTTGGCGGGACCCTTGACGGCCAGACCCACGTCCACCCCGTGGTCCTTCGCGATGGTCTTCAGGACCATCTCACACCGCAGTTTCACCTCGTTGTCGGTGGTCTCGGCGAGGGCCTTCCTGACGATGGGGACGACGTCGGGCCCGAGAGCGACGAGCCGGTTGACGGCCTGCTCGCGGACGGCGAAGTCGCGGTGGGAGAACTGACGGATGAGGGCCTCGGCGGCCATCTTCTGCCCGGCGGTCAGCTCAGCCGATGCCGGCACGCTCAGGCCCATCAGTGCGACGATCAGGGCGGCGACGACGATCCTGCGACGGTTCATGACCCTTCCTCCGGTTGAATCGGGTATTCGGAACGACAGCGGGGGCCGGCCGGGGGCGTCCCGGCGGCCTTCCTGCCCACTTTATCTTAACGTACAGAATACGTATATGTTGCGCGGAAAACCGGAAAAATGGCGCAAAAAAACCCCTGGACGGCTCAGGACGCCAGTTTCGCGAGCGTGTCGGCCACCCGGCCCGAATAGCTGAACGCGTGGAAGGACGTCTCCAGGACCTCGGCGCCCGCCATCGGCACGCGGCCCTTGATGTCGTAGTGGTCCTCGCCGAACGAACTCACCGGCTCCAGGGCACACACGTAGTCGTGCCCGAAGCTCGGCCAGCCCGCGTTCGACCCGAAACACTGCCAGATCCAGATCACCCGGAACACGTCCGCGTCCCATTTCATCCCGAATCCGACGTCCGTCTTCGCGTTCCGGATGCCATACCACCCGTCGTCGAAATCCGTCAGGTAGCACATCTTTCCTGGCGAGCCGTAGCGGAGGATCTTGCGGCAGCTCTCGTCGCCGTCGACGAACCGGCCCTTCGGGAACTCGATCGTGCAGTCGGTGGACAGAAAAGGCGGG
>DATKVD010000288.1:0-3051 GCA_035530235.1 Planctomycetota bacterium | reverse complement strand
GCGGTGTGGACGAGCGGGACCGATATCGCCCGGCCGCGCAGCGCCTCCAGCACCCCCCCGAACCGGTCGATCTGCTCGCGGGTGAAGGTCTTGTCGGACTCGTCGGCGGACGGGAAGTGCGTCATGACGCCTTCGAGGAGGAGGTTCCGCATCGCGGCGACCTCGGTGACGGCGTCCACCGCCTCGTCCAGGGTGAACCCGACGCGGCCCATGCCGGTGTCGACGTTGACGTGGACCTTGACGCGCTTTTTGGCCTGTCGGGCCCGGCGGTCGAGTGCGCGTGCGAAGTCGAGACTGGTGAGCGCGGGGGTGATGCGACGCTTGATGAGGGCCCCGGCGTCGTCGGTGCCGAGCGCCGCGAAGCACAGAATCGGCGCACGGATGCCCGCCCGCCTCAGTTCCGTCCCCTCCTCCACCGTCGCCACGCCCAGCCACTCGGCCCCGTGCGCGAGCGCCGTCAGAGACACCGGCACCGCACCGTGACCGTACCCGTCCGCCTTCACCGCCACGAGCAGTCGCACGTCCTCCCCCGTCCGCGCCTTCACCTGGCGCATGTTGTGCGCGACCGCTTCAAGGTTGATCTGGGCCGTCGTCGGTCTCGGCATCTCTTCTCCGGCTTCCCTCCCCTTCTCGGGGGGCGTTAACGACCCGGCGACTCTGGCGCCCCACAAGGGGAGCGCACTACACCAGGAACAGGTAGTCCGGGCCCCTTGTGGCCCGGCAATCTGACTCACGGTGCGTCCGCATTATAGCGGCGAGGGGCTGTGCAGTCCACGGTCGTTTCCACGGCAGCTTGACCGCACCGGTATCGCCGAATAGAATGATACAGGAAGACTCCCGGAGACACCCCATGCCTCGACGCAAGTTCATCATCCCGATCTCGATTCCGCTCTTTATCGCACTCACCTTGGTCGGCACCTATTTCGTCCGCCGAGAGATCCTCAGGAAACACATGCTCTCCGCGATGGCGATGCGCGACACGGCGGGCATGAAGTCCCTCGCCGAGAGCTGGCCCGCTCCCGTGAACGTGCGCAATGACGACGGACAGACGGCGTTGCACCTTGCCGCGGGGAGGGCGGATGCCGAGCTCGCGGCACTGCTCATCGGCAAAGGCGCTGAGGTGAACACCAGGGATGAGACTGGCTGGACACCGCTTGTTTGGGCGGCGCACGCGGGGAACATTGCGGTGGTCCGGCTCCTATGCGCGAATGGCGCGCATTTGAATGCCGAACGTGGGAGCGACTGGACGCCGCTGCACGAGGCGGCGGCATCCGCCCAGATGGAGATCGCCGAGTTCCTTATTGCGAAAGGTGCCGCCGTCAACGCGAAAGACAGCGACTGCTCGACGCCGCTTCATGTCGCGGTGGAGGCCGCCAATGTGCGGATGACTGAGCTTCTCATCACCCACGGCGCCGACGTGAATGCGAAAGACAAGGACGCCTGGACGCCGCTTCACACGGCGGCCAAGCAGGGAGACCGGGTGACGTGTGAACTGCTGATCGCCAAGGGCGCTGATGTGAAGGCGACGGGCAGGGAGGGCAGAACGCCGCTGTACCTCGCGGCGGGCTTGATCGATGCCGACGTGGCGCTGCTGCTGATTGCCAAGGGCGCTGATGTGAATGTGAAGGATCACCGGGGTCGGACGCCGTTGCATCGGGCGGCGACCTGCGCGAGGACGAACGTGGCTGGGCTCCTCATCGCCGAAGGCGCCGAGGTGAACCCCAAGGACGACACCGGTCGCACGCCGCTGCACTACGCCGTGCGCATGCCGAGGACCGATGCCTACAAACTCCTGATCGCCAGGGGTGCCGACGTGAACGCGAAGGACACGGCAAATGGTTGGACGCCGCTGCACACCGCGGTCGTCCAGATCAATGCGGACGCGGCGGAACTCCTCGTTGCCAAGGGCGCTGATGTGAACGCAAGGACCCACAAGGGCAAGACCGCACTCACACTCTTGAGAGACGTTAGCAGCTCCGAGGACGAACTGAGACGCGCCGCGCCGATCATCGACGTCCTCCTGAAGCACGGTGCGGTGGAGTGAGGGGTGGCCGGGCGGCGGTTCGGATTTCGGGTTTGGATCGGGTTTCGGGCCCGCCTGAGGCGGGTAAATTTCGGATTTCGGATTTGCCCAGACCCATGACAGGCAGGAATGCCTGTCCTCCTGTCCTGTATACGGAGCAAGAGGGTTACGTCTTCACCAGGTAGAAGCACGCGGTGTCGCCGCGGTTCTCGCGGTTGAGTTCATCCGCCTGCCGGTCGAACGCCTCGATGTCCTCGGGGGTGAAGATGGCGCGTGAGCGGTCGACCTCGTAGGAGCGTTCGGAGCGGAGCGGGATGTCGTGGACGTACTGCTCGCTGGCCCACAGGTGGAAGGCGCTCGAATCGTAGATCGTCCGGTCCACGCGGAAGCCGGTCTTCCGGGCCAACAGCGCGATGCTCTCGTTCGAGTGCAGGTAGAGGTGTCTCGGGGCCTCGAGTGCAAACCAGTTGACCCCGTAGTGCTCCCACCCGTAGGACGACACCGTGGGCATGCGCACGAGACACGTGCCGTCGGGGGAAAGGAGCCGTGCCGCCTTCGAGAGTGCCTGCGTCTGGTCGGGCATGTGTTCGAGCGAGTGGTTGAACATCACCAGGTCCCACGTGCCGTCGACCTCGTCGAACGAGCGCTTCAGCACCTTCAGTCCGTTGGGATAGGTGATGTTCCTCTCGATGAAGGGGTCGATGCCGAGGAGGTTCCTGAGACCGATGGCGTGGAGCCGGTAGAGGAGACCGCCGGTGCCGCAGCCGACGTCGAGGATGCGGGAGTCCTCGGTGAGACGGGCCCAGGACAACAGCCGCAGGTCCTCCTTGGGCCAGATGCGGTAGAGCAGTCGGCCGAGGGTGCCGGTGTTCAACACGGCGTATCGGTATCGCTGTCGTCCGAGGAGACTTCTGAGCCGTCGGGTGAAGGTGCGTCGGCGCAGTGGCCGGAAGCTGAGGTACTCGGGCGGGTAATAGCGGGACATGTCGGGTGGGATCTCGGCGATCTGCAGGCAGCCGCAGTTCGCG
>DATKVD010000287.1:0-3011 GCA_035530235.1 Planctomycetota bacterium | reverse complement strand
CGGCTCGGGGATGGCGGCGACCTCGGTCCACAACGCCCACGCGGCATAGGCCTTCAGGTTCCCGTTCAGGTCCTTCGTGTGAGCGGGGTCGGTGGCCATGTCGTACCAGTCAACGCCTTCGGTGTGGGTGTTCTGCCACTCGACGGCCCAGTTCCCCGTTACGGATCTCGGCAGGGCGCCGTCGCTGTCATAGTCACAGCAGTCGTCGGGCAGCTTATCCCCGAAGTAGGTGCCGTCGGGGTTATAGCTTTCGATGTCCGCGAAGTCGTAGAGGATCTTGTTGTTGGTCGCGCAGTAGCTTCGGATCTGCTCGTTGCGAAGATGGAGATTGCCGGTGAGGGCCGTGCCGTCCAAGTGCCCCGTCATATACACGAAGAACACGTTCGGGTAGTCGGTCTCCAGACCATTCATCAGGCTGAGATAGGTGTTGATGTTAGCTTCAGTTGCCGTGCTCACCTGTCCGCACCACGACCAGATGATGACGTTCACGTCGCTGTTGGCCGGGGTGTCGAGGTAGTTCCGTGTCGCTGTTTCCCAGGCGGTGTAGTCCGGGGCCCCCAGGTCGCTTGCGCCCGAGAACGGCGTATCGGCCAGGTCGAGTGCCCCGCCGGTCCCGCCGTTGTTCCACGCGAAGGTGTCCGTCGGGTGCGTCATCCCCTTGCCGCCGCCGTTGGCAAAAGCGACCAGCCCGGTCATGCTGGTCGTTATCTGACTGCCGTGGGACGTGTGACCGTAGGCGATGTGCAGGTCGGATTTCGCCTTGTTGATCGCCGACAGCGGTATCGAGGCGATGTCGGTGTCGTTGTGGTCGATGAGAATGCCGCCGGCCGCGCACGGACTCACGCCGAGCACGAGCAGCAGCAGACCCCACAGACATGCCTGAACGCCGGTTCCTATAGTCTTAGCCACAGCCCGATCCTCCCAAGAAAGCGTACATGCCCCTAGCCCGTGCTCTTTCATGCATGCTGCAAATCTCGTGCCGGAAGCCCGGAAAAAGATGCTTGGGAGGCTGGAGTTCTGCCGTAACCCGCATGGTACCAAGGGATTACCTCTGCGGAAGAGGCGAGGAATTCTTCGGAGGGCTCGCAAGGGATCGTGCAAGTCGTTCACTAAACTGAACGTCCGCCCGGCCGGCATCGGCGTATTGACGCAACCTCTTGTCCGGACATAAGTTAGGGATGTTCGCAAAAAACAACACGTTACGGCCCACTTGACGCGACGCAAGATCTTGTGGGCAAAGAGGTTACATCGATTTCCGGCCCACTGGGCCGACGCGGTTCCCCTGCCGGCACCGCTGCTGGGCTCAGTCACTGCACCGGGTTGCAGCAGGTCGTGGGCGTAAGCGCGACCCGGGGCATGCCTTCCCCTGGTTCATTCCTGGCCGAAGCACAGCAGCCGTCCGTCGGTCGTGGTGAGGTACAACCGTCCCCCCGCTGCGGCCATGCCGTCAAAGACGGGCACCGCGTCGAGCTGGAGCACGTGGAGCTTCTTTCCGTCGACGGCGGAGACGACCCACAGTTCAGTGCCTTTCAGACCCTCGATGCGGGCCCAGTACTCCTTCTCGTCGACGACGTCGGGGACGCCGGCGACGAAGAGTGTATCGGCGGCCAGGACCATGGCCCTCGCCCGCAGCGACACCGGCGAGGTCCACGTCGTCTCCTTCCAGGAGGGCCTGGCGAAGAGGGCGTATTCCCCCTTGCCGGGAATGGCCGGCCACTCCGTGCTCGGCTTGATGATGAACCCGCAGGTCTGTCTGCGGTTGAAAACCAGGAGTTCCGCGTGGAGTGAAGGACCGCGCCACCTCATGCGTCCCGCCCATGAGCCGGGATCCAGCATCCCGCTGCGGGTCCACAGTCCGTATCGGCTGGGTGTCATCTCGCCGGTCTTCACGTCGAACCCGAGGCTTCGCATGGAGACGAACTCCCCACTGGCCGTCAGCACGTCATTGAGCGCCACCGGCGGATACGATGTCTCCCACACCTTGCCGGCCATGATCTCGTCCATGATCCCCGCGGGCTTCTTCTCCCAGAGGATCTTTCCGCTGGCGGGGTCCGCCGCGTAGACCGTGATGCCGCCGTCGAGTTCCGAGAAGTGCCCTGCTGAGAAGAACGCCGTGCCCTGATGGACCAGGACACTGCCGCTCACCGGCCACGGCGACTCGAGCTGACCGAACGCCGAGATCCGACGCTCCCCGGGTGCCGCCCGGAAGCGCCAGACCATCTCCCCGTCCCCGGCCCGCAAGCAGGTCACCCAGCCGTTTCTGCACCCGAAGAGGACGAGTCCGCCGTGAATGGTCGGCGGGGAATCCACCCGTCCGTCGGTGGTGCGGCGCCAGCGCGGCTCGCCCGTAACCGCGTCGAAGGCACAGACCTCGTGCGTGTCGGGGCGCGAGAGGAAGACCGTGCCCCCGGCGACGGTCGGGGCCGTGAGGCGACCGCCGATCTTTCTCTCCCAGAGCGGCTTGAGTTCAGCGGACACCACGGCGGACGTGCTGCCACTGCGCTGGGGATCGTGTCGGTGCATCGGCCACGCGTCCGGATCCGCCGTGTCACTGCCGACGGGGGTCTTTCCGAACGCCGGTCCCCGCTCGAACCGCACCGACGCGCCGGCCTCCGGGGTCGTCACCTTCGACGGGGAAAACGCCACGAACCCGCGCAGGTACTCCCCGCACTGACACGCGTTCGGGGGGACATACACGAGACCGTTGGCCGGAAGGATGCCGTAATAGCAGCTGCCCCGGATGGGACGGACGTCGTAGATCTTCGGTGTCTGCCAGTCGATGAAATCGATGCCGTTGGTGTCGAGCAGGAAATACCGTGTGGTCGCCTTGTTGGGATGACAGCGATGGTGGCCACGGGTCTTGGGATAAGTCTCAGGGAAATCGACGCGTCGTGCTTCGGTTCCGGCGGCCGGGTCGAGTCCGACCATGGCCCACCGCTCGCCGCGGACCTCGACCCAGACGAGCCCGCCGACGTGGAAGACCTCCGTGTCGCTGTACCACCGACCGATGA
>DATKVD010000286.1:0-2402 GCA_035530235.1 Planctomycetota bacterium | reverse complement strand
GGTCTCGACGTGAACCGGGACCCGACCCGGGTCGAGGAAGATCCAGTGGACGAGGAAACGTGCGTCCGAAACGGCAATCCTGTTGACGTTTTCCGGCATCTCCGGCACCGGCGGGGCCGCGAGCGTCGGCACGAGCACGGTCTGTGATGCCGCTTCCGTCGCGACCATCGCGTTGACGTCGCGATACGTGCTCACGCCCACCGCGATGAGAATCGCCGCTCCCAGCGCCGCGCACACGATGCGCGTGACGATGTGTCGTCGGCTCGGCCGGCGCGGCAGGCGTCGCCTCGCACCCCGCCGTGCAATGAGCACGACCACGAGCGCCACGACGAGCAAAGGCACCCCCATCGAGAAAGTCCACGCTGTGCTCGCAACTGCAATCATTTCCCGTCCTCCCCGGATTCATTCGTCGTGTTGTCGGCCGGTCTCGCCGGGACGGTCGCGGTCCCCACCTCCGTGGCGGGCCGGGGCAGGTCCCGGGCAGCTTCACGCTCGAGCCTGAACTCCTCATCACGGACCGTCGGGCGATGCGAAACCCTCAGGAGAGATAAGAGCATGATGAACACCACGACGACCACCACGATAACGACCCAGACCCAGCTCGCGCGCGACCCGCCGACAGGTGTCGGACGGTTGATGCCCTCCTTGCGGACGTAGAACCCGTACCCGATCAGCAGCGCCATCGGCGTGATCGCCAGGAGCGCCGGGATCGAAACATAGCCGTTCAGGCGGTCCCAGAGCCCCGCCTCGGCAAGCAGCCCGCCGATGAGGACCGCGCCGGCCAGCAGCAGCCCGGCAAATGCATTCAGCATCACCGTTGTCCGGGTCCCCGCGTTGGACGCAAGCGAATAGACGCACGCGAACGCGGCCGTCGGCAGCGCGATCGCGAGGCCATAGACCATCGGCTCGTCGCACACCGGAAAGGGTCCCGTGAAGCCGCTGTTGACGAAGAGCCCCCACAGCATCTGCGGGAGGTCGAGTCCGACCGCGAGCACCCCGAGCGCGGTGAAAGCCACGGTCGTCCCGAGCCCGAGGAGGAGCCGGGTGAGGTACAGTTGAGCGCGCGTCGGCGGCAGCGCGAACGTGAATTCCTCCGAGCCCCCCATGACGTCCATCGCGGCGAAGGCTGTCGCTCCGACCAGCACGTACATCATCCCGAAGGCGAGCACCCACGCGGGGTGATAGAAAACCGGGACAACCCATATCCCCACGAGCCATATGGCGAACATGGGCAATATGTACCCGCACATCCGCAGCCAGTCGAGCCAGAGGAGACCCCTGGTCACCCGCCATTCGTTCCCGCCCGGCCCCGCGGAAACGAGCGTTTCATCGTGTGTCGTCATGACGTTCCTCCATTCGCAAACTCGCCGCGTGACGCGGGACCGAACAGCTCGATGAACGTTTCTTCGAGTCCGAGCGCGAAGACGTTGACGCGCACGCCCGGAATCGCGCGGACCGCGTCGAGTTGTGACTCATCGTCGATGCGCACGACCGCGGTGACGACGGGGCCCTCGGTCTTCGAGCGCACGGTGCCCGGGATGACGAAATCGCGCGGCGGTCCCTCACCGTCAAAGACCACCTGCACGCGCTTCGTGCGGCTCTTCAGGTCGTCGAGGTTCTGCGAGGTGATTATGCGTCCGCGGTCCATGATGCCGACGGTATCGGCGATGCGTTCGAGGTCGCTGATGATGTGCGTGCTGAAGAGCACCGTGCACCCCTCCGCCCGGCCGATCACGTCGATGATCTCGTCGATGAGTTCCCGGCGGGCAATCGGGTCGAGCCCGGCGGCGGGTTCGTCCAACAGCAGCACCTCCGGCCGCGCGGCGAACGCCAGAAGAACCGACACCTTCCGCTGCTCGCCGCCCGACATCAAGCCCACCTGCCGGTCCCAGGCCAGGCCGAAACGGCCGGCCAGGTCGCGCGCATACGCCGCGTCCCATTTCTCGTAGAAGTGCGAGAGATAATGACACAGCTCCTCCACCGTCATCCACGCGTGAAGCTGCTGCGTCTGGGAGACGTAGGCGAACCGCTGACGGGTCCGTCGGTCCGATCTCAGCATGTCCGCGCCGAGGACGCGTGCGACCCCGCCGTCCGGACGCAGAACGCCCACGAGCATCCGAATGAGCGTCGTCTTGCCGGCGCCGTTCCGGCCGATCAGACCGTAAACCGATCCCTTCTCGACCCGCAGGTCCAGACCGTTCACCGCCACCACCCCCCCGGGGAACGTCTTCGACAGGTCGTTCGCTTCGATGGCAGCGTCAATCATGCGTGACTCCTCCACTCTCGCCTTCCCGAGACAGACCCATTTCTTCCAACTGCTCCTCGACGACACGACGCACCACGTCGGCCGGTGCACCCATCTGTTTCGCTTCGACCACCATCTGACGGGTGAGCCGCTCCAG
>DATKVD010000285.1:0-2584 GCA_035530235.1 Planctomycetota bacterium | reverse complement strand
TGCGCGCGCCGGTCGTCGCGTAGGTCCGGCGGTCGCGCAGCGCCGCGACGAGGTCGGCGCGTGTGAGTGCCGGCATCACCGCCGCGGTCATCCCGCACTTCTTGTGGATGGCGCCGGAGAGTCCGTGCGGCACCTCGCCCGCGCGGCGGACGTCCTCCGGCGAAAACCCGCACCGACCGATGTGACAGTCGCCGCCTCCCGTGAAGCCGACCACCGCTCCCTTCGCGAGGTGCTCATGCACCAGCGCCTCGAACGCGCCCCACATCGAGTAGATTTCGATGAAGCGCTCGACGTCGGGGTTGTGGTGCGCCCAGAAATCGCCGGTGTGTCCGGTGTGGGGCCCGGCGACCACGTCCGTGCGTCCGGCGAAATGATCGTAGACGGCGTTCAGCTCGGAGGTCCGTCGGCACATCCCGCGGAAGAGTTCCAGCCGCCCGCCCGACGTGTAGACGTTCCGGTGTCCCTGGCTGCCGGCCCATTCATACCCGACGAGCGTGACGAACTCGCCCTCGCGGTTGAACCCGTTCGTGATGTCCTGGAACCGGAGCCACTCGTTATCCGAGAAATAGCACGCGTGGTCGGCCGACGCCGCGAAATCGAGCCGCCCCTCCTCGCGTGCGTGCCGGTACATCTCGGCGTAGTCGCCGCAGCCGTCCGACGCCTCGCAGTGACCGTGAATCTCGCCCCACCAGATGCGCGGGCGGTCGGAATCCGCGGGCAGAATTTCGAGCGGGTTGCTCGTGGCCACGGTCTCGCCCGAGGCCGCATCGACGGCGCGGGCCCGCCAGACGCCGGGCTTGAGCTTCGGCAGCGGCACCTCGAAGCGATGCGCGCGCACGAGGTGTTCCGCCGGCGTCCCAAGCTCGACCGTCCCCTCGCCCTCCAGCACCAGCCGCCACGGCATGTGCACCTGTCCCGCGGGCGGGGTGTTCCGGTAGCGGTCGGTGACGAGTCCGACGAGGGAGAGGCATTCGTCTTCGCCGCGTCGCCCCGGCAGGAAGAGGAAGAGCCGCTCGGCCGGGCCCGCCACGTGTTGCACCACGTGGCAGGCGCCCTCCAGCGGCGGGACGTAGGCCTTCCGTCCGTCCACCGAGACCGCGGGCGCCAGGGCCGGCATCAGGGTATACCAGTACCGCCGGTCGAGGTCGCGGAACGCGCACGGAAAGATGTAGGTGAAGTCGGTGCGGTAGCGCACCTCCACCAGGCCGCCGGCGGGCAGCCCCTGGGGCAGTCGATAGACGACGTCGCGCTTCGCGTGCGACTCGGCGGCGAAGTCGATGCTCTCCAGCTCCAGCGGTGCGTCGGATGCGACGATCTCGATATACCCGTCGGCGTCGGGGTCATCGGCCTGGGGCACGGCGAACGCCCGCGGGATGCTGAAGCGAATCCGGGCGTCCGGCGGCAGCGCCTGGTCTCCGAGACGATACTCGAGTTGAAACCTCGCCGGCTCGCCCACCGTCACCACCGACGGGTGGATGCGGGTCGTCCCTGCGTCGGCGCGCGCGATGCCCCACAGCATCCGCTCGGCGTCCGCGAGGGTGCCCTCAAGCGCGACGTCCTCCCGCGCGGTGACGACGAAGTGACTCGTGCGTGCCTCGTCGGGCGTGACGCCATAGGCCCTGAGCGGCGCAAACGGCCGCGTGATGCAGGCAATCTCGTAGAGGTCGTGCCCGGCGCCGAAGTCCACCCACCGACCTGGGCCCTCCGTCGTCCCGACCGGTGTGAGCCGTGTCTCCTCGACCTGAACCGCCGGGCTCTCGGCGCCCGTGAGCATCCAGATGCGATACGTCGCGCCCTCCTCGGCCGGGAAGAACCACACCGTGTCCAGGTAATCGATCCCCGGATACCCCGCCGCATCGGCGAGCGGAAAAACACGATCCACGCGTGGGGGGACGTCTGCCATCATGTCCTCCATCAAATAAAATGCGCGTCATACCCGGCCATGCGGGCGACTCCTATAGACGGACGCCCATCTTAGGCGGACGTCACGAAAATTCCAGTGGAAAGGAGCACGAGCGATGCCCACGAGAACTCTGGCCGTCCTGGCCGCGGTGCTGACGGCGTGCGTGGTGTCCGCAGCCGCCGAACCGAGTCGCCAGCCCCGCGTGCTGCTCATCGGCGATTCCATCGCCGGATACTACAGGCCCTACGTGGCCGACTTCCTCAAGGACAGGGTGAACGTCGACTACTCCGGGAACATCGGCGACACGCGCAACGGTCTGGAGCGCATCGACGGTCTCATCGCCAAGGGCCCGTGGGACGTCATCCACTTCAACTGGGGTCTGCACGACGTGAAGCCGGTGACGGGCCGTCGGAACAACGTCCCCCTCGAGGACTACGTGAAGAACCTGCGGGAACTGGTGAAGCGGATGAAGGCGACGAAGGCGAGATTGATCTTCGCGACGACGACGCCCGTCGGCCCGCGCGCGGCGCGGCGGAACGAGGACGTCGTCAGGTACAACGCCGCCGCACTCGAGGTGATGAAAGAGGAGAAGATCGCCGTCGACGACCTCTATGCGGTCGCCGCGCCCATCCGCGAAAAGATCCAGCACACCGACCACGTCCACTTCAAGCCGTACTACAA
>DATKVD010000284.1:0-4288 GCA_035530235.1 Planctomycetota bacterium | reverse complement strand
GGGACGCTACCGGAACAACCCGAAGGACTGCGCGACGCTCAAGGCCGGAGACCACACGCTCACGGTCGTCTTCGAAGGCGCCCAGGCGGGAAAAAGCCCGTGGGTCTCGAAGGTGTGGGTCACGAACGACGCGTCGTTCGTCCCCGAGCACTACAGTCCGCAGGTCAGACTCAACCGTCTGCGACGACAGCCGTGACGCTCCCACTTCCCCGGGAGAGGAGACGAGAATCGCGCAGGGAGCGGAACTCGACCATGAAATCATTCCGTGTGCTTTTTCAGCCCGACGGTCGCACGGTGGACGCTGACGAGGGGATGACGCTCCTCGAGGCGGCACGCCGGGCGGGGATCCACCTCAACTCCCCGTGCGGCGGCACGGGGGTGTGCGGCAACTGCAAGGTGCAGTTGACGGACGGCGTGGGTGGGGCCACCGCCGTGGACGAGAAGCACTTCCGCAAGGCCGAACTCGAACAGGGCTGGCGTCTGGCGTGTCAGTTCCGCGTCACCGAGGACGTCACGTGTCTCGTCCCCGACGAGACGCGGCTCTCGGACCAGAAGATCCTGGAGACCGGGTGGTCCCGCACGGTTGACCCCGAGCCCGTGGTGACGAAGCATCACCTGAAGCTCAGTGCGCCGAAACTCCCCGACCAGACCGCCGACGCCGACCGCATCCGTGAGGCGATGGAGCCGCTGCCCGGGAAGTTCCGCATCCCGCTCCACGTCCTGAAGGGTCTGCCGAAGCTCCTGCGCGACCACGACTTCGACGTCACCGCCGTCGCCTCGGACGGTGAACTCATCGGCGTCACCCCGGGAGACACCACCGGGACGTGCTTCGGCGTGGCGGCCGACGTCGGCACCACCACCGTCGTCGGAACGCTCGTCGACCTCAACACGGGGAAGGACCTGGCCGTCGCCAGTCGCACCAACCCCCAGGTGGCCTACGGCGACGACGTCGTCAGCCGCATCGACTACGCCGGCACCGAGAGACAGGGACTCGCACTGCTCCATTCGAAGATCGTCGCCTGCCTCAACGACATCGTCCACGAACTCACCAGCCGCGCCCGCGTCCACACCTCCGACGTCTACGAACTCCTCGCCGTCGGCAACACCACCATGATGCACCTGCTGCTGGGGGTGGACCCGCACGCGATCGCCCAGGCCCCCTACGTCGCCGCCTACCGGCAGGGACGGAGCGTGCCCGCGGTCGACGTGGGACTCAAGATCGCCCGCTGCGGCCGGCTCACCGTGCTGCCCAACGTCACCGGGTTCGTGGGGGCGGACACCGTCGCCGTGGTGCTGGCCACCGAGATGCACACGTCGGTGGCGCTGAAGCTCGCCATCGACATCGGCACGAACGGGGAGATCGTGATGGGGACGGGTGAGGAGCTGATCGCATGCTCGACGGCGGCGGGCCCGGCGTTCGAGGGGGCCCGCATCAAGTTCGGGATGCGGGCGGCGGCCGGGGCGATCGAGTCCGTCGACATCTCGGACGACGTCCGTCTCGGACTCATCGAGGGCAAGAGCGTCATCGGCATCTGCGGCACGGGACTCATCGACGCCGTGGCCGAACTCCTGCGCGTCGGCATCATCGACGAGACCGGACGCATCCTCGATGCGTCCGCGGCCCCGGCGCTCCCCGGGTCCGTCAGGGAGCGCGTCCGCACCGGCGAGAACGGCAGCGACTTCGTCCTCGCCCGGGCCGACGAGTGCTCGAGCGGCAAACCCGTCTACCTGACCCAGCGCGACGTCCGGGAGGTGCAGCTCGCCAAGGGCGCCCTCTTCGCCGGCATCCAGCTCATGAAAAAGGAACTCGACGTCACCGACGACGACATCACGGAGGTCCTCCTGGCCGGGGCGTTCGGGAACTACATCCGTCCCGAGCGCGCGCTTCGCATCGGACTGCTGCCCGACGTGCCGCTCGAGAAGATCCGCTTCGTCGGGAACGCCGCCTCCACGGGCGCAAGGCTTTCGCTGGTGAACCGGACCTGTCGCGCCGAAGCCGAGGACATCTCCGACCGCATCCGCTACGTCGAACTCGCCGGCCGACCGGACTTCCAGACCGCCTTCAGTGAGGCCATGCTCTTCCCCACTCCCCGCTGAGACGCACCCGGCCTCTCGAGACGCCCGGCAGGCTTTACTGACCTGTTAAACCGGCCGGAAACCGCCCTTCCCGGACGGCCTCGCGGCCTCGTCGGCCGATGCCGGACGGCCGCGACGGGTCCTGCGAGATAACAAACCTGTTAATCCCACCCATCGAAATTGACAAAAGCCCAAAGAACGGCCCGGTTTAAGCCGAAATAGGGATAGGAAACCCCGCGCGTTCAACTCCACGGAGGGAGAACACGCGACGAGCAGGGATCGCTCGTGAAGCTCCACGGAGGGAGGCAATGCGGCGGCATGTGGTCAGGCAGTCGAACTACATACCAGGACAGGACATGAGCTACGAACAGTGGGAGGAAAAGCGGAAGTACAAGCGCTATCCTTCCGAGTTGATCGTTCGTTTCGTGGAAGTGGGGAAGGATGGGTCCGAGGAGCGGCAGGGATCGGTCGGGAACGTGAGCCGCGGCGGCATCTACGTTCGGACGCAGAACCCGGCCCAGGTGGGCCGGGACGTCGAGCTGCACATCAAGGTGGTCACCCCGTTCGGCGAGGAGCAGGAGATCGGCGCCGTGGCCAAGGTGGTGTGGATCGGCAAGGACCCCGGTGAAGAGGGGATGGGGCTCAGTTTCACGAAGATCGACCGTCACAGTCAGTACGCACTCCTGGCGTGTGCCTACCGCGGCGAGGGATGACCGTCGTCGCGACGGCCGATGAGAGCGGCATGCCGCCCCGTCCGGCCTCCACTTCCCCTGTACGAGAAGAGCATCTCCTGATGACACCGGGTGCACAGGCCGGCGTCGTCGATGTTTTCCGCGGTCAACCCGCAGCCGACGAGTCTCTCACGACAGAAGAGCGGCAGGTCGAAGAGGAACCTGTCGCCGTGGGGCGTGAAGAGGCGGTCGACGGCGACGAGGTCGTGTGGGGCCGCCGCTTTCACCTCGACGCCCACCTCGTAGCAGCACGGACCGATGGCGGGTGAGACGCCCGCAACCATGCGTCCCGGCTGCGCCCCCAGTTCCACCATCACCGACACCGTCTTCCCGATGACGTCGCCGAAGGCCGGCCGCCAGCCGACGTGCGCCAGACCCAGAACTCCCGCCCGGACGTCCGCCAGCATCACCAGCGGACAGTCCGCCGAGAACCCCATCAGGAAGACGCCGCACTCACACGTCACCAGGGCGTCCGAGGCCCACGATTCGTCGGGGAGTTCCCGTACGCCCCGACCGCGGTCGAGACGTCCCACCACCCGCACCCCGGTCCCGTGCACCTGGTGGGTGGTGACGACCTCTTCGAGGGCGATCCCGACGGCGTGAGCGAAGCGCCGACGGTTCTCGAGGACCGCCCGGGCGTCGTCACCCACGTGAAAACCAAGGTTCAGGGAATCGTACGGGGTGCGGCTCACGCCGCCCGTCCGCGTGCTCACGGCGTGGACGATTCCCCCGACGTTGTCGAGCCGGTCGAAGGTGAGGTAGACGATCTCGTCGGATGGATGTCGGTTCAAAGGGACCTCCCGGCAACCGAGATGCGAAGTAACCTTGAGCGGACCTCTCGCTTCACTCGGGGCAAGCACGCGGGTCCGTCCCTACGGATTGAAATCGATGAGCACCTTGAGGGCGTCCGGGTGCTGTGCGGCATCGAAGGCCTCGAGAGCGCGGTCGAGGGGGTAGCGTGCCGAGACGAGCGGACGCACGTCGAGTTTTCGTTCCTCCAAGAGTCGGATGGCCTCGTCGAACGGCCCGCAGCGCGAGCCGACAACGGTCACCTCATTGACGACCAGCGGGGCGAGGTTCACCGGCGCCGCCGCCGCGGCCGTCGTCTTCAGGACAATCGTCCCCCGCGGACGGACGACCTTCATCGCCGTCGCGAAGCCCGCCGGGTCTCCGGTGCAGTCGACGACGACGTCGAAACACCGCGTCACGTGGAGATCGTCCGCGAGGACACGCTCGAGGTCCGGGAGGTCGAGGCGGTTCATCTTGTCGACGGATTTCCCGACGAGCGTGGTCCGGGCGGCCAGGGGCGCGAGCACCTGCACCACGAGGAGTCCGAGCTTGCCGTCGCCGAGGACGCAGACACGCGCTTGCGGTCCGATTTCGACTTGCCTGACGATCTGACACGCCGCCGCCAGGGGCTCGACGAAGACCGCCTCATCGTCGGCGATGCCTTCGGGCACCCCGTGCAGGTTGGCCGTCGG
>DATKVD010000283.1:0-2994 GCA_035530235.1 Planctomycetota bacterium | reverse complement strand
GCCGTAGGGGCACAGCATGCTGGGCCCCTACATAGGGGCGTTGGGGCTTTACCGGCAGGCGTGTTCGTATCCGGCGATCACCGCACGGAAGCACTTGAGGGCTTCGCGGGCGCAGCCGGTGGGGCCGTGGGTTGCAGCGTTGATCTCGAAGAGGATGCTGAACGTCCCGTGGGCGAGCGCCATCTGGTGGTTCGCGCCCGCTTCACCCATCCGGTTCGGCCGGGCATGTCCGGTGAGTCCCGAAGTTCCGAACCGCACGTAGTCGTCGATCACCCGCTGCTGTGCCAGGCGCTTCGCGTCCGTGAGCGCCGCGTCCTCCAGCACGTACATCCCGTTGAACGGGTACTCGATGAACGACCCGAGCCCGCAGTAGCAGTGGATGTTGAGGAGCATCACCGGGACGGGCGTCTGGAGGAACGTCCAGAAGTCGGCCGACTCCTTCACGGTGAGCTTCTTGCCCTCGGCGGCGCCCTCGAACCCGCCGTAGACGTCCTCGCCCTTCGCGTTGAAGTTGTTGCGGCCGTGGACGGTGCCGTCAGGGTTGACGAGCGGCATGACGACGACGTCCCAGCGCTTACGGAGTTCCTCGGCCTCGGCCAGTCCCGAGGTGAGGAAATCCGCGATGCCGCGCGTGCCGAAGACCCCCGGAAACTCGATGGGGTGCTGTCCGCTGAAGCAGACGAAGCGGGGCTTGCCGTCTTTTAGCCCTTCGGTCACGTGGACGCCGGGCATCGCGCGGCCCTCCGCGGTCTTGCCCACCTCGATGAACTCGGCGTGATCGGGGCAGCGCGCGGCGCACGTCTTCAGGAATTCCGCCGTCTCGGTCAGGGGGGCGGGGATGACGTTGGTCACGCGGACGGGGTCGTCCGCGAACACGGGCACGCGGCAGACGATGCGGTCCTCGAGGTATTCGATCTTCCAGTGCGGCAGCTGCCGCCAGTGCTCCCACCGCGTGGTCCAGATGGTGCACGGGGTGTGGCCCATGAGTCCCTGGGTGCCGACGTCGCCCTTCTCGGCATCCTTGAGGTCGGGGTCGCCGAGGATCTCGAGCGTCCACTCCCCCGCCTCCTCCGGCGTCTCGGCCCGCAGCTCCACGAGGAAGTAGTAGCAGTAGGTGACGCGGTCGCCGCGTTCGGTGATGCGATACCGCCGCTCGCCGATTCTCTCGATGTCCTTGCCGTTTCCGCACTCGAAGTCACTGGTCACGATCACGGGTCAAGCCCCTCTCATGTCTCTTGCGCTGTAGCGCGGCCTGGAAGGCTGACGACGCGGGGCACGGGTCCCCGCGCTACACTATTCGGTCAAACGTCCCGTCAGCTTACGGGGAGTTCGCGTCGGCTGCAAAGCCAAAAACATGGGAGACGGGCGGGTGAGGAGCCGCCCGGCAGGCCGATGTGGGCTTTCCCCACGGGAGGCGTCGGAATTCCCGAACATGCGTAAGTCCTTATTTTGCAGCAGGTTGCGGCGGATGGAGCCCGCGATGTTCAAAAAATTCAACACGCCCGGGGACGCACGTCAGACCCGGAAATCCATAACCCGTTGCCGTAAAAGGACTTGCGGGATTCCCCTCCGTTTGGCACGCCATTTGCTGCATTTCAAGGCGCTGGAACTTACATGGAGGGGCTGAAAGCACATTCACGGAGGAAAACGATGACCCGGATCGTGCAGATCCTCGTCTGCGTGGTCCTTGTGGGGGTCGTCAGGGGACCGGCTGTCTGTGACGACAGCTGGACGTCCGCGCTGGGACAGTTCACGCGTGCACTCGCCGAGCAGAAGCGAACGGAAGCCGCACTCCAGAAGGAGTTTCCCACCCACCACCTCGCCTTCGACCTGAGCCTCGAAGACCCGTACTACATGGTCCAGGACGAGCACCGTCTGCCACACGTCTACCTGGACAAGCGACGGTTCTTCTACCGCAAGGGCAACCGTCAGATCGACTACCGTGACCTAGCGGGACTCGCCGACGACCGTGTGATCCCGTGGACGCCGTTCGCCTACGGCTACCACGGCTACGGACGCGACCGTGGGGGCTACTACGACGGCGACGGCCGCGGGCGCGACCACGACGACGGTCGCGGCGGCGGCGACCATCAAGACGGGCGTGACGGCCGCGGGCGCCTCGGCGGGTACTACGGCTACGGCGGGTGGTACCAGGGGTACCGTCAGGAGGTGCCGCTGGAGATGAGGGACAACTGGCCGAGCGGCACGTCCTTCGGCCGCATCATCCGTGTGCCGCGCGGACACAGTCCCTGAGAGCCGGCCGCACCGGACGTGCGGTCCGTCAGGTGAAAAGATAACTCGCCACGAGCGGGTTCACCCCGCTTGCGGGGTGACGTGTGGGAAGGCCGTCCCGGTCCCCGGGACGGCCTTTTCGTTTCATTCGTCCTGCTGAGCCGATTCGTCCTGGAGCCGGAAGACGCAGAACTCGCCGCACATGGAGCAGACGTCGGCGTCGGCGGGACGTCCCTGCTCACGGAGTCTGCGTGCGAGCGTGGGGTCGATGGACTGCTTGAGCACGCTCTCCCAGTCGCGCCTTCGGCGGCATTCGGAGAGTGAGCGGTCCCAGTCGTCGGCGCCGGGGAGTCCTTTTGCGAGGTCGCCGGCGTGAGCGGCGATGCGTGCGGCCATCACCCCGGCACGCACCTCGGCCGGTCCCGGCAGACTCAGGTGCTCACTGGGGGTGACGTAGCAGAGGAAATCGGCGCCCGCCGCGGCGGCGATCGCCCCCCCGATGGCCGAGGTGATGTGGTCGTAGCCGGGGGCGACGTCGGTGACGAGCGGCCCCAGGACGTAGAAGGGCGCCCCGTCACACAACGTCTTCTGCTCACGGACGTGGTCGGCGATGAGGTGCAGCGGCACGTGCCCCGGACCCTCGATCATCACCTGGACGCCCGCATCCCGTGCGCGGCGCGCCAGCCCGGCCAGCACCCGCAGTTCGTGAAGCTGTGCCGGGTCGTTGGCGTCGGCCAGGGCCCCCGGACGCAGACCGTCCCC
>DATKVD010000282.1:0-6975 GCA_035530235.1 Planctomycetota bacterium | reverse complement strand
TGGCATCGGAGGGCGTGCGGTTCGACAGTGCCTACTGTCAGTGTCCTTTGTGCGGGCCGTCGCGCTCGAGCCTCATGACCGGGACGCACCCTCACACCTGCCGGGGGCTCACCCACACACAGATCCCGGCGATGCGCATCATGCCGACCCTGGGCACGGTCTTCCGCGACGCGGGCTACGCGACCGGCGCCCTGGGCAAGGTGCACATCCGCGGGGAGGACGACGTCCGCGACCTCGGGTTCGCCGAGCGCGCGCTCCGCTATTACACCTACGAATACCGCGACTACATCATCGCCGCCGGTCCCGACAACGTCGACGCCTACAACGCCTACCGGAAGGGCGCCGGCGTCCCCCGGCGCGACGTCTATAACCGCGCCAACACGCCCATCGCCATGGACGAGCGGTGGATGTACGACGCGCTCGTGGTGGACCGCTGTGTCGAGTTCCTCGAGAAGCACAAGCGCGAGAAGTTCTTCCTCTGGGCGGGGCTCGAAAAGCCCCACCCGGAATGGTACGCCCCGGCGGAATATCACGCGATGTACGACCCGGCGAAGATGACCCTCCCGCCGACGGCGCGCGAGGCGCCCGAGCGCATCCCCAAGGTGCCGCTCGAACGCCTGCGCTGCGTGGACGACATGACCGACGAGGATATCCGCGGGGCCGTCGCCGCCTACTACGCCAACGTCACCTACCTCGACGCGAAGGTCGGTGAGCTTCTCGCCGCCCTCGAACGCCTCGGCCTCGCCGACAACACCATCGTCATCTACACCACCGACCACGGCGAGCACCTGTTCGAGCACGGGATGGTGCAGAAGCACTGCTTCTACGAGGCGGCGGTGGCGGTGCCGCTGACGCTGACCAACCGGAATCTCTTCCCGGGGGGCGCGCGTCGAGAACACATCGTCAGCCTGATGGACCTCTTCCCGACGCTCCTCGACCTCACGGGCATCGAGCACCCCGGCACGCTCGAAGGGGAGTCGCTCCTCGGCGTGATCGACGGGAGGGCCGCGCCGGAAGGACGCGAGGCGTTCTCGGAGTTCTACAAGTGGGGGATGCCCGAGCGGATGGTCCGGACGCCCGAGTGGAAATACGTCCACACCGACGGCGACGTCGCACAGCTATACGACGTGAAGCGTGACCCCCTCGAACGCGTAAACCTTTCCGCAAACAGGGCTTACGCCGACGTCTGCCGCGTACTCTCCGCCCGCGTCCACGACGGCTGGGAAAAACCCGACCCCGAGGTCATTCGCCCGCCGGCGAAACCCTCCTGACGCGGAGGGCCGGGCCACAAGGGGCCCGGACTACATTTTGGATGTGTAGTGCGCCCCCCTTGCTTGCCCCGAGTGCAGCGAGAGGTGGGGCGTCGGTCCATTCACCTCGGCATTGCCGGGTCGGGGCCCTTCCACACGCCGCCGCCGAAGGTGACGATGTACACCGTCTTCGGGTCGGTGGGGTCCCAGTAGATGCGCGAGCAGTTGAGAAACGGCGGCGAGTTCTTCGGCGTCGTCGCCTCCCACGTCTTTCCCGCATCACGGCTCAGGAACATCCCGTGCGTGCACGAGGTGAAGTAGACGATCTCGGGGTTCCGGGGATTGAGCGCTACGGAGAAGCCTTCGATATATCCCTCGATGCTGCGGTCGTAGTCGGGCACCGAAAGCGTCCATGTCTTGCCGCCGTCGGTGGTCTTGTAGACCCCGCCCTTGTGACCCATCCCGTCCATGGCGGCGACGTAAATCGTGTTGGGGTCGTTCGGATGCACCGCCAGGTCGACACAGCGGAACATCGCGTCGGAGGAGATGCGCGTCCAGGATTCCGCGGCGTCGGTGGACCTGTAGATGCCGCCGGTGGTGAACCCTCGGGCGCCGCCGCCCGGGCGTCGACCTGCGACCGACGAGAGGAGCGTCCCGTCCTTCAACAGTTCGATGCGGTAGACCTGTCGGTTGTTCGCGGGCTCGATGCCGTCGGACTTCTGCGTCCACGATTTGCCGCCGTCGGTGGACTTGTAGACCCCGTAGCCGTACATGGCGCAGTAGAGGGTGCGGGCGTCTTTGGCGCTCTTGGGGTCAAGGACCACAGCGGTGCAGGGGGCGGTCGGCAGGCCGGCATTGGACTTGGCCCAAGTCTTTCCATAATCGAGACTTACGGCAATTCCGCCGGGCTTGTTCTGGTGTCCCTGGGCGTATCGCCAGTGGGGGATGTCGTGCATGAGGGACTGTGCGGCCCACATGCGGCCGGGGACGTCCGGGTCACAGGCGAGCTGGTAGGTGGTGTTGCGCCAGGGGAGGACGGGCATGAGCGACCGCCATGATTTGCCGGCGTCCTCGGAGCGTGCGAAGCCGATGTCGGTGTAGCAGATGTAATGACGCTTCGGGTCGTGCGGGTCGAAGACGTACTGCCAGCAGGAGGTGTCTTCGAGTCCGATGCCCTCCCAGCGGTGCCCGCGTGCGGGGGCGCCCTGGCCGGCGGCGTGTTTCGAGAACGCCTGACGCCAGGTCTTCGCGCCGTCGTCGGAGATGAAGATCTCGCCGAAGTTGGTGTAGAAGAGCTGGTCGGGGTTGCCCTGGTTGACGTTGAACCCGAGGGCGTATTCGCCCCAGCTCCGACCGGCCTCGTAGGTGAGCCAGCCGACCTCGGTGTTGTTGAAGTCGAAGCGCGGGTCGCTCATGTAGCTGAACTGCCAGGTGTTGCCGGCGTCGGTGGACTTGTAGACGGTGTAGCTCTTCCGTCCGTCCCCGGTCCCGCGGTCGGCGACGTAGACGACGTCCGGGTGGGTCTCGGCCTGGGCGATGAAGGTGAACTGGTCGCCGTCGGTGTTGATGCCCTCACCCATGGCCCGTTCCCACGTCTCCGCGCGGTCGGTCGAGCGGTAGACGCCGCCCTCTCGCCCCTTGGTGGGGAGGATGCAGTAAAGCACCAGGCGCTTCCCTGGATTGCTGCCGCCCGAGAATCCACGGAGGTCGCGCCACGGAAGTCCCTTCGACTTCTCCTGCCACGTCTGTCCGCCGTCGTCGGAGCGATAAATGCCCTCGCTCGTCGCGCCGAAACAGACGCGTTCGTCGCCGTGGGTTGCCAGCATTCGCTTCTCGATCATCCCAGACGGATCAGGCGGCGTGTCCGCGGCGCGATAGCAGCTGTTGTAGTCGATGTGCATCCCGATGAACGGTCCCGGCACGCCCTCGATGGCCTTCCACAATTTGCCAGAGTCGGTCGAGCGGTAGAGGGCCTTGGCGCCGGAAAGCAGGAGAAGTTCGCCGTCGAACCGGTCGATCACCAGTGAGCGCAGACCCGCACGGTCCCCCCACGGTCCCTTGATGATCTCCCACGTCTTGCCCTTGTTGTGCGAGACGCGCAGGTGCCGACCGTCGTAGCTGATGGCATAGACGACGTAAGAGTCTCTCGGACGGAAGACGGGTGAGCGGCTGCGGGCGATCATCCGCCAGTCGAGCATCTCCCAGGTCCGGCCGCCGTCTTCGGAGCGGTAGAACCCGCCCATGTCGGAGGAGACGAAGACGAGTTTCGGATCGTGGGGCGAGCCGGCGGGGTCGAACAGTCCTCCGCCCGCGCCGATGCCGATGGAGGTCCACCCGTGCTGGTTCGTCGGTCCGGCCTCGGCCGCGATGCACGCGAAGAGAAGCATCGCAGCCGCCGACAGGATGAGACGGACGTGCCATTTCGCCGACATGGTCTTCTCCTTGAAAAGCCCGTGTGCCACGGCTTGCTTGCAAGCCGTGCCGTCAGAATCAGGTGAGACGCACGGCTGGACAAGCCCCCTCGGCTTCGCTCGGGGCAGGCAGCCGTGGCACATCTGTGAAAGCATCCCCGCTTGAAGAAAGCGGCTTAGGGATTTTTCGCCTCGGCTTCCCTCACAAGAGCCGAGACGTCGACGACCTCGAAATCGCGTCCCGTGACGCGCTTGAGCGACTGCATGCCCTGGATGCGGGTGTCGGGGGTGAGGCAGAGGTCCCAGTTGCCGCCGTTGTCGGCGACGATCATCCCGTATTTCTTGAGACCGTTGAGGACGGCCTGACAGTGAGCGGGGAATTTGGAGACGTCGAAGTCGCGTCGGAGCCGGAGGCGCTCGCCCATGCGGGGGAGGTTGGGATCGGTGTGGGGGCTGGCGAAATGCCTGGCGGGATAGAGGTAGTCGCGGCGGGTGCGCTCGACGGTGACGCGCATCGCGTGCGCGACGATCCCACGCTCCACTTCGTCGTATCGGATGACGCCCGGGAAGATGGGGAGTCCGGCGGCGTCGGCCGAGGTCCAGCCCTTCGGTCGCAGCCGGTTGGACGTCAGGTCGAAGATGGAGGCCTGCGCCGCCTCCCAGCCGTCGGCCATCCGCCGGGCCTGGTAGAACTCGTACAGCCTCCCGCTGTAGGGGTCGACGACGATGCCGTGCCGGTCGCCGCCGGTCGCGGCCTGGTGCGTCCTCAGGTCCCCGCCATACATCGGCCAGCCCTGGATCGGCATGACGTCCGGAACCGGGTACGGTCCCGGGTCCGATTCCCCCGGGTACTTCACCAGCTTCACCGGGACCTTCACCTGGTCCGACGGGACGATGACGAAGGCCATCTCCCAGCACCCGCGGAGCGACCCGTTCTCACTGATCGCCCGGATCATCTCTTTCGAATTCTTCGCCACGGGCAGCTTCGAGACGTCCCACTTCCACGGGCTGTCGTCGGGGAGAACCTTCATCCGGGAGAGGAGGTAATCGGCTTCGGGGGTGTTGAACATGACGGGACGCTTGATGCGGGGGAGCTTGTCCTCTTTCTTCTCCTCTTTTTTCGCGGCGGGGTCGGAGCCGGTCTGCCAGTCGGTGAACTTGCCGGCCGACGCCACGTCCGCAAGTACCACCAGGCTCAGGAGCAGCACCCCTCCGACTCCCGGCGCCAGCTTTCGTCTCATATCAGGTCTCTCCCATGTCCTTTCGCGGCGGGACAGGAGCCCCGCCGCGCACCCCAACAGGGTGGTGGGGCTCCCGTCCCACCACCTCTCAGCCAGCGGCCCCCACGACCGCAGCGCTAGGCATCGATTTCGGAGACCTTCACCGCCCGGCCGCCCTCGGCGGCGGATTTCTCGGCCGCGAACACCGCCCGCATCGTCTCGAGCGAATCGTCGGCGGTGAATTCCGAGCGTCTCCCCTCGCGCACGGCGTGGAAGAACATCTCGTGCTCCGGGCCCGTGTCGTGATAGGGGGCCTCGGGGTTCGTCCCTTCCAGGCGGATGCGTCGGCCGAATTCGATGCGACCGTCGCGCTGGTGGGTCACCACCAGCTCCATCTTCCAGAGCGGCATCGAGATGCTGCCCCCGGTGCCGATGATGATATACTCCAGCCAGTGCGCCTTGTCCATATATTCTTCCGCGGTGTGTTCCGCCGGCTCCGCGGCGCGGCCGACGATGAACGAGATATGCGCGGCCTTGCCGTCGGGGAACTTGAACGTGGCGTACATGTTGTCGGGGACCTCGTAGTGCGGCATCACGTTGTCGGCGGCAATCGCGACCACCTCTTCCGGGTCCGAACCCAACAGCATCCGGAAGGTGTCGACCTGGTGGCAGAGCTTTTCGAGGAAGAGTCCGCCGGCGACGTCGCGCTGGACGTGCCAGCTTCCCCGATGCTTCGCCCCCGGGGTCTGGAGGAAGTGGACGTGACGGACCTCCCCGATCTCCCCCGACGCGATGATCTCGTTGATGATGCGGAAGGGCGCGCACGTCCGCAGCTCGAACCCGATCTGGAGAAAGGGCAGGGGGGCGCCCTGGGCTTCCGTCATGCGCACGCAGTCGGCGAACGTGGTGGCCATCGGCTTCTCGCAGAGGACCGACACCCCCGCTTCGAGACAGGGCACGGTGACCCGGGCGTGGTAGGGGTTGGTGGTGGCGACGACGGCGGCGTCGATTTTCTCGGTGTCGAGCATGGCCTCGACGGAGTCGTAACCCTTTGCTCCGTGGGCGCTTACGACTCGCGAGCGGGCGTCTTCATTGGGGTCCACCGCCGCGACGATCTTCCCCAGGCCGGCCCGTTCGATCGACCGGGCGTGTCCCCGGCCCATCCCCCCGCAGCCGATCAATGCGACACGCAGCGTCTCTGACATGCGAATCCTCCTATCCGCCGGCGACGGTCCCTCTGGATCAGCGGTACCGTCGGCTCTTGAAATTCGAAGCACGAAGCACGAAACAAGCACGAAATTCGAATGTCCCAATGACAGAAACGGCTCCGCTTGCGGACACGCTTGTTTCCGTCATTGTCTGATTCGAACTTGTTTCGGATTTCGTGCTTCGAATTTCGGTGCCCTGCGACAGTCCCCTCTGTCGCTTCACTTCTCGTATTTCCTGACCGCCTCCATGAACGCTTCGAGCTTGGCGTAGTCGCCGCGCCAGGTGGTGTACATGATGCCGGTGATATCAGCGCCGGAGGCCTTGGCCGCGGCGAGCCACTGTCTCACGTTGGCGTCCGGGTCGCCGTCGTAGTAACCCGCCATGGCCTGGGTGTGACCGCGCCCGTGGAAGAACGCGAAGCTCTTCGGGGCCAGTCCCACCGACCAGTCCATGATATGGATGTCCTTTGCGAGTCCTTCCCACGACCCGGCCCAGGGGGTCTTCACGAGGTAGTAGCGACCGCGGGGCTTCGCGTTGTGGTTCGGGTCGAACATGTCGTTCCAGACCCAGATCTCCGCATCGGGGGCGTGTTTCCTGAGGATGGCATGGACCTTCTTCACGCTCCCGGCCAATGCCTCGCCGCAGGTCATGTCGTCGTAATCGGGCGTCCAGCCGCCGGTGCGGATCTCGTCGTAGCCCATCATGTAATGCTTCGCGGCGAAGAGGGCGTGCACGCGCTTCACCTGGTCGTCGATGATGTCATAGACCTTCGGGTCGGTCAGACTGCACGTCACCTGCGAGCCGAGGACGATGAGCGGGTGATAGTAGGACGCGAGGACGCGGTCGCCTTCTTTGAGCCGTGAGCCTTCGGGGATCTTCACGGTG
>DATKVD010000281.1:0-3477 GCA_035530235.1 Planctomycetota bacterium | reverse complement strand
GGGCGCCCTTGGCGCCGAAGAGACGTGACGATCGCGCAAGCATCCCGGGGGAGAGCAGGACGGCGTCGACCGCAGGATCGATTCGCGACAGCGTCTCGTCGATGCGGACCATCCCGGGGATGTGACCGTCGAACTCCCCGTGGTCGGCCGCGATAATGACGGCGTTCTCATTTCCGTTGAAGAGCTTCATCAGCCGCGTGGTCTTTCCGGGCATGGTTCAGGTCTCCTCGTCTGGATCGGTCGGGTGCACGAGAATGGTGTGGACGTCGGCGTCGGCGGCGGCCTGGAGGATGTCGGCAGGCATGCCGTCGTCGGTAATGAGGTAGTCGAGGTCGGTTATCTGCGCGAAGGTGACGAAAGAGTCGCGCCGGGCCTTCGATGAATCGACGAGAAGCACGACGCTCGACGCGTTGGCGACCATGAGCGAGGTGGCCCGGGCGACACGGGCGTCCGCGGTCGTCAGCCCCGAGGAAACGGACAGGCCGTCGCACCCGATGAACGCCCAGTCGGGATGGAGACGCGACAGGTTGTCCTCCAGGAGAGGTCCGTAAAGATCCGGCGACGAATCTCGCACCGTCCCGCCCAGAAGCATGCAGTCCACGGCTGGTGCCGAAAGGAGGGCGGACACCACTGCGAGACTTGTTGTGACGACGGTGATGTCCTCACGCGAGGCGAGTTGGTGGGCGAGAGCAAGCGCTGTGGTGCCTGTGTCGAGAAGGACATGGTCGCGTGGGCGAATGAGTTGTGCGGCGGCGCGTGCGATGGCGGCCTTCTCGTTCTTGCAGAGCTGTGCTTTGTCCTCAAGGGAGAACTGAAGCGTCACGCGGCGGGACGGCACCGCTCCCCCGCGCGAGCGCTCGACCAGCCCCTGTGATTCCAGGCGCGCGAGGTCGCGCCGGATCGTCATCGCAGAACACCCCAGGTCCGCGGCGAGGACGTCCACGGCGGCAAATGACTCCTGGCGAAGCTTCCGCAGGATGTGCTCTCGACGGTAGGCGATCGGCTTCAAAATGGCCTCCGCTGTGTTCGTATGTGTTACATTGGGACAGTATCGCTCAGCTGTCAACATGTCAAGTGGAAATCCAGGCAGTTTCGACGTGGTCTTGGAGATCTATAGGAGGGGTGGAGGTTCGGGCTAAGTGCGGTAACGTGGGTGTTCCTTGGGTGGAAGAATGCCGGGATTGGACGGAAAAGGAGGGGGCAAGCCGCATTGCTTTAGGGGGCAGGACGGGTAGAATAGCGTGGACAAGGGCCGTGCGGCGGGGGGGCGAAAGGCGGCCGGGGGGCAGCCAGAATGGGGTGCGAGAGGAGCAGGCGCGTGACCGGGAGAAGGCAATTGGGGGCCATAGGACGGAAGTGGCTGCGGATGACGGCGGCGGTTCTGGGCGTGGCGTGGTGCGGGTGGGCGTCGGCCGACAGGGCGTCGGAGAACATGGACCCGGCGTTCATGTACGAGAAGAAGGGGGAGTGGGCGAAGGCGGCGATGTATTACCACCGCGCGATGATCGGGCTGGAAGAGGTCTACAGTGCCTTCCACTGGGACGGCGACCCGGCGAAGAACGCGGCGGGGAAGTACGCGACGGAGTACGTTCAACTGGCCATCGAGTTCAAGGAGCGATACCGGAAATGTCTCGCCGAGGCGAAGCTGACTCCGGAGCGGATCCGCCGCATGGAGGCGATCAACGACCTCTGGCTGAGTGAGCTGATCGACCACGAGGGAGGCGGGCAGCGGATGACGTGTGCCATCGTGGCGGAGGAAGCCGAGCGACACGGGGACTTCCGGCTGGCCGAGCTGATGCGTCGCGGGGAGGCACGGTACGTGCGGTCGGTGGCGATGCCGTATCACGCGAGGAAGGCACGGGAGTGTCGGCAGGCTGGAGACGCCGTTCAAGCGGGACTGCATGAGGCGAGGGTGAAAGCGTGCGAGCCAGGGGCGGAACTCGCGGAGAGGATAGCGGCGGGACACAAGGCGCTGATGCGTCTGCCGGGGTTCGGCGGTCCCCAGCGGTACATCGACGCGCGGCTCTATCCGCAGAAGGTGAACCCGGTGGCGTTCCAGTACCTGGACCGACGTCTGTGGAAGATGAAGACGGGCGAGTGGATCGGAATGAAGCCGGACGAGGTGGCGCGGGTGCTGGCGGAGCAGGGGCTGAAGGATGCCGACGAGAACGTCCGGCTCTCGGCCGTCACGGTGCTGGGACACATGGGCCGGAAGGAGGAGCTGGTCTCGGCCTTGGGGGATACGTCGCCGGTGGTGCGTGTGGCTGCCGCCCGGGTGCTCGCATCGACGAGATGGGCGTCGGGGTGGGCCGCCTGTGCGAATCACGCGGACGCGGCGGTCCGCGGTGCGGTCTCGGAACTCTTCGATCCGGCGGGAAAGGACCTGCGCGTCGGGACGTGGGTGGTGACGGGCCTGCTTGAGGGATTGAACGCACAGGAACCGGGGACACGGCAGTTCGCCGCGAAGATGCTGGAGCGGGTGAGCGGCTCGAAGCAGGCACTTGCCGCGTGGCCCGCGTGGTGGAAACAGCAGGGCAACCCGCGGGTGGGTCTGGAGCGAACGGGACCGAACCTGCCCACAGGTGTCGATGAGACGGTCGATTTCGGCGCCTGGTGGCAGGTGTGGCTCTTTCATGCCGACAACCCGGTCGCGAAGTACGAGCCGCCGGCGACCGTCGTCTGGCGGGGCTTCCTTGCGGTGCCGAAGACGGCGTCGTACCGTTTCTATGTCCGGAACTGCGGCGAGGGTCGAACGGGGAGGAACACCGTGGTGACGCCCGGACGCGGGGGGTTCCCGGGACTCTACCTCTCCGCCCCGGCGGCGACACTCATGCTGAACGGGCGGAAGGTGCTTCCCCACCCGGACGACGCCATCCAGGACCCGAACGGCGGGATGCGTCTCGACTTCAGTGATGCGCTTCGTCTGGACGTGGGCCTGCACCCGATCGAGTTGATCTTCGAGTATCGTTCGAAACGGACCACGTTCACGGGGGATGAGCCGTGCGTGCGACTCTACTGGAGCAGTGAGCATTTCCTGCGGGAGGTCGTCGGCGCCGGTCACCTCGTCACCTTGGAAGGAGAAGGACGGCCGTAGATGCCGATCACGCCTTTCGCGACGCACATGCTCCGTGGCATGACCCTGGCGGCAGCGGGTCTGAGAACGCTTGAGAAAGTGGTGGTCGTGGTGCCGCAGGCGATCGTGGCGGCGCTTCTTGCGGGACCGTCGGTATTGAGCCGACTGGTATGGCGGAGCACGTGGGAGCGGCTGGGCGAAGGATTTCGTGAGCGGCCGGTGCGGGTGGTGCTGTGGACGTTGGCCGTGGCGGCGGTTCTCACGGGTGCCGGCTGGTGGCTGCTCGGGGAGCCGGGTGCGAGCGGCTCGCACGCCGACGTATCGACCGCGGAGAGCTGGCCGACGTTCAGTGGGAGCGAGGCCCGGCACGGCCGGGCGGCCGCCGACGCGGCCGCGAAACCCGT
>DATKVD010000280.1:0-5024 GCA_035530235.1 Planctomycetota bacterium | reverse complement strand
CGCCGCCGGCGGTGACGACGCGTCGAAGCAGCTCCTCACCGTCGCCGATTACCTCGTCAAGAAATCGGTGTGGTCGGTGGGCGGTGACGGCTGGGCCTATGACATCGGCTACGGGGGACTCGACCACGTGATGGCCCAGGGCCGGGACATCAACGTGCTGGTGCTGGACAGTGAGGTCTACTCGAACACGGGCGGGCAGATGTCGAAGGCGACGCCGCTGGGGGCGGTGGCGAAGTTCGCCTACGCCGGAAAGCGCGCCCCCAAAAAGGACCTCGGGCTGATGCTGATGACCTACGGGAACGTCTACGTCGCACAGGTGGCGATGGGGGCCAACGACAACCAGGCCGTCAAGGCGTTCATCGAGGCCGAGAGCTACCCCGGTCCGTCGATCATCATCGCCTACTCGCACTGCATCGCGCACGGTCACGACATGGGCACCGGGATGAAGATGCAGAAGCTCGCGGTCGAGACCGGCTACTGGCCGCTCTACCGGTTCGACCCGCGACTCAAGGCCGAGGGCAAGAACCCGTTGCAGCTCGACTCGAAGCCGCCGACCGGGTCGTTCCGCGACTACGCCTACGGTCAGACACGGTACCGGTCGCTCACACAGACCATGCCCGAGCGGGCCGAGGAGCTGATGAAGCTGGCCGAGGCCCAGGTGACGTCGCACTGGCGTCTCTACGAGCAGCTGGCCGGACTCAAGTGTGACGGCCAGGACGACCAGGCGAAGGGCGAGGAGGCAAAGACCGAGGCTGAGGGAGCGAAGAGCAAGGAGGCGAAAGCCCCCGGGGCCTGAGCCGACGCATCAACAAGGCGTGGTTCCGACACGTCGGGACCACGCCTTCTTTCTGTCCTCGCGTACAACGGGAGGACAGGCATTCCTGCCTGTCCTTGACAAGTGCCGGACAGGAATGTCCGGCCTCCTCTTTCCGTAGGAGTTGTACAGGAGCCGCGCCATGATCGGTGACGTGATCCTGCCGTCAACGACGGTCGAGGACTGGCCGAAGATTCGCGAGGAGATCCTCGGGCGCATCCTCGCCTCGATGGGCGCCGAGCCTGAAGGCATCGGCGAAGTGGAGGCACGGTTCGAGGAATTGGAGCGTTACGAGAAGGACGGCCTCACGCACGTCCGCCTGCGCTACCACGTGGTGGACGACGACTGGACGGAAGCCGTGTGCATCCTCCCCGAAGGGGGCGAGCAGGCGTGCCCGGCCCCCGCCGTGCTGACCATTCACGGCACCGATTATGAGCGCGGCAAGCTGGGTGTCATCGACCCGGCGCGTCCCCGGCGGAACTACGGACAGGAGCTTGCACGACGGGGCTACGTCACCTTCAGCGCCGACCAGTTCCCCTTCGGCACCTCCTGGCAGGACCGCACGCCGCGCGAATACATCGACGCGTTCTTCGAGAAGTACCCCGACTGGTCGCTCGACGGTCGCCGCCTGTGGGACCACAAGCGTGCCCTCGACGTGCTGGAGGAGCTCCCGTTCGTCCGGGGGAAATCGTTCGGCGCCATCGGGAACTCGCTGGGCGGACGCGCGGTGATGTATCTCGCCGCGCTCGACGAGCGCATCGCCGCCGCCGTCAGCTCCACCGGCATCAGTCCCAACGCCACCAACGTCTTCCGAAGCTGCACCATCCAGACCGAACTCAGCCCCGCGCTCTCGGCCGCCATCTCGAAGAAGGGCAAGATCCCCTGGGAGTATCACGAGATGGTCGCACTGTGCGCCCCGCGGGCGCTCCTCGCCCTCGAACCCTACAACGACAGCGAGAACCCCGATGTCTTCCCGACGTTCGAGTGCATCTACCGTGCGTCGAGCGTCTACCGGCTGCTCGGGCATCCCGAGCGGCTGACGATGGTCTGTCACGGCGAGGGTCACGACACCCCGGACGACCTGCGGGAGTTCGCCTATCGCTGGCTGGAACGGTTTCTTCCCAAAGGAGGTTAGCGGATGGCTGCGAAAGCAAAGCCGGCCGGTGCGTTCATCGGCATCCGTGAGGTGACGCTGGGAGATTCGTCCATCACCCACATGGAGCAGTGCTTCAGTCCGCTGAAGCACCGAACCGGCAGCGTCACGGACCGCATCTACGAGAAGTACGCGATCCCGAACTGGGACCTTGCGCGCCTGCGGACCTACCTCGACATGATCAAGGCGTTCGGGTTCAACTCGGTGCAGATGTACGACCAGTGGGAGTCGTATCTCGACGCCGGGTGGGGCGATAAGGACGCGATCTGGGACTCGCTGATCGAGGACGGGTGGGAAGGTGAGCCCCGCGACTGGCCCGGGAAGGTGGACGCCCTCGCCGACTACGCGCGCTCGATCGGACTCCGCACGACACTGTTCGTCTGGGGCAACACCGGCTTCGACTACCGCACCAACCGGGCCTTCTGGGCCCTCTGCCCGAACGACCCGGCCGAGCGCGAAATCCTCGAGCACTACTGGGAACACCAGGCACGTCACGCGGCGCACTTCGACCACGTCGTCACGCACTGGGGCGACCCGGGCGGGTGCAGTCGCAACGGATGTACCATCGAGACGGCACAGCACTGTCACAACGAAATCGTTGAGCGTTGCCGCAGGCACCAGCCGAAGATCGAGTCGAGCTTCAGCCTGTGGATGCTCGACAGCAAGCGGTTCGGGAAGTGGCCGGGGTATGAGGGACCACGGACGATCCTCGACTCAGGTCTCCTGCCCGACAAGGTGATGCTGTCGGTGCACGGCGAGCCGGAACGGTTCGACTACGGGCAGATCCGGACGATCACCGACGCCGGGCGACGCTCCGGGGTCTGGGCGTGGTACCTCGCCAACAACGAGATCTACCCGTCGCTTTTCGTCTGCACGGGTCGGCTCGGGGACCACTTCGGGGGTCTTCCGGCCGACGCGCACGAGCGCATCACGTGGCACACGGTCGACTCGAACAACCACACCGTCAACCTGCACAACCTTTACGTCGCCGGGCGGCTCTGTCAGGACCCGTCGGCGGATGCCGGTGAGGCCCTGCGGACGTTCGCGGCCGGGGCCCTGGGGGCGGGGAACGTCGAACGCGCGGTGCGGGTGCTCGACATCATCGAGGAGCTGAGGCCCTTCTGGTGCGAGACCTACGGGGACAAGCCGGTGGACGTTTCACTGGCCCGCGAGGCGGCGTCGCTGGCCCGGGAGATCAGCATCGCCGACGACTTCGCCCCCGGGTTTCCGATGGTGCTCTCGCCGCGGGAGCTGGCCGCGGAACTGCTCGCGCAGACCGAGGCGCTCGCACAGTTCGCCCGGTTCCTCGACGCGGCCGCCGGCGTCCGGCGCCGCAGCCAGAAGGGCGCCCCGCAGGCCGACGTCGACGCCGCGATCGCGACGCTGCCCCGCGTCGATAAGCCGACCGAATACCTCACCCACCTCGAGTACTGTCACTACCTGCGCAAGCTCGACGCGCTGAAGAAGACCTAGGGACCGTTTCACGCGGATATGCTCCCTCTGACGTGCCACGGCTGGCTTGTCCAGCCGTGCCTTAGCCGCGATTCATACAGCACGGCTTGCAAGCAAGCCGTGGCACATGGGTTGTGAAACAGTTTCTTACGCCGTGTCGTCGTCGCACCGCATGCCCCTTTTCACGAATCGTTCTTGACAACGTTGGTGCGGCGCCCCTAAACTCACCGGAGAGTCGCGCGTGTGCGTTCGGTGTGCCGACGAGTGTGTGACGGGGCAGGCACCATGAACAAGGCCGAGCTGACCGAAGCGGTGGCGAAGGAACTCCGGTGCTCGAAGGCCGGCGCCGAGCGGGGCATCAACGCCGTGCTGGGTGCCATCGCCCGTGGACTGAAGCGCGACAGGGAGGTCCTGCTCGTCAACTTCGGCACGTTCCGTGTGAAGCGACGCAAGGGACACAGAGGCACCCACCCGCGCAACGGAAACCCCATCCGCGTCCGGTCGTCGAAGCACGTGTCGTTCCGTGCGGGGAAAGACCTGAAAAGGTCAGTCTGAGCATTTGGATAGGAGGACAGGCATTCCTGCCTGTCTCGCTCTTCCACACTCGTGCCAGACAGGAATGTCTGGCCTCCTTCTTCCGGGGTGTCTCCTTTGCTCGTCATCGGGATTGAGACATCGGGGTCGGTGGGCTCGGTCGCGGTGGCACGCGACGCGGACCTCATCGAGGAGACGTGCTTCACGAGGGGACTCCGTCACGGGGTGAACGTGCTCCCGGCGATCGATGCGCTCTTCGGGAAGCATGAACTCGACCGCGCCGAGGTGGGACTGGTCTGCGTGAGCGTGGGACCCGGGTCCTACACGGGCATCCGTGTGGGACTGGCCGCCGCCAAGGCCCTCGCGTTCGCGCTCGACGCCTCACTCGTCGGCGTGCCCGCACCGGACGCCGTGATCCGAAACTTCACCCCCCAGGGAACCGCCGCCGTCATCATCGACGCCAGGCGCGGATACTTCTACGTCACCCTCTACCGTGCCGGGAAGGACGCCTGGCAGCCCGTCTCCGATCACAGGGTGCTCCCGCCGGACGAGGTGGTGAAACACCTGACGGGCGCGACGCTCCTGGTGGGGGAGGGGGTTGCGGCCTTTCTCGAGCGGACGGGAGGTGCGTGGGACGCCGCCCCGGCGGACGCCGGCGTGCCACACGCCCGCTGGACGGTGCTCCTCGGATACGAGTCCCACCGCGCAAACCCGCGAGACGAGCTGCTCACCGTCCAGCCGCTCTACCTGCGACCGACCGAAGCCGAAGAGACCTGGCAGAAAAAGCACGGCTCCTCCCGGCAGGCCGGGCGCAGCGGACCGTCCCCGTCTCATTCTGAGGAGTGAAGCGACGAAGAATCTGGCCGTGAGTGGCGCGACGGCGCCTGACAGGTCAATGACGCGCGTCGACGGAGGGACTGCTGGCTGGAAGAGCGGCCGCTCCTTCCCAGGAGCAGCCAGATTCTTCGTCCCGATGCCCGCCCGGGGCGGGCAAGAATCGGGACTCAGAATGACACCGCTTAGTCGACCACCTGGATGGTCCCGCGACTGCTGGGCGTGGTGATGCCCATG
>DATKVD010000279.1:0-35787 GCA_035530235.1 Planctomycetota bacterium | reverse complement strand
GCGCTTCGCAGACGGAGCGGGCACGCCAGGGAGCCGCGCACCTTTGGCACCGGCGGACAACTGGCGCTCACCGCGTTGGTTGCCGTGCCCATCACACTGGTGCTGTTGCTGCTGTTTTACCCGCTCATCGACATGAGTGTCGCACTGGAGGGGGCCCAGCTCGCACGCAGAACGCACGCCGAGAGACTCCAGGAGGCGGAAGACGCCCTGAAGCGAGGCGACCACCCGACGTGCGACCAGAAGGTGCGCGAAGCACGGGAGATCGTGACGGTCCAGCTGCCGGAGCATCTGCGGGAGGCCATCGCGGCCTATGGCACGAACCCCGAGCCCTACATGGAACTCGCGCGGCTGGAGGCGGCACCAATCTGGAACGACCCGACAGGCGACCGGTCCAGGGTCGACCAGCTCCTGGCGGCCGCGAAGCGCCTGCGCCCGCACGACCCCGAGCCCTACATGACGCTCGTCCAGCTCATCCAGTCGCAGATGGAAGCCGCCGAAGCGAAGGGACAGCGCGACCGGGTCCGGCCGCTCGCCGAGGCGGCCCTCCGTGAGACGAGTGAGGCGATCGAGCGCTACCCCACCCAGCCGCGGATGAGATGGATGCGGGGCAGACTCTTCGAGAGACTCTCCCGACGGGGTGAGGCGATTGAGGAGTACCGGAAGGCCCTCGACCTCGCCGAACGGACCTCCGAGAAGGAATTGAAGTTCTCACCTGAAGAGGCGAACGGCATCCGGCAGGTCATCCGTCGGCTGGAAACCCCTTGAGGCTTCAGGCTTCAGGGCTGGCCATTCCGGCCTCAGTCTGCTGCTGTGGCTGTTTCTGCTGTACCTACAGTCTACAGCCTGCAGCCTTCAGCCTGCTGTTCTCACCTCCGCATGAGCCTCAGGGCAAGCATCAGCGCCAGTGCAAACACCCCGTCAACCATCAGGTGCTCACTGATGCTGGCGTCGAAGAGGAGCGTCGCACGTGCGGGGAACTCGTCGTCGGCCGCCCAGAGGACGACCAGCACGTCGATCCGCGGAAAGACACGGAAGCGCACGGCGGCGTCGCCGGGAATGTCGGGCTCCTCCAGACGGACGCCCCCCAGACACGCCGCCTTTTCGAGGAACTCCTGCGGTGAGTTTCCGAAGCGCCGGGCAAGCATATCCGCCGGGGTCTGGTGAGGTCCACGCCAGAAGAAGGCCCAGCTGGGCAGCTCCTTGCCGCTGATCCAGCGACCGGCGACGGGAACGTCCCGGACGTTCGCCAGGTACTCGAGCACGAGGAGTGCGAGGTCGCGTTTGGGACCGGCGTCGTCCGGGGAGACCCGCTCACCCGCCCGGTCCACCGTGCGAGCCTCGACGTCGACTTCGAGGGTGTCGGTCAGGCAGTCGACGACGTAGACACGACGGTCACCGTCCCATGCGGCACCCGAGGCCCGGCAGGCTTCGAGGGGGTCGCGCGACGCGAGACGCTCCCATTTTCCGGCCATGTCCGCATCGTCGATCTTGACCATGCCAACACCAGACTGCAGGCTGAAGGCTGTAGGCTGCAGGTACAGCAGAAACGGCGACAACAGCTCAGGCCGAGTCGGCCAGAAGCTCCTGCATCACACTGTCGTCGATGTCGAAGTTCGAGTAGACGTTCTGGACGTCGTCGTGGTCCTCGAGCTGACTGACGAGGTCGAGGACCTGCCTCGCCCGGGTGCCTTCGACCTTGACGGTCTGCGCGGGCACGTGCTGGATCCCGGCCAGGTCGGGCTCGAGTCCGGCCTCCGTCAGGGCCTTCTTCACGTCCTCGAACGCCGACGGCTCACAGGTCACCTGGAACGATTCCCCCTCGGGTTTGAGGTCCTCGGCCCCGGCTTCGAGGACGATGTCCATCAGACGGCCCTCACCCACCTTCGAGGCGTCCACCATGAAGACCCCCTTCGTCTGGAACATCCAGGCGACGCAGCCGGTGGCCCCGAGCGACCCGCCCCGGTTCTCCATGAGCTTGCGGATTTCCGAGGCCGTGCGGTTGCGGTTGTCGGTGAGGATCTCGATCATGAGTGCGACCCCGCCGGGAGCGTACCCCTCGTAGAGCACCTCGTCCAGTGAGGCCCCTTCGAGGTCCCCGGTGCCCTTCTTGACGGCCCGTTCGATGGTGTCCCGGGTCATGTTGGCGGCCTTGGCCTTGTCGATGGCGTAGCGCAAGGCGAGGTTCATCGAGGGGTCCCCTCCCCCGCGTCGTGCGGCGGTGATGATGAGACGTGCGAGCTTGCTGAAAAGCTTCCCGCGTCGGGCGTCGAGCACACCCTTCTTGTGCTTGATGGTTGACCACTTGCTGTGACCGGACATGTCTTCCTCCCTTCGACTGCGTCTCGTGGAGACCTTCGGAACGGCGACGATGTGGCGTCACCGAGGGGGAGGAGGATGACCGAAAGGAAAAGGGGTCAGGACCCTTTTGTGCGGAGCACCCTTCGGGCCTGCAGGCAAAAGGGTCCTGACCCCTTTTCCGTTACGGGGTGCCAAGGAGGGGGTCCTTTCCGGCCTTGAGACGTTCGAGCTTCCCGGCGGCCTTGGTCTCTTTCTTCCTGTCAAGCTTCACGGCTTCCTCATATCGCTTGAGGGCCTCAGTCGTCTGTCCGAGCCTGAAGTGCACGTCCCCCAGGTGATCGGCGATGACGGCGTCGGGCTCCCGCTCGATGGCTTTCTTGAGGTATTCGAGAGCCGTCTTGAGGTCGCCCTTCCTGTAGAAGACCCAGCCCATGCTGTCGAGGTATGCCCCGTTCTCGGGCTCCTGCTTGAGTGCCAGTTCGACGAGTCTGCGGGCCTCCTCGAGGTTGACGGACCGCTCGGCGTACAGGTATCCGAGTGCGTTGGCGGCCGGACCGTCGTCCGGGTCGTCCTTGAGCACCTTCCGGAGTTCGCCCTCGGCGGCCGCGAACAGGTTCATCTCGTCGTAGGCCATCGCAAGCTGGTATCGTGCCAGGGCGAGGTCCGGGTCCTTGGCCAGGAGCTGCGTGAAAACCGTGACGGCTTCCGAATAGCGCTTGAGGTGGAGGTAGGCATTGCCGAGTGAGAGTTTGTGCGAGGGCTCGTCGGGCTCGGCGGCGATCACCGTCTTGATGAGTTCGATCCCTTCGGTCGCACGGGTCCCGGAGCGGACGAGCAGTCGCCCCAGCTCGATGCGGAGTCCGTGGTTGTCGGGGTTTCGTCCGAGGGTCTCACGGAGTTCCTTCTCGGCCTCGTCAAGCTTGCCGTCCCGCTCGAGCGCGAGGACAAGGTACGTGCGGGTCATGAGGTTCTCGGGATCGAGTTGGACCGCCCGTCGAAGGACATCGACGGCCTTTGCGTCGTCGCGACGCTTCAGATGGGCATACCCCAGACTCGCCGTCAGCATCGGACTGTCGGGGTAGTCTTCGAGCGCCCCGGTCAGCAGTTCCACGGCACGGTCCAGTTTCCGGTTGCCGTCGATGTAGAAACTCGCGAGGATGTAGGTCCACCGTTCGGCATCCTCGGGGTGCTTGTCGAGACTGCTTTCAAGGAACCGCTCCGCCTCGTCGGCCTGACCGGCCCTCGTCATCAGTCCGACCAGGAGCAGCGTGTTCACCGTGTTTGACGGGTCGAGATAGACCACACGCTTCATCGAATCCACGGCGCCCGGCAGGTCTCCCGCCGCCTGCTGTGCGTCGGCCAGGAACCGCCAGACGAGCAGGTTGCCCGGGTCCCGCTCCCCCGCCGTCTTCAGCACCTTCACCGCCTCTCCCGCCTTGTCCTCAACGATGTAGACCGACGCCAGACGGATGTAGCAGTGCAGGAAGTCGGGCTTCTGTTTGAGGACTTCCTGGTAGGACTTGACGGCTTCCGTGTTCCGCTTCGTCTGCTGCTGGAGTCGTCCGAGGACGTAGTAGAAGGCGAAGTCCTGGTTTTCCTGCTTGACGGCGAGACGGAAGCCCGTCTCCGTGCCGGGGACCTTTGTGGCCTCGTCGATGCGACGGTCCAGCTCGGCGTAGAAGGCTTCCTCCTCGATGCCGGAGGAAAGTCCGGTCGAGAGGACGGCGAGCACCTTGTCGTAGCGGCTGCGCTTCGCCTCAAGGGCGCACAGGCGGAGGTACGCCGGCAGGAAGAGCTTCCCTTCCCTCACGATCCGCTCGTAGGACGCAATGGCCTTGTCCACGTCGCCCTTTTCCTCGTGGAGGGTCCCCAACAGATAGTGCAGCTGGTAGAGAAGCGGCTTCTCCTTGAGGAACTCCTCCGCCGCGGCCGCGGCCTTCTCCGGCTGACCCATCTTCCTGTAGATCTCGACCAGGAGGGTCATGCCGTCAAGTCGGGAGGGCTCCCGCTCGATGTATTTCTTGCAGGTTTCGATCGCCTGGTCGTGGTCGGCGGCCGCCAGGTACGTCTGGGCGAGACTCAACAGGGACCGTGAGACGGAGGGCTGAAGCCGGTAGGCGATCTTGAACGCCTCGGCGGCCTTGGCGTACTGGTTCTGTTTGCCGTAGACCTCACCCAGCTTGCGATAGACGGGGGCCCGGTTCTTCAGCAGTTCGATGAGTGCCGAGTTGTCCCCGTAAACGTGGTCCGCTTCCGACTTCAGTTCGATGAAGCGGACGTAGGCGTCGGCCGCCTCGTCGAATCGGTTCCGACCCTCGTAGAGACTGCCGAGCTTCAGGATAACGAGGGGCAGGAGTCTCCGCTTTTCGGGGTCGTCCCGTGCCTTTTCCGCACGGGCGTAGGCGTGAATGGCGTCCGGGATCCGTCGGGCCTGCTCACAGTGCACCCCCAGACGGTAGAGCAGCAGGAAATCGCCTTCGTCGATGGCCACGCCACGGTTCAGCCACTCGATGCCCGACTGGGTGTCGCCACGGTCGAAGTAACCGCGGGCGAGTCGCTCACAGACATCCACCGACTTGGGGTCATAGAGGAGTGTCTTCTGGTAATGCTCGACCGCCTGCTTCCAAAGCTGCTGGGCCTCCTGGTGAAGACGTGTGCGCTTCAGGGCGGAGGGAGGATCGGGTCCGAGGAACGGTTCCTGGGCCTCGGTGATGAGTCGGTCGCTCCGGGCGTGCAGGAGCACCGCGGCCGCGAAACTGGCGTAGGCCTGGGACCGGACGTCCGGGCGCTCGTCGGTGAGCATCTGCACGGGAACCGTGATGGTACCATCGCGTGAGGCGGCCCCCGTCGGAGCGGGCTCCGACCGACAGCCCGCCGCCAGGACCAGCACCACGACCAGTGCACCTGCCGTCAATTTCATCCGCACGACTCTTTCCCGTCGAGTAAGACACCGGGCACTCACGGAATGACCTTGTTGAGGGGGTACTCGATGATCCCCTGGGCCCCGGCCCGTTTGAGTTCCGGAATGACCTGTCGGACGAACGCTTCGTCCACGATGACCTCCACCGCACACCAGTCGTCACCCGCCAGTGGACTGACGGTGGGTTTCTTGAGGGCGGGGAGCTTGGCGAGGACGGCGTCGAGCTTGTCCTTCGGGACGTTGAGCTTGATGCCGACCTTGTCCTGTGCACGGATCGCTCCTTCGAGGAGCAGCACGAGGTTCTCGATTTTCCGTCGCTTCCATTCGTCCTTCCAGGCGTCACGGTTGGCGATGAACTTCGGGGTGCTCGTCATCACCTCTTCGACGATGCGGAGGTTGGCCGCCTGGAGACTGCCGCCGGTTTCGGTCACGTCGACAATGGCGTCGACGAGACGCGCCTTGACCTCGGTCGCCCCCCAGGAGAACTCCACCCGGGCGTCGACCCCCTTCGCGGACAGCCACTTCCTGGTGCAGGTCACCAGCTCCGTGGCGATGAGCTTGCCCTGGAGGTCCTGGACCGTCCGAACGGGACTCTCCTCGAGGACGGCCAGCACCCAGCGGGCGGGACGTGCGGTGGCCTTGCTGTAGACCAGCTCGGCCGCCTCGTGCACGTCACTCTGGTTCTCGGTGATCCAGTCCTGTCCGGTCAGTCCGGCGTCGAGCACGCCTTCGTCGACGTAGCGACTGATCTCCTGGGCCCGGAAGAGGATACACTCCAGTTCCGAATCCGAGCTCGTGGGGAAGTACGACCGTGTCCCGACACGGATGTCGAACCCGGCACGGTTGAACAGGTCGAACGTGGCGTCCTGCAGACTCCCCTTGGGAAGTCCGAGCTTCAGCACCTTCACTTTTCCTCTCCCTGCTTGTCCTTCGGACTGCTGCCCCGTGCACAGACCTCCACGAGGACACACTTGGCACACTCGTAATTGCGGACCGTGCACACGAGTTCGGCGTGCTCACTCATCAGGTGGTAGAACGAGTAGACGCGCTTCGGGGGAAGGATCTCCGTGATGGCCTCACCCACCTTGTCCCTCGTCAGGTAACTCTCGATGAGTCCGACGCGCTTCGTCACCCGCTCGATGTCGGCGGTCACGGGCAGCACGTTGACGTCGAACGCCTTCAAGAGCACGCGTGCCTTCACCGCGTCGGTGAGTCCGCCGAAGCCCGCCAACTCCTCCCAGAGACGTGTCTGACCGTACCGTCTGAAATGGTTCAGGGTCAGACTGTGACGCTCACGGAAGAGCTTCTGAAGGATCCGTTTGACGGTCAGGGCCTTCTCGGCGGCCTCCGGCAGTGGACTGATGAACTCTTCGATGCCGCGCGGGGTGGTGACACGGAACTCGTTCCAGTCCACCAGACCCCCACGCAGCTTCTCGAGGATCTTCGCCGCCAGGAGGTCGTTGCCGTCCCCGGCCAGCACCGCATGAAGCAGCGTCTCCAGGGGGTCGGGCCGACGGCGACGACGACGACGACCCAGGTCCGTCTCGAGAATCGCCAGCACGCGTCTCAAGAGCCTCGACCGTGCTTTCCTCTCACTGGTCTTCACGGGTCTTTCGACTCCTCTCGGTCCGGCTCGTCACTGACGACGTCCGCGATGAGCCGACTGATGCGGACCGACCGCTTGACGGAATCGTCCCGAACGAACTCCAGGAGCGGGATGTTCTTGAGTGTCACCTGTCGTCCGACCGTCCGTCGGATGAACCCGGCGGCGTGTTTGATGGCCCGCATGGTGCGGGTGCACACGACCTCCTCCCCCAGCACCGAGACGTAGACCTTCGCGGACTTGAGGTCCCGTGAGGGCTCAACCTTCACCACCGTGACGAACCCCATCCGCGGGTCACTCAGCTCACTGATGAGCACCGAGCTGATGGCCTGTTTCAAGAGTCGGGAGACCCGCTCCACACGTCTTGACGCCACTAGAACATCTCCAACTCGTAGTCCACCAGTTCCGCACCGTGAACGTTGCGGAGGTGGTCGACGAGTTTCGAAAGCACCGAATTGACGTATCGACCGTCCGTCCCCGTCATGGCGACCCCCAGGGTCGCCCGCTGCCACTCGTCCTGGTGGTCCACCTCGGCGACGGAAACGTTGAACTTGTTCCTCAGACGCTCCTTGAGTCCCTTGATCACCCGCCGCTTGTCCTTGAGGGAGTGTGCCCCGCGCAGCACCAGTCTGATGTTCAGCGTCCCGACGACCATGAAAGGCACTCGAAACTTGAAACGCGAAAGTCGAAAGTCGCAAGAAGAAACGACTTGCGAGTTTCGAGTTGCGACTGTCGTTAGAGCTTCCGGGCGATCTCTTCGATGTGATAGGTCTCGAACTGGTCTCCGACCTTGACGTCGTCATAGTCGCCGAGCTTGACGCCGCACTCGAAGCCGGCGCGCACCTCACGGACGTCATCCTTGAACCGTCTGAGCGTTGCGATGCGACCGTCGTAGATGACCACACCCTCACGGATGACCCGCAGACGACTCTGCCGGTTCACCACGCCGTCGGTCACGTAGCACCCGGCCACGGTCCCGAGACGTGACACCTTGAACGTCTCCCGCACCTCGATGTGTCCGTCGATGACCTCCCTCTTCTCGGGTGCCAGGAGTCCTTCCACGGCCTTTTTCACCTCGTCGCCGACCTGGTAGATGACCTGGTAGAGACGGATGTCCACGCCCTTGTCCTCCGCGAGGAGACGTGCCTTCTCCTCCGGGGCCACGTGGAACCCGATGATGATGGCCTGACTCGCGTGTGCCAGGAGCACGTCGCTCTCGTTGACGCCGCCGACCGCCGCATGCAGCACCCTCACCCGAACCTCGTCGGTCGCCACGTCCTGAACGGTCTTGCGCAGCACCTCGACTGACCCCTTGACGTCGGCCTTGAGGATCACCCGGAGTTCACTCAACTCGGCCTGACTCATGTACTCGAAGAACTCCTCGAGCTTGATGCCGCGTCTGGGAGCCAGGGACTCCTGACGCATCCGACGGTCCCGCACGTCGGCCACCTCCTTCGCCTGGGCCAGGTCGTCCACCACGTACATCCTGTCCCCCGCTTCGGGAACCACCGAGAGTCCCGTCACGCTCACCGGTGTGGCGGGACCGGCCTCATGGACTTCCGTCCCCGTGTCGTCGTACATCGCCCGCACACGACCGTAGGCCCTCCCGCACAGCACCACGTCACCGATGTGAAGCGTTCCGTTCCGGACCAGCAGTGTCGCGGTGACCCCGCGACCCTCACTGCTCCGTGCTTCGATGACCACCCCCTCCGCCGGTCGCTTCGGGTTCGCCTTCAGTTCCAGAAGCTCCGCTTCCAGACTCAGCATCTCCACCAGTTCGACCAGTCCCTGTGCGGTGACGGCGGAGCATTCCACCATCACGGTGGTTCCGCCCCACCGGTCCCAGACAAGCTCAAGTCCGTTGAGCTGCTGTCGGACCCGGTCGGCATTGGCCTGTGGGAGGTCCATCTTGTTGAGTGCCACGACGATCGGGACACCGGCCTCCTTGGCATGGTTGACGGCCTCTTCGGTCTGTGGCATGACACCGTCATCCGCGGCCACGACGAGGACGGCGACATCGGTGACATTGGCCCCACGGGCCCGCATCTCGGTGAACGCCTCGTGACCGGGGGTGTCCAGGAACACCACACTCTTCCCTTCGGCCGTCGTCACCTTGTAGGCACCGATGTGCTGTGTGATGCCCCCCGACTCGCTCGCCACCACGTTCGCCTTGCGGATGGCATCCAGGAGTGAGGTCTTCCCGTGGTCCACGTGTCCGAGGAACGTGACCACGGGTGCCCGGGACCTCATGTCTTCGGGCGTGTCCTCAATCTTGCGGTGTGCGAGCAGGTCCTCGGCGGCGTCCTTCGGCTGCTTGAGTGTCACCGTGACACCGAGTTCCTCGGCCAGGAGTCCGACGGCATTGTCATCGAGGGTCTGGTTGATGTTCGCCATGATGCCCATGCCCATCAGCTTTCCAATGATGACACTGGCCTTGATGCCGAGTGCGGCCGAGAAGTCCTTGATGCTGACGGGACTGACGAGGTCGGCCTGTGTGGGCTTAGGGGCGATCTTCGGCTTCTGTCGGACCGGGATCGGCTTGACACGTCGTCGGATGGGAAGTCTTGGACGCACGCGCACTTCGGTCACCCGGTCCTCACCGGCAACCCAGCTGCGGTCCTCCCGGTCACGACGTCCTTCCCGGCGAATCCGTGCCTGCCGTTCCCCGTCCTCCGGCTCGAGACGGATGCGTGCCAGCGGCTGGGGCGTCGGACGCTTCTTCTTGTCCTTCGGCTTGATGGAAGGCGTCCCCTCGTCCCCGGGACGATAGATGATCTTCGCCCCCGGTCTGGGCTTCTTTTTCTCCCGGATGGTGAGGGGTCTCAGCGAAACCGGCAGCTCCTCGGGCGGCACTTCCTTGACCACCACTTCCGGTTCGGCTTCGGTCGGCTTCTCCACGGCTTCCGGGGGGACGGTCTTCTTCTTTGCCGGCTTCCTTGCGGCTTTCTCCGCCTTGGGCTTGGCAACGGCTTTCTTCACCGGCTTCTTTGCCGCTTTCTTCACGGCCTTCTGTGCCTTGGGCTTGGCGGCGGGGCCCTTGACCCCCTTCTTCACGGCCTTCTTTGCTTTCGGCTTCGGCTTCTTCTTGACAACCGGCGTGGTCCCGGAGACGGCCTCGGTCAGCTTCGTGACCTGCCTCTTGCCAAGCACGCTCATGTGGGATTTGACGTCGAAGCCCAGGGACTTGGCCGCTTCGACCAGTTCCTTGCTTTTCAGGTCAAGTTCCTTGGCCAACTCGTGTATGCGAATGCCCAAAGGTTGCTCCCTCCCCTTGTACCCTGAAGTCCCGAGGTGTCGGGACTGACCGGTTCACCCCAAGAGATGTCACGGATTCAAGCCGTGGACTCCTCGTCGTCCGAAGTCTCCTCCGTCTCAGGCTGCCGTGGGGTGTCCTCGGTCTCGTCCTCCGTCGGTTCCTCACCAGGAGTCGGTTCCTCTTCCACCTCGTCGGCGGGTCCATCCCCGCCCGCAGACCCATCCTCACCAGGTTCGTCACCGGTCTCGGCTTCGTCGAGGTCGGTCTCGGCCGAGGCCGCGTCCGGTTCCTGCTCGTCCGCTTCCGGTTCCTGCTCGTCCGCTTCCCCGGTGCTGTCGGGGAGCATGCTCTCAAGGATCTCCCGTGGCGTGGGCGGGGATTCCTGCTTTGCCCCGGCACGTGCCCTGGCCATGGCCTCGGAGGCCAGCTGCTCGTAGAGTTCGGAGGCATAGGTGAGGACCTCGTTGGCCTTGGCCGGTCCGATGCCCTCAATCGCCGTCAGTCCCTTCTCCCCGGCGTCGAAGATGTCACGGAGCGTCAGGAGTCCGGCGGCCATGAGTGCCTTCGCGGTGTGCTCACCGATGCCCGGCACCTCGGAGAGATCGACCTGGAGTCCCTCGACCGTGGGCAGCACGGCCGCTTCCGCTTCACTGACGATATCGAGTTCCCAGTCGCAGAGCTTGCCGGCAAGACGGACATTCTGCCCCCTCTTCCCGATGGCCAGTGACAGCTGGTCCTCGGGAACGATGACGCGTGCGCGTCTGTTCTCGGGGTCGAGGTCGATGCTGGAGATCTCGGCCGGCTTGAGTGAGGCCATGATGAGCACCTCGACGGACTCGTTCCACCGGACGATATCGATCTTCTCGCCGTTGAGTTCGTCCACGATGTTCCGGATGCGACTCCCCCGCACCCCCACACATGCCCCCACACAGTCCACCTTGCTGTCGATGGACGTGACGGCGACCTTCGTGCGCTGACCGGCCTCACGGGCCAGCTCTTTGATCTGGATGATCTTCTCACTGACCTCGGGGACCTCCAGCTCGAAGAGCCTCCGGATGAGGTCGGGATGGGTGCGGCTGAGGATGATCTTGACCCGGGGCCCCACCTTCCGGACGTCCAGCACCAGCACCCGGATCCGGTCGCCCGGCTGATACACCTCACCCGGAATCTGCTCGCCGCGCGGGAGAATCCCCTCGGTCTTCCCCAGGTTGACGATCAGACTGCCCCCCTCGAACCGCTGGACCGTCCCGGTGACGAGCTGTCCCTTGCGACCCTCGTATTCCTCGAAGATGACGTCCCGCTCGGCTTCACGGATCTTCTGGATCATCACCTGCTTGGCGGTTTGTGCCGCGATCCGTCCCAGTGACACGGGGTTGATGGGGACATCCCCGTCGAGTGCCGAGATATCCCCACTCTCACGGTCGATGGTCACGGTGATCTCTTCGGACCCGTAGACCTTCCGGGCGGCACTGGCCAGGGCCTGCTCGATGCCCTCCAGCAGCACCTCCCGGTCGATGTTCTTGTCGCGGTGAATGGCGTCCACCAGTCTCAACATCTCACCGTTCATGTATCGAACCCCCGTCTCAGGAACAACTCATTCCAGAAGCCGCCCGGTTCACGACCGGTAAATAAAAGAGTGGGAACAAGCCCACTCTGTCGACGAGAAACCGGCGGTCGGACTGATTAACTGTCACTATCCAGACATAGGTTCTCACCAGTTTCCGCGTCGAAGACGTGCACTTTGTCCACGTTCAGACTGACTTCGAGGGCCTGTCCGTCCGAGATGCCCCCGTGAGAGCTAACCTTGCCCAGAAATTCGTGTGCCGGTGTCTTGAGATACAGGATCATCTCGTCACCCAGCGGCTCCACCACCTCCACGGTGGTGGCCAGCTGGAAGGTCGCCACGGCTTCCCCGACCGGGGGACGGTCGCTCACGTCCTCCGGACGGATCCCGAAGACGACCTCACGGTCCACGTAGCCTCTCAGTCGGTCCACGAACCGTGCCGAGATCGGGATCGTCGCCGTGCCCTCTTCGAACGCCACCCCACCGTTGTGAGCCACCAGTCGACCGTCAAGGAAGTTCATCGGGGGTGTCCCGATGAACCCGGCCACGAAACGGTTTTTCGGGTTGTTGTAGATCTCCAGGGGCGGACCCACCTGCTGGATCTCCCCCTCGTTCATCACGACGATGCGGTCCCCCAGGGTCATCGCCTCCACCTGGTCGTGGGTGACGTAGATCATGGTGGTGGCGATACGGTTGTGGAGCTTGTTCAGCTCGGCCCGCATCTCCACACGCAGCTTGGCGTCCAGGTTCGACAGGGGCTCGTCAAAGAGGAACGCCTTCGGCTGTCTGACGATGGCACGTCCCACCGCGACCCGCTGTCGCTGTCCCCCCGACAGTGCCTTCGGCTTGCGGTCCAACAGCTCCATGATGCCCAGAATGTGGGCCGCCTCACGCACCCGCTCGTCGATTTCCTTGCGAGGAAACTTCCGCAGCTTCAGACCGAACGCCAGGTTCTTGTAAACCGTCATGTGCGGGTAGAGGGCGTAATTCTGGAACACCATCGCGATGTCCCGGTCCTTCGGCGGAACGTCGTTCACCACACGCTCCCCGATGCGAATCGTACCCTCCGTGATCTCCTCCAGACCCGCGATCATCCGCAGCGTGGTCGACTTGCCACACCCCGACGGACCCACCAGCACCAGGAACTCCTGGTCGGCCACCTGAAGGTTGAACTGCTTCACCGCCACGACCTTGGGCGGGAAGATCTTCGTGATGTTCTCGAGGATAACCTCCGCCATCCGTGTGAATCTCCCATGTCAAGCCAAAGGCGGGCATCACGTGCGGCAAGGCCCGCCTCCGTGGTCTCCCAGAATGTTTAAATGTATCCTGTTTTTGGGTCTCCTGTCAAGTCTTTTTTTGCGGATTTCGGCCCTCGGGCACGACCCAACCCGTTTCTCCGAAAGACGTTAACGCCCGGCGACAGGATTTTCTGCCAAAAGCCCGTCCCGCGCCCGGCCCCGTGTGGCTGAAAAACGCCCGGTGACGCGCCCCCGCCGCCGTCAGGGGCCCGAAGCGGGCCAGCCCTTCTGACGACCTTCGGCCTCCACCTGGCGGACCACCGCCTCCGAGACGCCGTAGCGGTCCGCGAGGACCTTGTAGCTCCGGGCCGGACTGCCCCCGGCGTCGCGCAGCATGCCCTTCAGGTCGGACAGTGACCGGTACATCTCTTTCTTCTGGTACTCGGCCAGGTTGACGTTCGTTGTGGGCGGCGGGGCGGGCGCCGACGCTTCCTGCTTCGCGGGTCTTCCCTTCACCCAGGCGAACACGATGATGAAGAACAGTGCCGCACCGCCTATCATCATGACGAACGGGGTCTGACTTGACTTTTTCCTCTTCTGCGGTTGGTACATCACACTCCTTTCCGTGCAGACCTGACACGTGCCCGGCTTCAGTGAACCAGCATCCCTCCGTGACCTCCGAAGGGACAGATGCGTTCGAGGTCGGCCACCGCCGCGACCGCCGCGATGGTGTTGCCGAAAAAGACGAGCGGCTTCGAGGCGTCCTGTGACAGTGCCAGGAGCTCGTCAAGCGTGTTGTTGACGACGCTCGATCCGGTCACCAGCATCAGCTCGCACCACCGGACGTCGTCGGACATGTCGGCCGCACCGTTCCCCACCCTGACGCCCGCCTTGACCTGACCGATGTTGTCCGGGTCGAGGTCCACGACGCGCACGCCTCCGGTGCCCAGCTCTTCCGCAAGCGCCGCGAGGATTGCGGGCTGGAGTCCGACGAGGAGGATCCTCTTCACCTTGGGGAAGCGACGTCTGAGTTCGGCCGTGAGTTCCGGTCCGCAGCGGACGGGGTCCTCCTGCCGGCAGTGGATGACGTGACTTGCGAGTCCGAGCTTTCCGGCGAGGGCGTTGAGCACGGCGACCACGATCGCGCGGTTCCTGACCTCGTCGAGTGACATCGTGAACACCTCACCGAGCGTGCCGGTCCACTCCGAAGGCTGGTCCGTGAATGCCTGTCCGCGTGCCGCACCCAGCCTCGCCTCGATCACCACTTCCTTTCCCCGGCACAGCACGAAATCCTTCCCGGCCTTCCCCCCGATGGCCTCATCCGGCGACAGACGCCGCACCGTGACCGGTGAAGCGAGATCCACGTTTTCCTCGCGACACACCTGCTTCAGCGCATCCCGTGTCTCGGTCAGGACATCCATGACGTCTCCCCCGCGGTCCGGCGACCTCCGTCACCGGACCCTCAATCGATCCTGCACCACCCGTCGGCGGCCAGCCGGTCGATGGTCTTCCGGATGCGCGGAAGTTCCCGCTCGCAGTCCTCACGTCCCTTCCGGCAGAACTCGCAGTCCTGCTTCCTGCACAGGAGGAATGCCGGCTCGCCCCGTAATAGGTCTTCATCATCGTGTCGATCACGTCGTGTGCCCCGATGAGCTGGACCCGGGCGTCGCCCAGCCCGGCTTCCCTCACCAGTCCCAGCTTGTAGAAGAGCTGCACCGCCGGGGAGTTCTCGTCACTGGTGTAGAACGACCGGTGCCCGTTCGGAGACATCTTCAGGGGCACGTGGACCTCCTTGCCGTCCTTCAGCACCCGGGCCTTCGACGTGTGGTCCATGTAGGGCAGCTCCGCCCAGTCTTCCCCCACGTGGAGCGTGGTGTTGCAGCCCATGCCGGTGCCGATGAACAGGATCGTTGCGCCCAGTCTCACGTACTTCCCGTAGGGCCCGTGCTTGTCGAAGGTGGACGCGTCCCCGCCATGGCCCTTCACCCGTTCCCCGGCGTCCTTGCCGATGGCGGCCAACGAATGCGTGGGGTGCTCGCTGCGGAAAGCGTTCGCCCGCCGCCAGAGGGTGTCGGTGATCTTGCCGACGCGCGAAGGCGTCTCCTTCGGGTCGAAGGCGTACTTCGTCATCTCGCTCCAGCCCGACCTTGCGAAGGTGCCGGTGAGCGTGGGGACGAAGAGCACCCCCTCGTCCTCGCCGATGACCGAGAGGATCGCGTCGATGACGGCATCCGCACCCCCCTCCACCCACCCGATGCTCTTGAGACTGGAGTGAACCATCAACACGTCGCCCGACGAAATCCCCATCGCACGAATGTCCCGTGCAAGCGTCTCCTGCGTGTGTCCCATATAGCAGCCCCCCTAGTGCAATGACGAATGTCGAATGACGAATGACGATTCAATGAGCGAAGCCCGAATATCGAATGCAACAACGCAGCGGCCGCCGGTCGCTCGGTCATTCGGATTTCGGGCTTGAATCGTCATTCTTAATTCGTCATTCGTCATTCAGAAGAGCCTTCCGGTTCGGTCGGCGGTGTCGGTGCGTGCGATGTCCCTCAGGAAGGGATACGTCCCGGTCAGCGTTTCGGGCACGTCGACCGCGGCGCCCGTCAGTTTCGACATGATCTGAAGCGAGTTGGCCGGCGCCTGTCCGCGGAAGTGGTTGTTCGTGATCGCGTAGACGAAATCCACCGTTCCCACCAGGAGGCGGATCTTCTCGACCCACTCGTCCAGTTCGTCGTCCGAGTAGAGGTAATTGTATCGCTCGTCCCGCCCCGCGTCACGGTCGAACCACGCCTTGGCGTTCCGGCCGTGCAGGCGCACGTACGCCGCGTCTCCCGTGACGACCGCCGACGGCCGCACCGACGTCCGCGACACCGGCTGGTCGATGTTGGTCCAGTTGAGTCCGAGCTGACGGAAGAAATCAAGCACTTCCTCGTTCTGCCACGACCTGTGCCGGACCTCGATGAACCGTCGGTAATCCGAAAAATCCGCCGACAGCCGCTCCAGGTATTCCGCATTCTCCGGCGTGTTCTGAAAACCCCACGGGAACTGCATCAGGATGCCGCCCAGACGGTCCGACGCCGCCAGGGGCTCGATGCCCTCCTTGAAGACACCCAGGTCTTTTGCCGTGTAGGGCTCGCCGCGCTCGTGCGTGAAGCGCTGCCAGAGCTTGAGCGTGAAGTGGAACCGCCCGGCGTCCGCCGTCCGCTCCACCCAACGCTTCGCATAGTTGGCCAGAGGTGGGCGGTAAAACGTGTTGTTCAGCTCGACCGTGTTGAAGTACCGTGCGATGTAGCGCAGCTCGTCGAACCCGCGGGGCTTCTTCACCGGGTAGAAAATCCCCTCCCAGTCCGGGTAGCTCCACCCGGCGGTGCCCACAAACACGTTCTTCGGGAGACCAGCCATCATCGGTTCCCCATACGCTGTGGGGGAAATGACGAATGAACGCAGCACACGCGTTTGGTCATTCGGGTTTCGTTATTGAATCGTCATTCGTCACTCGTCATTCGTCATTGCACCGGTGTCGTCAGAACCGCCGTTTCGAGTCCAGCAGTATGGTCACCGGTCCGTCGTTGACGAGTTCCACGTCCATCATGGCCTGGAACTTGCCGGTGCCGCACTCGAGTCCCTGCTCGCGGACTTTCCGGCAGAAGTATTCGTAGAGCCGGTTGGCCTCTTCCGGCTCGCATGCATGGATAAAGGACGGCCGGCGGCCCTTCCGTGCGTCGCCCATCAGCGTGAACTGTGAGACCGCGATGACGGCGCCGCCGGCGTCCAACACCGAGCGGTTCATCTTCCCGGCGTCGTCGCGGAAGATGCGCAGGTTCGCCACCTTCTCGGCGAGGAAATCGGCGTCGGCCTCGGCGTCGTCCGCCGCCACCCCCAACAGCACCAGCACACCCTCGCCGATCGAGGACAGCACCTCGCCGTCCACCGACACACTCGCACGCTTGACCCGCTGGACCACGGCACGCATGGGTAACTCCCGGGAGTATGGCGGAGGGAATGGTAACCTTATCAGGTGTGCGTGTCAAGGACGACGAGGCTTCGCGCTGCGACGTCCTCTGCCAAAGCCGGATCCTTGAACGAAAGCACGACCGAGTTGTCCGTTTTGTCATAGCTATGAACCGCGACGCCAAGCATACGCAGACTCACGAAGTCAATCAGTCGGGTTCCTCCAAACCACATGATGAGGAAGGCTACGCCGAGAACGGCAAGCACGTACGTCAGCACGCCCCACCAAGCGAGACGGAACTCCATCACCACCCACACCCCCAGAAAGATGGCGACGATGCCTACGGCCAATACCGCCAGCAGTGTCCCCAGCAGTGCCAGAACGTGGCCGAGCTGGTGCCACTCCCTACACCAGCGACACGTCGGCACCCGGAGTTCAATCTCCTTGGTTAGCGGCGGCAGGACCAGAGCAAGGGGAAGGCAAAAACCGACCACGATCCCAAGCGGAAAGCCGAGTCCAGTGTACTTCCGGAGCTTGGCTTCGAACGGCGCTGCCTTGCCACACCGGACGCAACGGTCCGGAAACGCCAGGGCATCAAGCGGAACCGGACCCACGACGTGACCGCCATGTGGAATGTCGGGCTGCTCTTCCATGCCCCCGCCCCGCCTGTGCTATCCGCACAGCTTGAGCGTGAGTTCGGCGACGGATTGGCCGTAAGCACGACAGGCCTTCGTGACCTCGAGGTTGGGGGCGCCAACCGACACCGGTCCGTAATGGGCGCCCTGGGAGTTCCCCTGGATGATCATCCCGTGGACCAGCATGCACTTGAGGATGTCCATCACGGTGGTCTCGAGTCCGCCGCCCATCACGCCCGAGGAGGCGAACGCGCCACCGACGTTGCCGTTGAGCTTGCCGTGATACTTCACACTGCTGTCGATGAGTTTCTTCACTTCCGAGGCCATCGTCCCGTAATAGGTGGGCGAGCCGATGATGATGCCGTCGGCCTCCAGGAGGTCGTCGGGCGTCGTGTCCGCCACCTTCTTCAGCTCGACCTCCACGCCCTCGACGTCGGCGGCGCCTTCCTTCACCGCCTGAGCCATCTTCTCGGTGTTCCCGCTGCGGCTGTAATAGACGATCAGCATCTTCGCCATGACACACCTCCTTTCGAAATCCGGCCCGTCGGTGACCGGCGCACTGACCCAAGTCTATCGGCCGCCGGGAGCGTGTCAAGCACGACCGGATGAGTCAAAACTCAAAACTCTCAACTCGAAAGTGCTGCGGAACGGTTGCTCCTGAACATCGTGAGGATCCCTCCGGGCGGCAACTGACACTCGGAGACACGCTATCGCCTGCCGGGACCTTCGAGTTTTGAGTTTCAAGTTTCGACTCGCGTCTTGACGCGACACGCCCCGACGGTATCCTAAGAAACTCCGGAAACGAGGGGGAACCGTCACGTGGCCATAGAGACAGCGCAGATCAAGCGGATCATCCACGAGGTCTACCCGAAGATACGCACGCTGAGACGCGACCTGCACCGGCACCCGGAGACGCAGTTCGCCGAGGTCCGCACCGCGCGGCAGGTGGTGAAGCACCTGAGGAAGCTCAAGATCGCGTGCAGGACGAAGGTCGGCCGGACCGGCGTGGTCGGCCTCCTGAAGGGGAAACGCCCGGGGCCGTGCGTGGCGCTCCGCGCCGACATGGACGCCCTGCCGGTGCTCGAGAAGAACCGCGTCGGCTACCGCTCGGCGGTCGGCGGGAAGATGCACGCCTGTGGTCACGACGGACACACCGCGAACCTCGTCGGCGTCGCACACGTCCTGCACCGGTGCCGGGACCACATCCGCGGAAGCGTGAAGTTCATCTTCCAGCCCGCCGAGGAATCGGGACTTCAGGGCGGCGCGGAACTGATGATCGCCGACGGGACGCTCAGGAACCCCAAGCCCGACGTCATCTTCGGACTGCATACCAGTCACGTCTATCCCGTGGGCACCGTCGCAAGCATCCCGGGACCGTGCCTGGCGTCGGCCGATTTCTTCGACGTCCGCATCCACGGCAGGGGCGCTCACGCGGCCTATCCCCACAAGGGCATCGACCCCGTCACCATCACGGGTGCGGTCATCCAGGCCCTCCAGACGATTGCCTCGAGGCGCATCGACCCGCTCGAGCCGGTGGTGGTGACGGTGGGCCGGGTGAGCGGGGGTTCCGCACGCAACATCATTCCGGAGACGGTCACGTTCGGGGGGACCACCCGCACCTACGACCGTGCGGTCAGGCGGACGGTCAGGCGTCAGGTTCAGAAGATCCCGAAAGACGTGGCGCGCGCGATGGGCGGGTCGGCCGAGGTCGACTACCTCGAGTGCTACCCCGCGGTGATCAACGACGGGAAGGTCTTCGCCTTTCTGAAGGCCACGGCGACGTCGGCACTCGGCCGCAGGGGCTTGCTCGAAGCCGCCCCCTCGATGGGCGGCGAGGACTTCGCGTTTTACCTGGAAACGACCCCTGGGGTCTTTTTCTGGCTCGGCAACGGCAGCCCCAATCGACAGCTTCACAGCGCGACGTTCAACTTCAACGACCGGGCCCTCAAGACCGGCATGCTCGTCATGACGGAACTGGTGCTGAGGTGGCCGGACAGAACGTGATCAAAGAGGAACAAGGAGGACAGGCATTCGTGCCTGTCATTCAACCGGTTGGGCCGGACAGGAATGTCCGGCCTCCTATGAAGTGGAGGAACGTACTTTGACCGCAAAGAGGAGCGACGCGGATGCGGTTTTCGACGTCATCAGGTCGAGGCGCAGCGTGCGGCAGTTCACCGACGAGCGGGTGCCCCGGGAGGTGCTGGAGAGGATCGTCTCGGCGGGCGTCGAAGCCCCGAGCGGCGCCAACGCCCAGCTCCGCCAGTACGTCATCGTGGACGACCCGGACGTGATGGACCGCATCCGCCCGGCCAGCCCGGCACTCAAGACCGCACCCGCCGCCATCGTCATCGTGATGGACCCCCAGCCGACGAAGTACGGGGAGTTCTGGGTCCAGGACGCCTCGGCCGCCATGGAGAACATGCTCCTCGCCGCCACCGCCCTCGGCTGGGCTGCCTGCTGGGTGGAGGGCGCGGTCCGACGGTCCGAGAAGGACGTGAAAGAAGCCCTCGGCGTTCCGGAGCGCCTGCGGGTGTGGTCGCTTCTGCCGGTGGGCAAGGCGGCCGAGACGCCGGCACGTCCGCCGAAACCCTCACCCGGTGACGTGACGCACTATAACCGCTTCAACACATGAAACGCCGACACAAGGGAAAGGACATGTCCGTGGAAGTCAGCGACGTCAGGCGCATCGTCAACGAGATCTACCCGGCCGTCAGGGCGCTCCGACGGGACCTGCACAGACACCCCGAAGTCGGCTACGAAGAGGTCCGGACGGCGAAGAAGGTGAGCGCCCACCTGAAGAGACTGAAGGTCCCTCACCGCACAAAGGTGGGAAGGACCGGCGTCGTGGGCGTCATCCGGGGGAAACGCCGGGGGAAGTGTCTGGCGCTGCGGGCGGACATGGACGCCCTCGCGATGCACGAGAAGAACCGCTTCGCGCATCGTTCCGTCGTCGCGGATCGGATGCACGCGTGCGGTCACGACGGTCACACCGCAAATCTCGTGGGCGTCGCTCACGTGCTGACCCGGCTGAGGGAGCACCTCAAGGGCAGCGTGAAGCTGATCTTCCAGCCGGCGGAGGAAGGCGGCGCGGGAGCCCAGGCGATGCTGGCGGACGGTGCGTTCCGGGACCCGAAGCCGGACGTCGTTTACGGACTCCACACGGCGGCCGGGATTGCGCTGGGGAAGGTGGGCTGCCTTCCCGGACCGATGTGTGCCGCCACCACGAGCGTCGACGTGGTCTTCCGCGGCCGCGGGGCGCACGCCGCCTATCCCCACAAGGGCATCGACCCCATCGTCATGGCCGCCACGTTCCTCCAGGCGGTGCAGACGGTCGTCAGTCGTCGCGTGGACCCGATGGACGAGGCCGTGGTGACCTTCGGGACCTTCGACGCCGGCACCGCACGGAACATCATCCCGGACGACGCCAAGCTCACCGGCACCTGCCGGGCCTACACGCCGAAGGTCATGAAGATGATCCTGCGGGAGATCGGCCGGATCGCCCGCAGCACCGCCCGCGCGATGGGAGGGACCGCCGAGATCGAACTCGGCACGGGATACCCGCCCGTCGTCAACGACGCCAGGGCCACCGCGTTCCTCGCCGAGACGGCCGTCCGCGTGCTGGGGAAATCCAACGTGGTCGAGGCCGAGGCGGCGATGGGCGGGGAGGACTTCGCCTACTTCCTGGAGGAGGCCCCGGGGGCGTTCTTCCGTCTGGGCAACGGTACCCCCCACCGTCCGGGTCACAGTCCCACGTTCGACTTCGACGACCGGTCACTCAAGACCGGAATGCTGGTCATGAGCATGCTCGCCATCCGCTGGCTCGAGCACCACTGAGCGCCGGTCAATGACCTCCATCCGGCGCGGCGGCCGCTCGACCACCACGCCACAGCGTTCCGACGCTGGAAAACAAGACGCTAAGTCGCTTAGAGACTGTTTCACAACCCCTCTCGTGACAGCATATACTATGAGGGGTGTGCCACGGCTGGCTTGTCCAGCCGTGCATTGTCCCCAATCTCTACAGCACGGCTTGCAAGCAAGCCGTGGCACACGAGTTGTGAAACAGTCGCTAAGAGCATCTAACAAAATGAGCTGTTGCCGTTGACAAGAAGCCCCGTGAGGGGCGTCAGTGAATAGCCGGGGGCGTGAGCCCCCGGTGGGGATTCTGATATTCGCCCGAGCCCCAACGGGGCGACAGGCGGTCACGCAACGCTTCTGCCGCCCCTCCGGGGCTAAGGATCCTTGTTGGCCTGTGTACCGGGGGCTTACGCCCCCGGCTACATGCTTCCGCCCCCTACGGGGGCTGTCCAAATTCATCCGCCTCAGGCAGAGGCAAGCTGCCTCATTTTGTCAGACGCTCTAAGTCGCTCAGACACTGAGACGCTGAGTCAGAAGCAGCAGAAGAAGCAGCACAGCAGACTCGCGGCTTCTCTGTCTGCTGCTCTTGCCCTGCAGCCTGCGACCGCGGCTTTCCCCTCACCCCTCTGCGGAAGAGGACCACCTCACTCCTCTATTTGCCCCCCCAAGAGGGAAAATGAGAAACTTGGGCCGCTTTTTTCGCGGTTTCCGAGCCGCCAGGGGGCTTCCTTCAGAAATTTTACGAACCCACCCCTGAAATCGTTTGCCTCGGCCCAATAGTAGAAGCAGTGCCAGGTCGCGGGTCGCAAGTCAGAAGCAGCAGCAGAAGAAGAAACGGCTCCCGTTCGGAGCGAGGTGGATTTTCGGGGAATCGGAGAGGCCCGAAATGCGTAACCCGTTGTCAGACAAGAAGTTGCGGATTTCAAGGGCGGCGTTCAGGCGACATCAGATGCCCCCGAGCGCATCATCATGCGACATTGAGACGACATCGCCCGACATCGATGGGACATCCATGCGACATCGTGAGACACGGGTGCGGCATGATGCGACATGATACGACATCGTGGCGGACGATTGATCACACAAGCGCCCGTCCCGGCCGGCCGGCGTCAGTCGCGGGTCCAGGTCTCGACCTTCCTCAGCAGCTCGCGGGCGTCGTCTTCGGTGGGTGCTTCGACGATGAGCATCAGCCCCTTCGAGGAGAGTTCGCGCATCAACGGCTCCACCTCGTGCACCTCGGCGGACATGACGACGTTCTTGCCGGCGGCCTGGATGCGCTTGAGGAGCGGTATCCACTGCACCTTGGTTCCGGTGCCCGCGCCGGGCACCCACTGGATGGCCCGGAGGGTGTCGTGGTCGATCGCCAGCAGCGAATCGAGGTGCCGGACGGCGCCCGGGCCGTCGAGGTGGTAGATGGTGCAGTCGATGTGACGGAACTGCTCGAGGAGCGCCGGCAGGAAAAACGCCTCGAACATCGCCGTCGACACCATGCAGGAGAAATCGCACTGCGGGTGGAAGGTGGTGCCCGCCGCCCAGATGCCCATCCACCCGATGGACCCTTCCAGTCGACGGGCGACGATGCCCTGGAGGTGGTCGAACATCCGCTTCCAGACCCCGATAATGGGCTCGCGCAGACGAAGGATCTTCTCCGGGCAGTCGATGAGGTCCATGCAGAGCCGCTCGGGTCCGCGGAAGGCGCTCAGGGCGTCGGAATAGCCGCCGAGGTCGGTGACGCCCGCCATGAAGCGTCCCGGCGCCGCCTCGACCGCAGCTTCCGTCAACCTGACCACGTCCCGCCAGTTTCCGTTGTCCGGGTCGAACGCGACCGTGGGGCAGTCGCGGTCCCAGTCGTCGACGAACGGACGCTTCCACGTCGTCGATTCCTGGTAGACCACGTCGCAGCCGAGGAACTGCCCGATGCACGTCGGGCCGACGTTCAGCATCGTGAACGGAATCGCCTCGCCGCCGAAGAAGGCGCCCTCACACCGTGCCAGGAGTCTCTCGATGACGTAGTCGGGGTTCGTCCAGCGCTCCTTGACGTCGCGGGGCGCCGTCACTTCGCGCGGCGTCACGCCTTTGCGGGGCGCGGTCACGAGGATCGTGCAGCGGTCGAGGAGTTCACCGCGCCACCATGCTTCGAGACGTCTCCGCGTCCGGGGCCAGTCGTCCTTGAATGCGAATTCCATGGTCGGTCCTTCTCCGCGTCCTCAGGGGATGCCGGCGACGAGTGCGAGGTAGCACGCGGCGCTCCAGGAGTAGTCACTGATCGGGGCAATGCCTTCACCGGTTCTGAGGCGCTGCTTGCGGTCGAGTTCCGGAGGAGGGATCTGTCCGTCGGGATCGTAGAATTCGTAGATCGAGCCGATGCGACCGTACCAGTGCTCCACGCCGGTGCGAATGCGCTGTGTCATCTCACGGGCGATCTCACCGAAGCCGTATCGCACGAGCCCCTCGACGATGAGCAGGTCGAGGTTGAGCCACGTGGGCCCGCGCCACATGTCCAGCTCGTAGGCGTCCTCGTTCTTCGCCACGGACGGGACGGGAAAGGCGGTCCAGAAGGCGTTCGCGTCCCGGAGGTGCTCCACCAGCCGCCAGGCCTGAACCCGGTCGGGAATGCCGGCGAAGAGCGGCAGGAAGGCGGCGGCGGTCCTCACGCGCACCGGTTCCCCGTCGACGGTCCTGTCGTAGTAGAACCGGTCGGTCTCGTCCCAGAGCCGCTCGTTGACCGCCTGGGCGAGTCTTGCGGCGCGGGTCCTCCACCGCGCGGCTTCGTCCTTTCTGCCGATGAGGAGCGCCAGGTCCGCCAGGCAGTTCATCTCGTTGACGACGTAGCTGTTGAGGTCGACGGCTGTCAGCGGCACCCCCCGGTCGAAACGCGGGGAGTTGTCCATGCCGCTTTCGGCACACCGGCACAACGGGTCGTCACTCACCTGCCACGCCAGGAGTCCCTCGTCGTGCGAGCGACGGTTCTCGAGGACCCATTCGAGGAACCGGCAGAGCTGGGGATACGCCGTCTCGACGGGCGAGCGGTCTTCCACCGGGCGGAACACTTCCAGGAACGCCCACGCCAGGAGCGGCGGCTGCGTGATGTCGGACATCCCCACGGGTGAGACCTGGTGTGCGATGAAGCCGTCCTGACGCTGTGCCGAGAGCACCGCCATCAGCACCTCCGCGGCGAGGTCCGTCGAGAAGAGACGGTATCCGAGGGCATGGAAGCAGGAATCCCAGAGCCACATGTCGCGATGCGGCCAGCGGTCCGGCGTGCTCCAGCGGCGGGTGAGCAGGCCCTGCGGACTCTCGACGTTGGTCTTGAGGACGGAGAACGCCTTGACGACGGTGCGTCGGCGTCGTTCGTTGTCCCCCCCGATGTCGGGAAGTGCCGTGTAGAAGAAGAGCTTGCGCTGCTGGAGTCCGGGGACGTTCTCCCGGAGGGCCTGTCTTGCCTGCTCGGTGGCCCGGTGTTCGCTCTGGGGGGAAAACGAAAACGCGAAGATGAGTTTCTCGCCGTAGGTTTCCGTGACCAGGGCCGTGTGCTCTTCCCTGCTGCTGTGGGTGACCACATCGGGGGCATGTCCCACCACGGCCGACCCGTCGGTCCGGACGCGGGGCGGCATGTGAATGGAGGTCTCGCCGATGACGGTGAACCGGTCGAAGAAGAGGTAGCGAATCGGGAAGGGCTGACCCCGGCTGGACTTCACGAAGAACTCGATGCAGTCGCCGCTCACCACACGGGGGACCAGTTCCTCGACGACCATGGTGGCCGGCTCGCACCAGAGCCGTTGCGGCTCGTTCAGATGAAAGAGAAGTCCCACGTCATCGGCGAGCGTGCTCGCCACGAACGGGTGGAACCAGTCGGTCTCGCCGTCGACGCCTGAGAAGGCGAACAGCTGTCCGGGAGCCCAGACGTTGGGATAAACGGCCTCCGCCACGATGCGTCACCCCGAGACAAGAGAACAGACCGCCGGTGGTCCTGCCCGACACTCCCCCCCGCCGGACACCGTCTTGCGCCCCTCCCCGCAGAAGCGCGGGAGAGGAAACACGGGAAAAGCGTGGTTTGCGGTCCGGGATCGCTAGTCGTCGGCTTCCGCTCTCATCCCGGGCTGCCAGACGGTCACACGGTTCCCGCCGGCATGTTTCGAACGGTAGAGTGCCACGTCGGCACGGTGCACCAGCTCGTCACTGGTGATGGGGTTCCTGGGGTCGAGACACGCCACCCCGAGACTGACGGTGATGGTGATCCGACGGTCACCGACGTTGAAGCTCTCAGCGGCCATGGTTTCACAGACGCGGCTTGCCACACTGACGGCCGCGTCGATATCACTGGCCGGCAGCAGCATGGCCACCTCGTCACCGCCGTACCGGGCCACCACGTCGAGGCGTCGCGGAATCGACTGGAACACCTCCGCCGCCCGACGGAACAGCTCGTCCCCCACCAGGTGTCCGTACTCGTCGTTGACCGGCTTGAAATCATCCATGTCCAGCATGATGCAGGAGAGGGGCTGCTGGTAGCGCACCGCACGCTCCACCTCCGCCGCCAGTTGCTCGAACAGGTACCGACGGTTGAAGAGTCCGGTGAGCCCGTCCCGTGTGGACAGCTCCGTCAGCTTGGCGTTCATCCGTCTCAGCTCGTCGTGCAGGGCCTTGATGTGCAGCATGCTCTGCACGCGTGCCAGCATCTCGGACACGTCGTAGGGCCAGTGGATGCAGTCGTCGGCCCCGGCGTCGAACCCCCGGACGACGGAGGCCGGGTCCTGTCCGGTGAGTGCGATGACGGGGACGGAGGACGGCTCAACGGTCCGCTTGACGGCCCGCACGAGTTCGGCGGCACCGATGCCGGTTTCGGCGATCTCGACGAGCACAAGATCGGGGGGGGTGCATGACGCCTTTTCGAGGGCCCCGGCGGCGTCGGACCGCTCGACCTCGGAGAAGCCGGCCCCGCGCAGGTCACGCTCCACCTGTGCGGCCGAATCCTCCTCACACTCCACGATGAGGACCCGCACCCGTGACACCGCGTCGACCCTCCACTTCGAAGACGCTAGCCGCCGACCGGTGGCGACTCACCGAGCCGCAGGTTCTCTCCGTCCTGCCGGTACTTGCCCGTCACCCGTCGGCCGTCCGCACTGAAGAACACCCAGACGTCCGTGTACCGGTCGACTTCCCAGTGCATGGCGTCCCTGGAGACGTCGGTGGGCCGGCCCAGGATATCCAGGACCTGACCCCGGCTCATCCCGCGCTCGATACGCTCGAAGTCACTCCCGTCGACGCGCTGCTGACGGAAGGTCCACGTCGGACACGTGCAGCCGACCACCCCGGCCGCCAGGACCAGCACCAGACACAACCGTCCCAATCGCCTCATCACACTCTCCCGAGCCTGATTTGTCCCTGTCCTACCGGTCGTCATCGAGGTCCTCCCAGCGGCCTTCCATACGCTCGTGGAACTCGTCGGACGACCAGCCGACGCCGTGCTCCGACTCCACGAGTTCCCACCGGCCGGTGTCGCTGTCAAATTCGTACGTTGCCGAGCGGTACCAGCCGGGCCCGTCGCCGGGCGGGGGCTGGACCTCTTCGGAGACCTCGCTGTGAAGCTGGTCGGCACAGCCGGTCAGGCTCACACTGAACAGCACCACCAGAACACCCGGAACCCACGGTCTCATGACCCACTCCCGGCTGACGCCAGATCACAGAGAAGGGGCACTTCGCCGCAGTCGGGGAACTGCGGACAGTTGATGCAGTCGGCCCAGACCTTGTGCGGCAGGGAGGCCTTGTCGACCTCCTTGAAGCCGAGACGTTCGAAGAAGCCCGGGACGTAGGTGAGACAGAAGACCCGTGCCAGACGCAGTTTCCTCGCCTCCTCCTTGCAGGCCTCCACCAGCATCCTGCCGATGCCCCGGCCTTGAAGCTCGGGTCTGACGGCGAGGGACCTCAGTTCGGCCAGGTCCTCCCACACGACGTGCAGTGCCGCACACGCCTGGACACCGTCGGCGGTCTCGTAGACGAAGAAGTCACGGAGGGACTCGTACAGTCGGCTGAGACTGCACGGGAGCATCTGCCGGGCGTTGGCGTAGTGCATGATGAGTTTGTGGATGGCGGGCACGTCGACGACGGCGGCCTTGCGGAGCCTCGGCTGCGGGCGCTTCGGTGTGTCGGCGGCCCCCATGTCGGGCTCCTCCCAGGCAGACGTCCGTCTCAATCGAGACCGACGAGCTTGACGGCGGTGAGACCTGAGGCGGCGGTCAGTGCGGCGATGACCTTCTCGTCGGGCTTCGTGTCGACACTGACGACGGTGAGGGCGTCGCCGCCGGCGGACCGTCGACCGTTGTTCATGTTGGCGATGTTGATGCCGTGGTCGCCGAGGATGCGTCCGACCTCACCGATGACCCCCGGGACGTCCTTGTTGTGAATGAAGAGGATCGTGCCCGCAGGCTCCACCTCGAGGGCGAAGCCGTCGACCATGACCAGTCGGGGACGGCTCTTTCCGAAGAGGGTCCCGACGACGGTGTGCGTCTCGTCGCCCGAGCGGACGACCACCGACACGGTGGTGACGAAATCGCCCTCGGCGGAGGTGCGCGTGACGTTCATCACCACGCCGCGCTCCGCCAGGAGCAGTCGGGCGTTGACCATGTTCACGTCCTCGACGTACGGACTCAGCAGTCCCACCGCCACCGCCACGTCCACCGGCTCGGTCTTGTGCGAGGCGACCTCGCCAGCGTAGGTGACGGTCACTTCCTTCACGGCCCCCTCGCACAACTGGGCGGCAATGGCCCCCAGTCTCTCACCGAGGGTGAGGTAGGGCTTGAGCACGACCATCTCATCGGGGTCGATGGCCGGGAAGTTGACGGCGAAGCGGACGTTGCCGGCGACCAGTGCGTCGACCATCTGCTCGGCGGCGGCGACGGCCACACTGATCTGCGCCTCCTCGGTGCTGGCCCCCAGGTGCGGGGTGGCCACGACCTTCGGATGCTTCGCCAGTCGCCAGTCGGTGCACGGCTCACTGGTCCACACGTCGACCGCGGCGCCCGAGACCTTCCCCGAATCGAGGGCCTCGAGCAGTGCCTCCTCGTCCACGATGCCGCCCCGGGCACAGTTGACGATGCCGATGCCGGCCCGGGCCCCCGACAACTGGGCCTTCCCGATCATCCCACGGGTCTTGTCGGTGAGTGAGGCGTGAACGGAGACGTAGTCGCAGGTCTTCATGAGCGTTTCGAGGGAGTCGGTCATCTCGATGCCGAGGGCACGTGCCCGGTCGGTATCCAGGAAGGGGTCGAGCCCGAGGACCTTCATGCGCAGTCCGAGCGCCCGACGGGCCACTTCCGAGCCGATGCGTCCCAAACCGACCACCCCCAGGACCTTACCGGTGAGTTCGGTGCCGGTGTATTTCTTCTTTTCCCACTGTCCCTGTTTCATCGACGCGTCGGCGGCCGGGATGTTGCGGGCAAGGGCGAAGAGCATCCCGATGGCGTGCTCGGCCGCGGAGACCGAGTTCTTGCCGGGGGTGTTCATGACGATGACGCCCCGTCGGCTGGCGGCCTCGAGGTCCACGTTGTCCACCCCGGCCCCCGCCCGGGCCACCGCCTTCAGCTTCTTCGCCTCGGCCAGAACGTCCGCCGTCAGCTTCGTCGCACTCCGGATGACGATGCCCTCCACGTCGGCAACCGCCTTCTTCAACTCATCCACAGAAAGTCCGGGACGGTTGACGACCTCGATGCCCTTGGCGGCTTCGAGGATATCGAGTCCTTCCTGCGCCAGTTTGTCGCTCACCAGAACTTTCATCCGCGTCTTCTCCTTCAGCCGAGTTCCTTCATGAACGTGTCGACCGCGGCTCCCAGGTCGACCTTGACGTTCTGCTTTCGCAGCGCGCCCGCCAGTGCCGTCAGCCCGATGATGATGTCAAAGTGGTTGACGTATCCCATCGACGCGAGTCGGATGATCTTGCCCTTGAGGTGTGCCTGTCCGCCGGCCGGGGTGACGCCCTGGACGTCGCGCATGTCCTTCACCACCGCGTCGCCGTCCACGCCTTCGGGCATCTTGACCGTGGTGAGACAGTCGGCCGGGGCCTGTGAGTAGGTCTCGAGTCCCATGGCCTCGACGGCGGCGCGCGTCGCGGCACCGAGCTGCTTCACCCGCTTCCAGACGTTCTCGATGCCTTCCTTGCGGACGATCTCGAGTGCCTTCTGCTGGGCGGCGAACAGGGTCACCGGCGGCGTGAACGCCGGGTCCCACTTCCCCAGCGCCTTCCTGTGCTTCAAGAGGTCCAGATAGAAACAGCCCCGCTTCGTCGCCTCGATCTTCTTCCACGCCTTGTCACTGACCGAGACGTAAGCCAGCCCGGGCGGGATCATCAGCGCCTTCTGACTGCCCACGGCGAGCATGTCGATGTGCCAGGCGTCCACGCGGCATTCCACCGCCCCCACACCGCTGATGCCGTCCACCACCAGCAGCGCGTCGGTCTTACTGACGACCTCACCCATCCCCTGGATGTCGGTGAGGACACCGGTCGAGGTCTCGACGAGCGTCGTGAAAACCGCGACGATCGACGGATCGGCCTTCAGGGCCTCAGCCACCTGCTCAGGCGTCCCGGCGGTGCCCCATTCCGGGTCGATGGCGGTGAACGCGATGCCGTACGCTTCGCAGATGTCACCCCACCGCTCGCCGAACTTGCCCCCGCGGATGACCAGCGCCTTCTCGCCCGCGTCCACCGCGTTCACCACACACGCTTCCATCGCCGAGGTCCCCGAGCCGAAGAGCGTGATGACGTCACTTTTCGTGCAGAAGACCTCCTGGAGTCCCTCGGTGACGTCCTGGAACATCTTGCGGAACCGCGGCGTGCGGTGATGGAACATCGGCTCGGCCATCACCTGAAGTGCTTCGGGCGGGACCGGTGTCGGTCCGGGTGAAAGCAGGTATTCTTTCTTCATCTGGCTCCCTCTCTGAAAGGTGAGACTCCCTGACAGGACGGTCATTGCGACGTCGGGCACTGGGGTGTGTGGTGAGGCAACACCCGGCCCCTCGCCGCACGCATTTTGAGCGCTTCTCTTTAGCAGAAACCGGTCGGGCTTTCAAGCATTTTCGCCCACGGCGCGTCGGATTCCTGCGCCGCGTCGGCAAGGCCGACTGCCGCCACGCAACCCCCCGCCGAATCAGGACTTGGGGAGGCCCCCCGGGAGACGCCGGGGCCGCGTGCGCGGGTCTCAACTCAACGAGGAGACCATCTCTTCGAGGTTGGCGCGGCTGCGCTTGAGTCCTTCGATGGGGTCCTCGGGGCTCTCGTGCTCGACGGACAGGTATCCGTCGTAACCCCGGTCCCTGAGTGCCCTTAGGCACTCGCGGACCGGCACGTCCCCCTCGCCGACCACCGCGCCCTGAATCTGGCAGCCGGCGGGCGTCGTCCACCACCCCTCGCCCATCTTCGGCTCGGCCGGCTTCCGACGGAAGTCCTTGGCGTGCACGTGGATAGCGAACTTCGCCAGCTCCCGGCAGGCCGCCAGCGGATCCTCGTCCACCACGAAGAAGTTCCCGATGTCGGGCACCGCCTGATACGCCGGGGAATCGACGTCCTTGATGAGCTGTGCGACGGTATGGAAGCTGCCCATGTAGCGGCCGTGGTTCTCCAGACCGAGCCTCACGCCGAGCGTGAGCGCGTGCGCCGCCACCTCTTTTGTGCCGCGCACCACGCGCTCCAGCATGTCCTCAAAGGTGACGCTCTCGTCCTTTTGCGGCCCGAAAGTGCTCTCGATACGGCACACCTTGGCGCCCAGAACGACCGCCATGTCGGTTTCATGTCTGATAGTGTCCACCACTGTCCGCCGCGCGTCGCCTTCGGGCAGCCCGAAATTACTGGCCAGCGTGTAGCACGACATCTCCAGTCCGGCGTCCGCCAGCATGTCCTTCAGCTCCCGGCAGCCGGCCGGCGTGCCCTTCCCTTCGGCGAAGTACCGTGGCAGCATCTCGAACCCGGTAAACCCGATCTCGGCCGCCGAGGCGACCGCCTCCGTGAGCGTCATGGTCCCTTCGCGGAAGTACCGGTTGTAACTGTAGACACTGACTCCGATCTTCATTGCACTCCCCTGCTCTTCGTCCCATGCGTGGCGGAGTTCCGTCTCGACACCACCTTCGCAACAGGAGGACAGGCATTCCTGCCTGTCATGATGAATGCCGGACAGGAATGTCCGGCCTCCCATCTCTGTGGCGATCCGCCGACTGCGGCAGGACGGCCCGGTCACTATACCACGCCCGCCTCGGCGGTCAAGCAAAATGCCGCTTGACTCCCAAGTGCACCCGGATACGCTGAAATGAGAGCCCCTTCGGGAGGCATTCCCATGAAGTCCCGCCGGCTCACGATCCCGGTGTCGGTCGTCCTCTTTCTCGCGTTCACGCTCGTCGGGACGTATCTCGTCCGCCAGCGCATCCTCGAACGCCACATGCTCGCGGCGATGGAGATGGGCGACGAAGAGGCACTCCGCTTGCTCCTCGACGCGTGGCCGTGCCCCGTCAACGCCAGACGCACAGGGGAGATAACGCCTCTGCACTGGGCGGCGGCGAAAGGAGACAAGGCCATGGTGGCGCTGCTCATCGCCAAGGGAGCCGACGTGAATGCCACTGACGACCGGCTCATGACGCCGCTGCACTGGGCGGCCTTCCGGTGCTGCAGCACCCGGCACCAAATGGACATCATCGAAGCCCTGCTGACTGCGGGTGCGAATCCGAATATCCGGGACAAGGATGGTAAGACGCTGCTGCACCCCGCCGCCGCCCTCCCCTTCCCCAACCTCATGCGACTGCTGCTCGAAAGAGGCGCCGACCCTGACGTCGCAAGCCGTGTCGGCGAGACACCCCTGCACCGGGCAGTGCGCTTTGGCGGTCCCGAGGCGGTCGCACTGCTCCTGAGCGCCGGGGCCCAGGTCAATCCCCGTGATAACCAGGGCCGAACACCACTCGGCGCCGCAAGAGCCGCGAAGAGCGATCCTGGTAAAGTCGCACCGCTTCCGCCCATGACGGTTGACGAGATCATCCAGCTGCTCCGAGAACACGGTGCGAAAGAATAGGAACTGATGATGCGTCGACGCCGGTTCACCATCCCGATCAGCATCATCCTGTTCCTCGCGGCGACGCTCGTCGGGACGTATCTCGTCCGCAAGCGCGTCCTCGAACAGCACATGGTTGCTGCAATGAACCTGGACGACGACCGGACAATCCTGTTGCTCCTGAACAAGTGGCCCTGTCCTCTCAGCGCCACAGATGAAACGGGGCAGACGCCCCTGCATTGGGCCGCTTCTTCGGGCAACAGCGAAGTCATCGAACGCTGCCTGGCCGCCGGTGCTGATGTGAACTGCCCGAATGCCTGGGGCGGTACCCCGCTGCACTGCGCGATGTACAATCATAAGAGAGCGACGGTGGCTTTGCTGATGGCCAAAGGCGCCGATGTCAACGCTGGGGATAAGTGGGGCTGGAGAGCGCTGCACGCTTGTGGGGAGCGTTCGGTGGGAGAGCTGCTGATCTCCGGGGGAGCCGACGTCAACGCAAGGGATAACGAGGGCTACACGCCGCTCCACAGACGGGGCGAGAGCGGGGACAAAGACATCGTGGAACTGCTCATCGCCCGGGGCGCCGACGTCAAAATACGAGATAAGTATGGGAACACCCCTCTGCACCGCGTGCGCTTCAGCAGAGAGATTGCGGAATTGCTCGTGGCAAACGGAGCCGACGCAAATGCCGGAAGCGAGTCAGGATGGACGCCACTCCATGCAGCGGCCGCGCGGGGCGCTGAGGGGGTGGCGGCGTTCCTGATCCTCAAAGGGGCTGAGGTCAACGCTACGGACAAGAACAGCCGGACACCGATGGACGCCGCGCGTCGCCAGGGCAATAAGAAACTGGTAGAGCTTCTCCGCAGGCACGGGGCGAAGGAATGAGGAGACGAGGATGCCTCGGCGAAGATTCACGGTCCCAATCAGCATCCTGCTCCTTCTGGGGTTCACGCTGGTCGGGACGTATGTCGTCCGCAAGCGCATCCTGGAGGATCACATGGCGACGGCGCTCGAGATGAACGACCGTGAGGGAATCTCTTCGCTGCTCGACGCGTGGCCGTGCCCGCTCAACGCCCGCCAACGGTGGCCGGAAGAGACACGCGACGCAAGCTGGCTGGCGGGAGCGACGCCGCTCGACTGGGCGGTCTGGCGTGCAGACGAGCAACTGGTCAGCAAATGCCTGGTCCGCGGGGCCGACGTGAATGCCCGGTGGATCAACGGCTGGGCACCCCTGCACGTGGCGGCGATGTTCAGCCGCCTGGAGATTGCGGAGACGCTCATCGAGCACGGCGCCGACGTGAACGCCCGGGATGCGGCCGGCCAGACGCCGCTGGGGACCGCCCTGCACGAGGCGCGCGACGACTTCATTCAGCTTCTCCGCAACCACGGCGCGACGGAATAGGGAGACGTTGATGCGTCGGCGACGGTTCACCATCCCGATCAGCATCGTTCTGTTCCTCGCGGCGACGCTCGTCGGGACCTATCTCGTCCGAAAGCGCGTCCTCGAACGACACATGGTTACTGCGATGGAGGTGGGGGACGAGGCCATGGTTCGCTCGTCCCTGGATTCCTGGCCATACGCGGTCAATGTCCGGGATGAGTTGGGGACCACGCCCTTGAACTGGGCGGTGGAATTCGGCAGCGGCGAACTCGTCGCAGAGATGGTGGCGCGAGGCGCCGACGTCAACGCGTTGGCCCGTCAGCCGGGTCAGCCGTACGTGGGGCTGCGGAATCCCGCCTTTGATATCCTCGGCCTTGTGTACCAGTCGCGCCGGACCGGCAGCTCGGCCCCCCGGCGCCGTTCGGAATACGAGATCATAACTACCTCTGGCGGGGGTGGAGCGGTGTCGCCGCTATTCATCGCGGCGCAGAACGGCCGCGAGGACGTGGCCCGGCTCCTCCTTGCTCACGGCGCAGATGTGGACCGGGGTCGCGAAGATGGCACGACGCCGCTGGAGACTGCGGTGGCTGGCGGCCACCCGGGCCTGGTGCAGATGCTCCTGGAGGCGGGCGCGAACGTTGAAGGCGGAGATCGGCCCACCGTAGGGCCTCTGTACGACGCGGTGTTCCACGGCAGGAGCAACGTCGTTCGGATCCTGATCGATCACGGCGCCGATGTGAAGAGAACCGACGACGACGGGCAAACCGCCTTACACCGCGCCGTGCTCAGCAGGGCGAAGACTTGCGCGGAACTGTTGCTTGGAAGGGGCGCGTCCGTGAATGCCCGCGACAAGGCGGGGAATACGCCCCTGCACCTGGCTGCAGTGCACGGGGTTGGGGATCTTGCGCAATTGCTTCTCTCGCACGGGGCCGATGCCACAATCAGGAATCACGCGGGCAAGACGGCGCTCACGCTGGCCGAGGAAATAGTCTATAAGGATGTCGCCGAACTCCACCGCAGGCACGGGGCGACGGAATGAGAGCGCCGGGCACCGACAGAACAGGCGGCATCGTAGGGGCGGACCTGTGTGTCCGCCCGCAAAAGGAGAGGGCAGACACATGGGTCTGCCCCTACTCGCCAACACATTGGGAATGCCCATGACCTCGCCACGCCCAGCCAGACGACTGATCCTGGTGGTGTTCTTCCTCCTGGGGTCGGTGGCGGTGGTGACGCAGTCGCTCCTGGTCCGGGAGTTCCTGGTGCTGGCGTTCGGGAACGAACTGTCACTGGGACTGACGTTCTTCGGCTGGCTTGCCGGGGTGGCCGTCGGGGCGGCGGCCGGCGGCCGCATCAGCCGACACGAACGCGCCCGGCTCGCCGCGTTCGTCCTCGCTCTCGTCCTCCTGGCCTTCCTCGCCCCCGCGATGATCGTCGTCATCCGGACCGTCCGCGGGGCGTTCGCGGTCGGTCCAGGGGAATACCTGTCGCTCTGGACGATGCTGTGGCTCAACCCGGCGCTCACGGTTCCGGTGAGTTTTCTCATCGGGTTCGCGTTTCCCCTGGCGGCGGCGCTGATTGCGCGCGACCGGAGCAGTGTAGTCGCGCCCCCTTGTGGGGCGCCGGACAACGGCCGGGCCACAAGGGGCCCGGACTACACAACAGATTCAGGGGCCGACCCGATTGCGAAGGTCTACGCGGCGGAGGCCGCGGGGAGCCTCTTGGGCGGGGCACTCTTCTCCTTTGTGCTCATCGAGCACGTGGCACCGTTCCACCTCGTCGGGGGAACCGGGACGCTGCTGCTAATCGCCGCGGAACTGCTGCTCTGGAAGCACGGCTGGACGAGCCAGCCGTGGCACATTTCCTGTCTTGCATTGCTCCCGGCGGTGGCGTTCGCCGTGGCGGCCGTGCTGTGGGGAGGCAGCGTCGAACGCTGGACCGTCGAGCGTCGGTGGGCGAGCTTCAAGACCGGGACCGAGATCGCCCTGCCGGGGCCGGTCGATTCGCGATACCAGAACATCACCCTCGCCAAGCGTGAGGACGAGTACACGGTCTTCCTCG
>DATKVD010000278.1:0-7775 GCA_035530235.1 Planctomycetota bacterium | reverse complement strand
CGGTCGATGCGTGAATCTCTTGCTGTTCGCCTCATCGAGTTTCTCTGTCTTTGGGGTCGGTTTGTCCGCGGATACATACAAGCAAAAACGGGTCCAGAGTGGGTTATCGGGCGTCAGGTGCTCTGGCTCTGGCTGATAGCGGGCATGCGGGGGAGCGTTCACGAAGACGTCAACGTTCGACGAGAACGCGAACGGTATGCTCGCAAGATGAAGGAGACGGTCGATGCCTGATCGCATGACGGCCAAAGAGTATCTGCGTTGGGTGGGCCGCGAGGGCGACGATTACCCCGATGGCGATCTCTTAGTAGGGTGGGTGGTGTGTCGGATGTGCGGCGCTGAACACCTGAGCGCGATCCCGTCCGATTCGCTGATGCTCGATTGCCAGGAATGCCCGCACTGCCACAACATGACGTGCGAGTTTCTGGAGGGCGATTGATGCCCTGGACTAAGAAGTCGTTCAAGAAGCACAACAAGCGCGCGACCTCGCAGATGGCGAGTGTGGCGAATGCGCTGTTACGCGAAGGCGCGTCGGAGGGCAAGGCCATTCGGATCGCCAACGCGAAGGGCAAGAAGTCGAAACGCAGGAAGAGGAATCGCGCTGGGCTGGCGGCGGTGTCCTGAGAGGAGAAAACGATGGTAAAAGAGGCTCCCGCGATGTCCGCGGAGGACAAGAAGTGGCGCGCACGCAGTGACGCCGACACGTTGATGCAGGCGCAGGAGATTCACGGCGACCGCGCCCGCTTCAAGGCGGCGATGGCCGAAATCGGACGCCGCGAGAAGGAAATCAAGGCCGTTAAGAGCGGGGCGGGCAAAGTCCCGGCGGCGCTGTCGTGAGGGACAACTGAAAAGGGGAGGAAGCGATGAGACGACCAACGAACGAGGAAATCCGCGAGACCCGAAGGAGACTTCAGCGCCGATACAGTGGCGGGCTTTGGGGTGGGTTGAAGGGTCTCGTCACGGGAAGAAGGGAATTCACGCTGCACGATGAGCGCGGGCATTTCGTGGGGGTCGGAACCGACTACAGATTCTGACGTGACAATCGAATCCGGCTGACCCGCCGACGGGCGGTGACGCCATTGTGCCAATGAGAGGCCGTGTGGGGCCACACCCCTGCACGGCCTTTTTCATTGGCCTTCACAAGCGAAAGGGGAGGAGCCATGAGCGAGGAAATCACAGAAGTGGTTGACGAGGAAGAGGAAGTCGAGACGACTGCCGACGAAACCAAGCCGGACGGCGAAGAGAAGCCGACCGAGACCGTGACGCCCGCTGAGGGCGAGCCGTCTGCGGAGGAAGAGTCCGCGGACGAGAAGAGCGCCGACTACTGGCGCGGGCGTGCCGAGGCCCTCGAAGATGCGCTGAAGGGCCGGGCCGCCGAGCCGGACGAGGACGATGATGCCACCCCGTCCGAGGAGCAGCAGATGGAAACCGACCTTGAGAAGCTGCGCGGCGAACTCAAGGCCGTGGACGACTCGATCAGCGACCTGATGGACGCCGACGAGAAGACCGAGGCGCTGGTCAAGCGGTCGCGCATCAGCGACCAGATCGCGGACAAGCGCGTCGCACTCGCCGAGGCCAAGTCCGACCGGAAGTTGCAGACCGTCGCGCTGAGGACCAGCGAGCAGGCGTATCGCCCGATGGTCGACGGCGCGCTGACGGACTTCGCCTTGCCGGAATCGGCATACAACGAGGTCCACAAGGCGAGCAGCGCGCACCTGCGAAGCAAAGGGTTCGGGCCGCAGAGGCCGCCCACGGACGACGATGTCGCGGAGTCGCTGGAACTCGTCGCCGGGCGCATTGCCCGCGGTCAGAAGACCGGGGGCACGCAGCGCCGGGGTCCGAAAGTCGCCGAGCCCGCTACCGGGACGCGCAGAGGCGCACCGGCAAAGACGGGCCTTGCGGCGATACCAACCGGAAAAGACGCCACCGAAGAGGCGGTAACAGAGGCAATGAAAAAAGAGGGGCTCATTCCCTGAGTCCCACAAGCAAAGGAGAACTAACCAATGGCTGACTTCGATGTTGCAGTCAAAACAATGGTCCGAGCCAGAACGGAGAACGCAGTGGCCTACGGACTGCCGCTTCTCAACCTGGCGATGGACAACTCGGACTCGAAGGCGATGGGCAAGTCCTTCAAGTGGCGCTTGCAGAAGGCCACGCTTGAGGGTCACGCCGCGTCCGCGGGTCCGTACACGCCCATCGAGGGCCACCGCACGGACATCTGGGGGTGGGCGACGCTCCCGTGGAAGTACGTCCGGGCCACCGACCTGATGACCATGCAGGAACACGATTTCTCCCAGGGCCAGGAGTGGACGGGGAGCTTCGTGACCGAGAAGGCCAACGCGCTGCTGGAGGGGCTGCGCATCCGCACCTCCCGCATGTTGTGGGGCCTCGACGGGATCTCAACCGACGGCGGGCTCGACATCAACAGTCTGCGTCAGGCGCTCACGCACGACGCGACCTACGCGGGCCTCGGGCGCGCGACCACGGTGACAAACCCGTGGTTCCAGTCGGCGAGTCTCGACCGGACGTACACCGACCAGGGCACGGAGGTCCGCATCTCGCTGGACCTCTTCGACCAGATCGGCGCCGCGTGTCGCCGCAACATCGCGAAGAAGGGCATGAGCAAGGGCAAGCAGAAGCTCTACCACTTCTGCGGCGAGGCGCTGTACCTCGCGTGCAAGCGGGAACTGCGCAGCTACATCACCGCCGGCGAAGGCTACATCCAGCGGCTCAACATCGGGTTCGAGTCGTTCGAGTTCGAGAACAACGAGGTCGTGTTGTGCGACGAACTCTACGACGACAACTACAAGGGCTCGGAGACCACTTACCCGGCGAGGTGGCTGTTCAGCATCGACCCCTCGACGCTCGTCTTCAGCTTCAACCCCCTGCACAAGCTGGGCTTCGGCTCGCGGGGGAAGGCCCTGTACAAGTCGCAGAACGATCACATCGGCGGGACGGCGACGTTCCTGGCCGTGGTGGACACGTTCTGCAACTTCGCGGTCTCGAACCCGAATCGGTGCTGCTTCCGGTCCAACGTCGTCGCGTAGTCCGCGACGATCATGAGAAAGGAGAATGAACATGGCTGCTGCCGCCTGTCATATCGCGTCCACCTCGCTGCGCTGGGTGGACAAGTTTCACGGTCGCGCGTCGGAGGAGCTGCTGAAAGTCAGCGGCGGATTCACGGGCGACCTGCACAACGTCTCGACTCAGTTCCTCGCGGGCTCGACGACCGTTCCCGATGCAGGGTTCGCGCTGAACGAGATCATCGAGATCGGGACGAAGATCAAGGTCTGCGACCCGGCCACGGGCCTGAGCGCGACGTTCATCTACGGCCAGCTGATCGTGCAGGGTGCGACGCTGGCCGCGGGAAGCGTCGTGCGAACCGCCTACGCGACGTCCAACGCGACGTTCGACGAGTGCGTGCTGACGAACGACCCCGACCTGTGGATGTGGGCTGCTGGCATCGGGCCTTCCGCGCTGGCGCTGTCGGCGATGACCAACACGTACCTGGGCTGGTTCATGTGCGGCGGGTACGTGCCGCAGACGGACGCCACGGCGGTGGTGTGGGGCGTCACGGCGCTGAAGGCCGCGACGGTCAAGGGCTACCACGACGTGGCTGTCGAGTCGGGCGCTGCGGCGCTTGTCGCGGGCGATCACGTCGGCACCGACGCAATGGCGCTGGTCACGATGTCCAACTACCAGCAGACGCCGGACGCGTACAGCTTCACCGTGTTCACGAACGATTAAGGCCAATCACGGCCACTTGCTCCCGGGGGCCTGTGCGCTCCCGGGAGTAGCCTTCCGTAGAGGAGGAGTGCCACATGGCTGTTACCGATCATGGGCACGACGCGCGGATGAACGGCGCGCTTGTCCAATGCCGCAACGTGAGTGCCCTCACGGGCCAGACCGCAGTGAGCGTCGCCTTCAAGATGACGACGTTCCTGGCGGTGATCATCGAGCCGATCCTGACGGACGGCGACGTGAACACCGAAATCTTCCACTGGGTGCAGGACACGACGGACACGCACATCGTCAAGGTGTGGTCCATCGACAACACGTCCACTACCAACGTCCGCGTGACGGCAATCGGCTACTGAGCCGGAAAGGAGGCCTGAGATGGCTAGTACACCAGTTTACACGGGCGCCTTTGTTGGCGACGTCACCGGGAACATCACGGGGTCTGCCGAGATTACCGGGACCATCAACAACACCTTCACGGTCGACAGCGACTCGGTGATCGGGAAGATGATTTTTGATGTGGCGTACGGGGCGGCGGACAAAAGCCTCACTTGGACCCACACCGCCCTGACCGACAACCGCACGTTCACTGCGCCGAACGCCGACGTGACGTTCGGTGCTGGGTTCGTGACCGCCGCTGCGGTGAATCTCGGCGCGGCCGTGACGACCGTGGGTGCCGTCAGTATCAGCTCCACGCTGACCACGGTTGGGGCGGTGAGCATAGCCGGAACCCTGACGCTCCCGGCCAACTTCACCGTCAGCGGGGCGCACGCAGTGACCCTTGTCGTCCCGGGCGAGTACACCTACACGTTCCCCGCCGCGAGCTGCACGCTGGCGAACGCTGCGGACGGCCCCGGTGCCGCGACGGTGACAAACGCGAGTATCGCGGCCAACGCGAACATCGACGTCTCGAAGATTGCCGTCGCCAACGGCAAGCTGCTCGTCGGCAGCGCGTCGAGCGTCGCCGTGGCCTACACGATGACCGGCGACGGGACCCTGAGCAACGCAGGGGTCTTCGCCATCGCCGCTAACAGCATCGTGGACGCGGACGTGAACACGGGTGCCGCGATTGCCCTGAGCAAGCTCGGCGCCAACGACCTCGGTTCGTTCACCGGGGCAGTGGTGCCGGGCACCGACTGCGTGCCCATCATCGACGGCGGGACGCTGAAGTCCGGCACGTATCAGGTGTTCATGGACGGCATCGCCGACCTGACCGCCGGGGCCATCCAGACCGGCGACAGTCTGCTGTTCATCGACAGCAACGCCTCCAGCGTCGCGGTCATCGAGACCATCGACGACATCGCCACGCTGTTTGCGGGCGACGGGCTCACCGCGACCTCTGCGGTCATGGCACTCGATGTCGGAAACCTCGCGACCGCCTGCACGGATTCGCTGGCCCTCACCGACCGCGTTCCGATGATGGATGCGTCGGGCGCCAGCGCGACGAAGTACCTCACCGGGCAGTTGTTCTTCGACGGCCTCAGCAACCTCGCCGCGGCGGTCATCGCCACGACCAACACGATTCCCTTCACGGTGGGCGGCGTCGCCAAGCTGGAGACCATCGACGACCTGTTCGGCATCGGACCCGCACTGGTGACGGAGGCGGCCATCGCCGTCGCCGATGACTACGTGGTGTTCCTCGACGGCGGGGCCACGGGTGCGTGCAAGAAGGAGAAGTGGGCGGATGTGGCGACCGCACTTGCGGGAACCGCGGCGACTTCGGGGCTTACCGCGACCAACGGCGTGCTGGCCTACACCCCCGCCTCGATTACTGCGGCGGCCATCGCCGCAGCCGACTCCTTCGTGTTCGTGGATGCTGGCGACAGCCTTCCGAAACTGGAGTCGGTCGCGGACTTCGCCACGATGCTCGCCGGCACGGTTGGCACAACCGGACTTGTCGCAACCAGTTCGGTGTTGGCCTTCACGCCCGCGTCAATCACGGCGGGGGCGATTGCCGACGGCGACTCCATCGTGTTCTCAGACGTCAACGACAGCGGGCTGCCGAAGCTGGAAGCCTTGGCAGATGTTGTCAGCCTCATGGCCGGTGCCGGACTCAGCGCGGCCAACAGCGTGTTGTCCGCAACCGCGCAGAGCTGGTGCATCCCGACGGGCGGCGAGTGGAAGATCGACGGCACCTCCGGCGCGACCGGGGGGATTGCCGGCGCGGCCAACGCGCTCGACGTGACGAGCACGGCCTGTGCGGCCGCGTTCGCCTACGTGTCCGATGCTTCGGATACGACATACCCGCTGTCGACCTGTTCGTCCGCTGCGGGTTACACGGCGAACTTCCAGTGCTTCCCCGATGCCGAGGCCGAGAGTGACTTTGTGGCCTTCGGTGCGGCGGTGCCGTTCTGCTCGCTACTCATCACCGTGGCGACACCCGCCGTGTACAACGCCAAAGACGGGACGATCTGGGAGTACTCGAAGACGGGCGCGACGTGGGGCACGCTGACGCTGGCGACCCTCGGCGACTTCACCGACACGGACGACCAGGACGGCGACCGCTCGTTCCAGCGCACCGGGACGATTCACTTCGTTCCACCGACCGACTGGACCTCCGAGGAAGGGCATGGCAGCCAATCCGCTTACTGGATTCGTTGCCGCGTCATCGCCGCACCGGACATCACCACGATTCCGATCCTGAGCGACGAGCCGGGCGTGCAGACCCCGGCCGAGGGCTTCAAGGCTCCGTTCGCGGGAACCGTCACGGACATCCTGATTGTGGACAAGGCGACCACGGTCCATAGCGGGGCCGACGTGAAGTTCTTCCTCATGAACTTCACCACCGGCGCGAGCACCGCGGCGATCACCTTCCCGCAGGATCAGCGAAGCCACCGGCAGGGCAGTCTCACGCTGACGGTGGCCGCGGGCGACATCCTGTGGCCGGTCGTGACGCAGGAAGATGGCACCAACGAGGTGACGAACGCCGACCTCGTGTTGAATGTCACGCCATCGTGACGTGACACTGTTTACGTTTCCTCCCTTGGGGGTCTCGGGCTCGTGGCCCGACCCCCGAGGCGAGGAACAACAAAAGGGAGGAAGCCGAGATGAGCTAGGGAGAGAAAGGCGTGGAGTTGAAAGAGGTGCTGCCCCCGGAGAACAAGGTGGAAGAGCGGGCCGAAGCTCATTGTGACCCGTATTTCCCGGAGCGCGAGCCCGGGAACGCGAAGCCGGAGGAGAAGAAGGAGGAGCCGAAAGCCGAGGCGTTTGTCATGGTTTCGCGGCTGCCGGGCGGCAAGATCAACGTCGCGTGGGGCGGCGACAAGCTGTCCCTCTACGGCATCGGCCCGCTCCTTCAGGACGGGGTGCGCGTCGTGCAGCAACTGGCGGCCAAGCCGCCCGAAGAGAAGAAGGAGTGACTTTGCTTTCCTCCCTTGGGGGTTCGGGCTTGTTGCCCGGCCCCCGAGGGGGAGAGCGTGACAAGGAGACTGACATGTCGGCAGCCACAGTAACCACGGTCCACGAGAAGACCGTCAGCCGTCCCGACGGGCGCATTGTCACCCTGTACTCGTTTAAGTGGCTCACCACTGACGGCGGGGCTGTGGCGTTGTCCGTGAGCGGGAACGGCACGCCGCCTGTCACCGGGTACATCGACGCGGTGTGGACCGAGCTCGGTACGTCCACGAGTTGCGATGTGTCGCTCAACGCGGTGAACACGCTGGACGACGCGACGACAACCACGGTCACGGGCATCGGGGCGGCAACCGGGATCGCGGCAAGCGGAGCGCCGAAGGACGCGCTTCGCTACGTCGTCAACGCCGTGCTGAAGGTGCTCGTCGCCAACGGCGGGAACGCGAAGACGGGCAGGACGTTCGTGCTCATCGTATCGTGAGGTGAGACATGGCGAACAATGCGACGACAACCTGGCGCTGGAAGGGCAACGTCAGCACGGCGTGGGAGGCCGCCAACTGGCTCGACCTCAACGGCGTGGCGGTCGACGACTGGCCTGCGGGAAGCCTGCCGACGCATACGGTCCGGTTTCTGGCAGCGGATAAGGGGACCAATTACTGCGGCGTCGGCCCCACAGCACCCCTCACGCT
>DATKVD010000277.1:0-7090 GCA_035530235.1 Planctomycetota bacterium | reverse complement strand
CCGTACGGGACGTATGACTTCACGGCTGCGGGTGTTGATGGGGCCGGCAACGTCACCGCGGCCTCGGTTCCCCTGAGGCTGACGATCGCGGGGCCTACGGTCGCCCCGGGCATACCGGACCTGCTGGCCACCAGCGACACCGGCGTCTCCTCGACCGACGATCTGACGAACGCGACGACGGCGACCATCGAGATTGAGGGCCCGGCAGCGGGGCTCCCCATGAGCATCTACGTCAACGGGAATTACGTGGGGGAGGCCACGCAGGTTGCCGGAACGACCTACCGGTACACGTTTGCGGCGGGGCAACTCGTTGAGGGGGAGAACGCGATCACGGCGCGCCAGTTCAGCGGCGGCATACCCAGCTACGGCTCCCCCGCACTGACCCTCACGCTCGACACCACCGCACCGCCTGAAACCCACCTCCTCGGAGACTACGGGACTCTGGTTGAGGCGCACGCCGTGGCGGTCGTGGGTTCGGTGGCGTACGTCATTGACCACAGCTACGGGGGCGGACTGCTCATCTTGGACGTCTCTACACCTTCTTCCCCGGCACTGCTGGGCTCGTACACCACGGCATCGCGCATCTATTGGGATGTGGAGATTGTGGGGACCCTGGCATACGTTTCGGATCACAACACTTCGGACGCATCCGGAGGGCTTCAGATCATTGACGTCTCCACGCCGTCTTCTCCGGTGTTCGTTGGCCAGTGGGGATCGTGGATGAGCTGCTACGATATTGAGGTGGTCGGCTCGCTGGCTTACACGGCGTGGCGTGGAGAGGGGTTCAAGATACTGGACGTCTCGGTGCCGTCTTCGCCGGCGCTCGTCTACGAGACCCTTTTGCCCGACGGCCCCGTCGACGTTGAAGTTGTCGGCTCGGTCGCCTTTGTTGCGTCGGGATACGGCGGATTGCACATCGTCGACGTCTCCACGCCGGCTTCGCCAAGTCCGCTGGCCACCTACAGCCAGCGCGACTACCTCGCAGGGGTTGAGGTTCGCGACGGCCTGGCCTACCTGGCATACGCCGAACGGGGTCTTGAGATCCTGGATGTCTCCGACCCGTCTTCACCGAGTCTGCTCGGCGCGTGCCGGACACCCGGACCCGCTCAGGCCGTGGAAGTATCGGGGTCATTCGCCTACGTTTCAGACACCCAGAACGGTTTGCACATCGTTGACATCTCCGATCCCGCCTCGCCTGCGCTGGTCGTCTCCTATGCGATGACGGGAGGGGCCTCTGACGTAGCCGTGGCCGGATCCGAGGTCTTCATTGCCGCTAAGGATGTCGGACTGCAGATTGTGGGGTTTGGCGAAGCGGCCATCGATCTCGTTGCATCCAGCGACACCGGTCCATCCGACGACGACAATATCACCGACGACACCACGCCCACCTTTGACGTACTCGGTGGCGAGCCGTACGTGAGGATCTATCGTGACGGCGGGCTGGTGAGCGGCTCCTATGAGACCGAGCCGGTGACGCTTGCGACGCAGCCTGACGGGACCTACGACTACACCGCACGGGCCGTCGATGCCGCCGGGAACGTCTCCGAACTCTCCGACCCGCTGACCGTTACCATCGATACGACGCCCGCAGTGGTCGCGACGGTGGTCGTGAATGGCCTTGCCAACCGCGGTGTGAGCGGTGTGGTGTCCCAGACGGCGGGCGTGACGACCATCGAGGTGACGTTCGATGAGCCGGTGAGTTTCGATGCGGGCGATGTGGTGGTCCAGACAGTCACCTTCCCCGGTGGGGTGGAGACCATTGGCGACACGTTGACGCCCGAGAGCGTCACGGGCTCCGGGACGGACACGATGACCATCACGCTGGCCGACGGCACAGCCGTGGGCACGTGGGTGAAGGTGACGCTCGGTGGGACTGCATCGATCGCCGACCTTGCGGGCAACCTCCTCGACGGCGAGCCCGCCCCCGGGGGCAGCGGACGGGGATATCTGTACGATGCGGCGACGGACCTTCCGAGCGGCGACGGGACGGCAGGCGGCGATGCGGTGTTCTTCGTCGGGAGCTGCATCGGCGACTGCTCGGGGGACGGCAAGGTCAACATCTTCGACGCGTTCGCCTTCAACCAGGCCTGGGGCTCACACACCGGAGACGCCAACTACAACCCGAAAGCTGACTTCACCGGTGACGGCAACGTGAACATCTTCGACGCATTTCAGTTGAACAGCCATTGGGGCCATCAGATGGACAGCCTGCCTTCAAGCCTGCCGATGGGGGCGGTTGGCGAATTCGTCACTATGCTTGTCACTGCCGGCAGCGTGGATGAGACGATCAGTGCCGCTCAGGAGTTGGTCCGGGCGGTCACGGCGGTGTTGCCTTCCGGGCCTCTCGAGGAGAAACCCGGCGAGTCTGGTGCAGTGCCGTTGCAGGAAGAAGAGGGTGACGGGGCGGGTAAGGCTATGACCTCTGAGTCTCAGGAGGTCACCGCACTGGTATCAGCGGGGGAGCTAAAGCAGCAAGCAGCTGATGATATGTTGGCTGCGCCTGCTACGGACACAGAAGAAGCCACAAAGCTGGCCGTTCCGAGCAGCGAAGCCCCGCTTGCTCCGGATGATTCCCGGCCGCCGATATCGACGCCTGGGACGGAGCTGGTGAATCAGCTAACACTGAAGAGCCCTACGATGGCAGGCGAAACAGTCGAAGTTAGCTGGCTTCAGGACCTGCAAGCCGCTTCGTTTGTCCCCACGCCCTATCCGCAGGGCTGGCAGCGTGACATCAATAAGACGGGTGCGAGGCAATTGGATGTAGAAACGGCCGATTCTCAGGTGGCAGGGCGGGTGGTTTTGAACAGCTTGCCTCCATCAGGAGCCTCCGTAGATGTTCAGGAGGGTGTCTATCAACAAGGACTGTCTGCAAGTTTCGCATCTCGAGTTGCGGCTCACAAGCATGTGACGAAACGGGCCAAGGGTCTGGAGGACGGGTCTGAGGATATCCTGGTGTTGTCGAAGCTGGAGGTTCCGCTGGGCAAGGGGAAGAATGACGGGCGGGGGGATTAGCCTTGCCTGACCCCAGAATCCTTTAATCTGGCAGACCCCGACAAGGCGACCCTGAGCATCGAGGCGGCATACGCGAAGAACCGGCGGGCCGACACGCTGCCGATGCGACAGGAACTTGCGGCGGTTGTTGCTGAGTACGTTCGGGGGCTTGCCTCCGACGCTCCGCTTTTCCCCCACGTCACACAGCACACGTCAAAGATGCTGCACGGAGATTTGGAGGCGGCGCGGGATTCATGGCTGAAGGAATCCCAGACGGCTGAAGAGTGCTATGACCGGTTTGGCTCTGGTGTCCTGAGTGTCAAGACTTCGGCGGGATGCGTCGATTTTCACGCGCTGCGCCACACGTTCATTACCAAGCTCGCCCGGAGCGGGGTAAGCCCGGCTGTTGCCAAGACTCTCGCCCGGCACAGCACCATCACGCTGACGATGGATCACTACACACACTTGAGGGTCGAGGACACACGGGCGGCGCTGAACGCCCTGCGACTGGCCGACACGGAGGCCCCGGAAGCACAGGCCGTTGAACTCCGCAAGACGGGCACGGATTCGCAAGTACAGTACCCAGTACAGTACGCAGGGGGCCGAACGGCTCCGAACGTGGCTGAACGTGGCGGGGACTGCGGACGGGAGAAGGGGCCGGAACCGGAAACGTCAAGTGCTCGCAAACCGGCGCGAACCCGGGGTTCTGACCGTGAGTTGCCAGACGTGGCCGAACGCGGCGGGAAGGAAATTGATGGTGCCCCGCGCAGGACTCGAACCTGCAACCACCTGATTAAGAGTCAGGTGCTCTACCAGCTGAGCTAGCGGGGCCGAAACCATCACGTGGACACTATACGGCAGGCGCCGCAGTTGTCAAGTTCAAAACCACCGTCGCCGGGGGGTCGACGTCACCGGATGACGCCGGGCTACGGCTTCTTCTCGAAACGGTCCTTGTTGTTCTCCCACCACCGCAGCCATTCGTCCTTGTACTGTCCCACCCGTCGCTCCCCGGTAAGTCGTCTGAGCATCTGGTGCACGCTGTTCCTGGTGAACTTGCGGTTGTCGACCCCGGGGTCGCCCATCACCTCGATGAGATGAGGGATCGCCTTGGGGTTGTCACTCATTCCCAGGCCGTTCATGCAGGCATTGCGGAGCATGGGATCGTTGTTGCGTTCCTTCATGTTCTTGATGAGGGTGTTGAGGATGTCCTCGTTGTCCTTGCTGAGGGGGCCGAGGGAGGCGGCGGCGGTTGCACGGAGTTTCATGCTGTACGACCCCCCTTCGGCCTTGAGGGCGGAGAGGAGGAAAGACGCGGCCTCGCCGCCCGGTGCCTGGGCGAGCGCGTCGGCGGCGTTGAGTCGTGCCTGCTCGTCGGCCGACCCGGACGCCAGGAGGTCCCCGACCGCCTTGATGCCCCCGGGGCCCATCTTGACCAGGAGCTGTGTGCACTGTCTCGGCAGAGAGGTCTTGGTGTCCTCCCGGGCGGACCGTGCGAGGGCCGAAATGGCCGCCGGGGCCTCGAAAGCCCCCAACGCGACGGCACTGGCCGACCTCACGTTGTCCGGGGCCTTGCTGTCTCCGAGGGCCGTGGCCAGGAGACTCACCCCCGACTCGAGACGCCAGTTTCCGATGGCCTCCGCACAGTACATCGCGGTGATGTATTGTCTGTCGTCGAGGGCCTCACGGAACACCCTCAGGAGCAGTGGACCGTAAACGGATCGGTCACCCGTCGTCATCAACTCGAGGACGATCGAGGTCAGTCTGCGACTTCCGGACTCGAGCATCTCCTTGGCAATGCGCTGTCCGCTGGATTCACGACGCTGAATGATCTCGGCGAACAGCATCCGTGTCTCGACCTCGGTCAGGGCTCGGGTTTTCCGTTCACCCGGGGCCAGGCGCTCGGTCAGCTCCTCGATCATCAGCTTCCAGTCCTCCACGTCTCCCAGGTTCACCAGCTGCTGGAAGGCGATGGTGCTGAGACGCTTGTCGTCCATCTTCGCCGGGAGTTCTTTCCGTCCCCGGATGACGCCGATGGTGACGAAGCGGGCGTCGCGTACATTCGTGTCCTTCGGGCGGTCCTCCGCCGCTCCGGTATCCTCGGAAGGCGTCGCAAGGGCCTTCAGGTGCTCGGCACTGTAGCTCTGCTTCTCACCGCGGAACGCGCGCAGCTCGTTCCGGTCCAGCACGTAGAGGGTTCCGTGACCGATCGCCATCGCCCCCTTGCCGGTCGTGGGAAGCTCCCACACGTGCGTGAGGTTGTTGGTGAGGTCGTACGCGGTGAGCTTCTTGTCGCCGCCGTTGACGTAAGCCAGACTCGCAGAGCAGGCGATGGGAACGGTGACGTAGGACGGGAGTGCCTGCTTGGCCACGACCTCGCCGTCGGTCCGTGCCAGGTGCAGGAGGTTCACGTCACAGACGACCACGATGTCCCGCCAGCTGACCGCCGGCGGCACCAGATCGGGTGTGCGTTTCCCGGGGGGCAGGTCGTAGTGACGCCGCCAGAGCTCACGGCCCGTGCCCACCTCGTAGCAGATCAGCAGCAGTTCAACCCTCTTCTGCTCACGTTTGAACTCGAAGGAATAGAGCTTGCCGTCGAAGAGGGAATAGGTGCCCACGTCCGCGGTCCAGCGTCGGGTCCCCGTCCTGGCCTCCACCGCATGCAGACTGCCGGTATTGGTCGTCTGTGCGAGCAGTGTCGAGCCGTGCACGTCGAGACGGTCCTTCTTGGGGAGGTTGAGACGGAAGACCTCACGTCCCGTCGCCCAGTCGAAGGCCGCCACGCCCTCCTCGAGCCCCACGAAGAGCATGTCCTGACCGGCGACCATGGGTACCCCGCTTCCACGCTGACCGACGTCGAGCTGCTTCTTCCAGAGGGTAAGACCCTCACGTGGGGACAGTGCGAGAAGGTCCTCTCCAAGCGCGTAGGCAATCCCACGGTAGTAGGCGAAACTGCTGACCCGGTCACGCTGCCAGAGTATCCGTCCGTCCGCCGGGTTCAGGGCATAGAGGGTGCCGACACGGTCCTGAAGGACGAAGACGGCGACGTCGGTGGGCACCACACGGTCGAACGGGGTCACCCGCGGGATCTTCTGTGTCCAGCCGATCTGGAAGGGCGGTCCCACGCCCGTCCCGCGATTCAAGGCCCCACTGGACGGATAGGCCGAAGGCCAGTCCTCCAAGGGGTCGTGTTTCGCCCCCTTGATGGTGTCGAAATACTTGCCGGCACGTCCGGCCTCCGACTTGTCCTTCTCCGCGGCCTGCCGCTGCTCGGTGAGGGCCGCCACCACCTCCTCGTCACCCTTGTAGGCGGTGCTGATCTCCCCCAGGAGTGCAAGCAGGTCGTCGTACCGGTCGGCCATGGACGCATACGGCTTCATGACCGCCGCCAGGTGGACCAGGTGCTTGCCGTTGCGGGGACGCGTCTTGAGCAGTTTCGTCAGGTAATCGACGGGTTCGGCGGGCTTGCCGCTGTTCTCGTATTTCGCCACGGCGATCCGGTCGAACAGCTCGTACATATGGTCGTCGAGCGGCGGCGACAGGGCACTCGAGAGGAAGGCTTTCTCGACCTCGTCGACGGAAGGGGTCTCGGGTGTCTCGGCCGGGGGCTCCTCCTTTTCGGCCTCGGCCGGCGCTGCTTCCGGCTTCGATTCCGGTGCGGCAAGCCTGTAGGTGCGAATCCTGCCCACGGGCTCGCGCTCCCGGCCCTCCACCTGAATGTAGCTCTGCAGCGCGACAAGGTGGGTGTCATTTCCCGCGAGGGTCACACGGTCCCAAGTATATCCGGGTGGGGTCTGGAGTTCCATCACCACGTCCCCGGTCTTCGGGTCGACCACCATCGGCGGGACCAGCAGGTACTCTCCGATGAGCTTCGGTGTGTGGGTGACGGGCAGGGCACGGTTCACCCACACGGTCTTCCCGTCGACCGCCGAGATGGCGGCCTGTGACCCGATGAGCAGCGTCTTCCCGCCCGGCAGTGTCAGTGTCGGTTCATACAGACTGATCTCCAGGACCGACATGTCGATGGTCTTGGTCTCCTGCTTGTCGACGTCGATCATCTGGATGCTGGCGGACTGCTGGCCGGTGATGCTCTTCTTGTACA
>DATKVD010000276.1:0-20630 GCA_035530235.1 Planctomycetota bacterium | reverse complement strand
TCCTCATGGGGACAGCAGCATACCTTGCCCCTCAAGGTATCCCTCACCGGACAGTCTCCATCGGCGGTTGGGAACCATCTCCCCTCCTCATGCAGTCCGCCCGTCCTCATGGGGACGGCAGCATACCTTGCCCCTCAAGGTATCCCTCACCGGGCAGTCCCCATCGACGGTTGGGGACCGTTTCCTTGGGACGGTGGTCATTGGGCATTGGTCCTTGGTCATTTGTGCGTTGGGGACTGTCCCCTTGGTCACGGAACTCGAAGCACAAGGCACGAAGCACGAAACAAGCCCTTCGACAAGCTCAGGGCCCCGAGCAGCGTCGAGGGGCACGAAATTCAAACGACGGAATGACAGAAACGGCTCTGGTTTCGGATATCCTTGTTTCCGTCATTGCGTCATTGTCTGATTCGGGTCTGTTTTCCCTCAGGACCCCGAGGCCCTTCGGGACCGAGCGGCGGATTTCGTGCTTCGGACTTGGCTTGGTCGGGGCCAGTCCCCCCGGGAGCTGGGGAGGGGTCAGCGGCGAACGGGCTTGACAGGGACGTGTCCCGGGGATAGTGTGTGCCTTCGACGTTCGAGGGTTTACCGGGAGCATTGACGACGGGACGGAAGGAGGTGTGTGATGCCGGAGTTCGCGTCGCCGTTTTCGGGTCTGGCCAGCAGCCGCAAGCTGACGGAAGCGGAACTGGTGCGGGCGATACGCTTCATGGTCGCCGCGGAGTACGAAGCGGTGCAGATGTACATGCAGCTCGCCGAGTCGATCGACAGCAAGCTGGCACAGGAGGTGCTCAGGGACATCGCGGACGAGGAGCGTGTGCACGCGGGCGAGTTCCTGAGACTGCTGCACGAGCTTGCGCCCGACGAGCAGAAGTTCTACGCCGAGGGCGCCGCCGAGGTCGAGGAAGAGATCGAGAAGGAGAAATGAGTCCGGGCTCTCAGCGGTCGGCCACCTCGAGCGTTGCGCGGCGGACCGAGAAGTGATCGCCGCCCGAGAACACCATGTGGACGGTGCGTCCGTCGGCGCTCATCCACTTCGTGGGGATGCTCGCGCTCTCCCCGGGTCCCACATCCCACTGTTCGGTGTAGTAGACCGTGGTCCATGGGCCCCAGGGCTCGGGGGCGTCGTAGACGCCGAAACCTCCCTTGAAGCGGGTATCGCCGCCCGGGATGATCTGACACCAGAGGTAACGCTTCAGCCCGGCATTGAAGGTGATGCCCGAGCGGTAGCAGCGTCGCTTGTGCTCGAACACCGCGCCGCGCTTCTCGACGTCGTCGCTCCACACGGGCTCACCCCGGCCGTCGAGTCGGACGAAGAACTCGTAAGCGTCACGCCGAGTCACGCGGTCCTTCGGCACCCGCGCCAGCACCATGCGGTCGGATGGGGTATAGGCACTGTTGCTGTCGAAGGAGTAGACGTAGACGTAATCGTCGCGCGCGCCCGCGTAGTCCCTGCCGAAGTTCAGGAACGTCGGACACCCGAAACTCGTTGTGAACTTCCAGTCGCTCCACGTCCACGTGGCACCGTGGTCGTCGGACCACGCGAGCTGCGAGTTGCCGGCGTTGCGTACCAGCATGTGAAGCCGCCCGCCGACCGAAAGCATCCCACTGGCCTTCCTGCCCCGTGCGCCGTCGCCTTTCTGCTCGACCGACGCACTGCGGACGTTGAAACCGCGGAATGCGTGCGCCGGGCCCTCGACACGGCACAGGCCCAGGCTCAGTTTCTCTTTCACCTTCGGATCGAAGCCGTGTCCGTCGCCGTAGGCGGTATAGAGATGATCGTCGTCGGCCCAGGTCATGGGCCAGTTATCGCTGCCGCCGGCCCGGCGAACGATGTCCTTCTTGTCGGCCCACACCAGGCCCCGGATCACCGGGCTGGGCGGATAGGGGGGCCGCGACGTCGCGAGGGGGGCCGCCGCCTCGTCCGCCGGGCGGTCCTTCACCGACGCGACGATCGGCTCGAAGAACGGCTTCAGCTTGTCGTACTTTCCCGACCACCCGGTGCCCTTGAAATCGTCCCCCGCCCGGGCAACGACCAGGTCCAGACTGGGGATCACGACGATGAGGCTGTCATGCAGTCCCCACGACCAGTAGGCGTCCCGCGGGACGTTTACGAGTGCCCCATCGTTGTTGTTCCACCAGAGCAGGCCGTAGTGATTCGAAGTGTCGGCGTCATTGCCGACGACGGGAAGCCCGGCGATCTCTCTGGGCGTGCGTGTTGAGAGGTCGATGTACTCGGCCGGGATGATCTGACGGTCCTGCCACCTTCCCCGCCGCAGGCAGAGAAGCCCCACGCGCGCCAGGGCGTCGACGTTGGCGTGGATGCCGCTGCCGAACTCACGGTTGACGATGTCGTCGATCTTCTTCGGACGGTAGGCGTTGTCGCGCCAGCGCAGGTCGTCGCGGGAGACGCCGATGGGCGTGAAGACGCGCTCGAACATCAGTTCCTGCAGGTCCGTCCGGTAACGGAGCGTCAGACACTCGGCCAGCCAGTTGGGACCGGCGTCACTGTAGTGCCACTTCGTCCCCGGCTCGAACAGGATCTTCCCGTATCCCCCGGGTTTCTCGAAGCCCGCCGTCTGCGTCGCGAGGTGAAAGAGGGTGATCTTCCCGATGAAGCCCGACCTGACGTTCTCCTCGGGAGGACGTCCCAGTGTGGGATGATGCTTGGTCGCGGGGTCTTCGAGGCGGACCTTGCCGTCGCCGACGGCGAGACCCAGCGCGAGCGAGCCGAAGGACTTCGTCGTCGACTTGAGGTCGTAGCGTCTGCGGGGGTCCCCCCACGCGTGCACGAGTCTCCCGTGCCGGACGATGAACCCCGACCCTTTCCCGGTCTCGGCGTATTGCTGTGCTTTCGCCAGCAGGGCCTCGTTCATCCCGGCCTTCGCCGGAGACGTCTTCTGCCACTTGGGCATCGGCCACACGTCCTTATCTGCCCCTTCCGCACGGGCCGCGCCGAAGGTCAGCGCCGCGATGATCGCCACCAGATGGACCCTCATGTGTCCGTGTTCTCCGAACAGACAATGCGGCGCCTCTTCCTTCAGGGGTGACATCCTGCCAGAGACGGAGACATCTCGCAAGCGTTTTCCCGTTGCGGGAACCTCCCGGTTCCCGTTCGGGACGCGTGAAGAGCCTTGACAACCGCGTCCCCCACCGATAGCGTCAGCCAGCTGCCGCCTCCGCGGGCGGCAGCAAGGACATCGACCGAAGGAGAATGCAATGGCGAAAGGACGCACCTGGCCGGCGGAATGGCGGGACTATGACGACCCCCTGAGCGCCGTGCACGTCCGTCAGCTCACCGGCTACAAGGGGAACAGCCATCATCTGTACTTCACCAACCCCGGCTGGTACGCGCGCGGCGGGAAGATGCTCATCGGCTCGGACCGCGACAACCGCACCAACCTCTTCGGCATCGACCTCGAGACGGGGGAGATCGAGCAGCTGACCGACCTCGAGCCGGGAAACGTCGCGTTCCTGTGCACGTCGGTGAACCCGACGTGCGACGAGGCCTACTTCCGCTACAACCGCTCGCTGGTCGCGGTCGACCTCAGGACGCGCGAACTGCGCACCCTCTGCGAGATGCCCGAGGGGTTCCGCTGGTCGATGGTCAACTGCACCGCCGACGGGAAGCACGTGTGCGTGGGGTATTACGAGGACCTCTCCGACCGCATCCGCATCGACCGCAACTACATCGGCTTCCCGGAGGTGTGGAAAGCACACCCGCTGAGCCGGATCGTGAAGGCGGCCGTCGACGGCTCGGGCGCCGAGGTGGTGTGGGAGGAGAAGACGTGGATCGGCCACATCAACACCTCACCCACACTGCCGAACATCCTCACGTTCTGTCACGAAGGCCCCTGGCGCCTGGTGGACAACCGCATCTGGGGGCTCGACCTCGAGACGAAAAAGGCGTGGCGGATCCGTCCGCGCGAGGGGGACGAGAACCCCGGACACGAATACTGGCACGCCGACGGGGTCACGGTCGGCTACCACGGACACCGTCCGGACGGCAGTGCGTTCCTCGGCCGCATCCGCTACGACAACACCGGAAAGGTGGAGTACCCGTTCCCGTCGAACACGGGACACATCCATTCGAATGACGCCTCGATGATCGTCGGCGACGGCGGACGGGTGATCCGTCTCTGGAAGGACACGGGAGACGGCTACGACGGCCCGCGCGTCCTCTGTGAGCACCGCTCGAGCATGCACATCCAGGAATCGCACCCGCACCCGCGCTTCACCCCCGACGGAAAGCAGGTCGTCTACACGACTAACTTCTCGGGATACTGCCAGGTCTGCCTCGTCGACGTCCCCGAGTTCGAATCACTGCCGCCGGTCGAGGAAGACGAAAAATGAGATTCCCGTGCATACCGGCCGGTCTGCTCATGGCGGTGCTGGCCGTCGCTTCCTGCAGACCGACCGAGCGCCCGGCGACCGATGCGGATCCCGGCGATGGGACACCGGCGAGAGACAAACCCGTGGAGCAGAAACGCATGTCAGGCACGACGGAGAAACCGATGAGTGCACGCGGAGCACATCCCCGGCTCTACTTCAGTCAGGACGACCTGGAGGCACTGCGCCGCAAGACGGCGCACCCGCTTTTCAAGCGCGACTGGGAGGCGATCCTGCGGGGAGCCGAAGCGGCGCTGAAGGGTCCGCCGATCGACGAGGGCCGGCGTTCGGAGGTGCTTGCCCGGGCGGCCGGGGCCGCCGCCCGGTGTGCCTTTGTCTATCGACTCACCGGTGAGAAACGCTTCGGCGAGCGTGCACGGGAGATCTGCGATGCCGTGCTTGCCGCCGACGGCTGGACGGGCGGATTCCTTGGCAAGAGGGGACCCGACGCCCGGTTCCATCTTCATACGGCGGCGATCTGCCGGGGCATGGCCCTTGCTTATGACCTGCTCGCCCCCGAGATGAGCGAGGCGGAGCGGAGACGGTTCGTCGAGACATGCCGTGAAAAGGCCCTGAAGGTGTTTCTCGAAGAATGCAGCGGCGGGAGCAACCCCTATCTCAACGGCAACCGGACGATGAACTGGCTGGCGGTGCTCTCGAGCGGCGCGGGGTGTCTCTTCATCGCGCTCGACGGCGACGTCATGGATTTCACGCGGGAGATCGAGATCGCCCGCGCGCACGTCCTTCGCTTCGTGGAATGGTACGACGACGACGGCTCCGCCCTGGAGCACGGCGGCTACTGGACGTACGGGATGGGTCATGCACTGGAGTTCTTGAAAGCACTCAAGGAGAACGGCTGGCCGGAGATCATGCAGCAGCGCAGTCGCAAGCTCGAGCGCACCGCTTATCCGATTCTTTACGGGTGCATCGGCGGCAAGCACGTGGCGAACTTCTGTGACGACAGCTACGGCCCGCTCGGCGGGGCGCGTGACTGTGCCCTGGTGCTGGCGGCGGAATTCCGGGATACGCGTCTGCAGTGGTGGGCCGACCAGCTGCCCGACGCCGGCACGTTCGGGTTCATCGTCGGAGACCCGGAACTCGAAGCGGCCCCTCCGGACGACCTGCCGACCTGCATGGTGTTCCGGAGGACGGGCATCGGCGTGCTGCGTGAGAGCATGACCGACCCGGATACGCGCTTCCTTGCGATCAAGGCGGGACGCGGGCGCGGGAACATCTACGACGATCCGCACTGCCAGTTCGATTTGAATTCGGTGGTGCTCGACGCGTTCGGGGTCACGCTCCTCGCCGACCCCGGCTACGGACATGACTGGTCGGGCAGGATGTCCGTCACTGACCCGAAGCATCCCAGCAACTCCACGCCGCCGCACAATACCGTGCTCATCGACGGCCGGGGTCAGGAGGTGCAGTGGAACCCGATCGCGTCTCTGGACGACCTCTCGCCCTCCAGGGACATCGACTACGTCGTCTCACGGATCGAGCAGGGATACGGTCCCAGGGTGGCGCGCTTTGACCGGCACGTGTATCTCATCGACAAGCGGTTCTACGTCCTGTTCGACGACGTCGAGCTGACCGTGCCCGGCACGGTCACCTGGAATTTCCACGGGCCGAAAGGCGCCGACATCACCGCGGAGAAGCCGGCAGCCATCACAAACCACCCGGCCCGGCTTCATATTGTCCCGCAGAGCACGATCGAGCTCAGCTGCAGCAGGCGCGACGACTATGTCCTGCCGCGTCTCGAGTGGGACACCGCGGCGGATGTCAAAGCGGCCCGGGTCGCGTGGGTGCTCGTGCCGGAGCGTGCGGACGCCCCGTCGGCGCTGCCCGCCGTCGAACTGCATGAGGATTTCATGACCGTCTCGGACGGCGGGAAAAACTGGCGTCTTCCGATCGTCCGCCGCCGCGTGCCTCACAGGTCTTCCATGACGCTCATCCGCGACCGGGCACAGTGAAAACCACGTGGGTTGAATGTGCCGCGGCCCCGACGCATCGGGGCCGTGCCTCTGTTGACGGTATCCGTCTCGTCCCGACCCTTGCCTGCGCGCTCCGCTGTCGCTCCAAAGTCCCCCGGCAGGCGGGGAGAGGGGAAAGAGGAGACCACGCCGACCACGACTGGATAAGGGCAAATTCTGCAACAAGTTGACCTCGGGATCAAACCCATTACAATGAACCCGTTGCAGCCGGTCCCAAACGTGAAGGGAGTCGAGAGATGAGAAGGACGATGGGGCTTGTGGCGCTTGTTTGTGTGGCCGGGCTCTGCACGACGGCCCGGGCAGGTGTGCCGTTCGCCCGGCAGTGGCAATACGTATCGGAGACCTCAGCGGTCGTCACCTGGCAGCTCGGAGATATCAAGGACGCCGCGCTCAGTTACGTCGAGTATGGAAAGACCCCGGCCTTGGGGCAGAAGACCCCGCTCACCACCGAGCCCCGCTGGGGGCACTTCCACCGGATCACCGGTCTCGAGACGGGCGTGCCGTGCTTCTACCGCCGGGTGAACGTGGATCCCGCGACGAAGCAGGAAACCAAGGGCCCCATCCTGACCTTGACCCCGGCGGCCAAGCCGGACGCCGTGCGCGTCCCGGGAGAGCTCGCCGGCCCGCCCTACATCCTCGATAAGCCCGACACCACCTACGTCCTCGCACAGGACATCACCGCACCGGGAGACGCCATCCAGATTACCGGGGCGAACGTCACGCTGGACCTCGACGGACGCACGGTGACGTTCGGCGACGACACGGACAAGCAGGTGTTCGGCGTGCGGTTCATGGGGGGCGGCCCGGCGGTGCTCTCGAACGGTCACATCCGGCACGGCCGACGCGTCGGGTATTACAGTGCCTGTGTGGAGAGCCGTCGCATCGACACGCCCACCGAGGTCTTCGGCATCTCGACCGACGTCCGGCTGAAGTGCACCTACCCGATCCGGTACTTCGGCGGGTGCGCCAACGGTCACGTCCATCACAACAACTTCGTCAGTCACGTCACCGAACTCGAAAGCCGGCATTACCCCGGCAACCACATCATGCGACTCGACATCAAGGGCGGCAACATGAAGGTCCACGACAACCTCCTCACCGAGGGCTGTCACTGGGCCATCGGTCTGGGCGGTGACGGCCCGGGCGTCGAGGTGAGCTACAACGACGTCCGCCACCACCAGCAGTACGTGAACGGCTACGCCTTCGGGGCCTCCTGCGGCGGGGCCGACATCCACCACAACAGGGTCACGTCCTCCGGCCGCGGGGCTCACCTGACGGGCGACGGCATCCGGTTCCACGACAACTACCTCGACACCCGCGGTCACCAGCAGCTCTCCGACCTCCCGGCGAAGACCCGTCCGTTCAAGCACCAGCGGGTCGAGCTGCACGGCATCAAGTTCGAGGGAAACCGGGTGAAGAACTGCAAGGTCTACAACAACTTCATGCGCATCGTCCAGAAGCTGCCGGTGGACTCTCAGGGCGAAGGCGCCCCCGAAGACAAGATGACCAACGGCGTCTACGTCCGATCGAAGGCCACCGCGATTGCCGCCGACCGGCTCACCGACGACACCCAGGACTGGGAGAAGGACCGCTGGCAGAACTACTGGGTGAAGTACGACCGGCACCAGCCGGCGGTGCTCATCACCGGCAACGACCGCAGCACCCTCTTCGCCAACTTCGCCGCCAACAAGCCGGACGAGTACACCCTCTACCAGAAGTGGGACTACGTCCCGGCGACGCCCCTGAACGTCGGCTGCTACGACCCGAACGCGATGAACGAGGTCTACGGGAACACGTTCATCGCCCTGACCGAGTACAAGAACACGCGTCACGGCGGCTACGGACGCTCGGGACAGTGGGCCTCGGCGATCTATTTCGTGGGGATGGAGCGGGGCCCGGCCGCCGAGGGACGGTACTCGATCTACATCCACGACAACACTTTTCTCTCGAACGACCTGTTCGCGAGTTCGGGCAGCCGGCGCGGGGTCACCAACACCGTGCGCATCGAGCGCAACACCTTCAAGCTGGCCGACGACCCCGCACCCACCGAGGCACACACGGCGCTTCGCAACCTCGGCGAGGAACTCGAACGCCGCATCCAGGCCGGCGGCAACACCTTCGAGGGGATGCGTCCGTGAGCATGTGGACAGTTCAGGTCATGGGCCTGGTCCTCCTTGCCGCGGCGGTCCGGGCGGCCGCCGGGGAGCGCGTCTATCCCGGTGAGACCTGGGAGCGGAAGTCCCCCGCCGAGGTCGGCATGGACGCGGCGAAGCTCGAGACGTTCAGCAACTTCGTCGGCGGTCGCGGGTGCGTCACGCGTCACGGCGTCATGGTGCATACGTGGGGGGACCCCGCGAAGCGCGGCGACGTCGCCTCGGCGGCGAAGCCGCTCTACGCACACTTCCTCTTCAGGGCGATCGAGGACCGGAAGATCACCTCGCTCGACGAGAAGATCGTCAGGTACGAGCCGCGTCTGGCGGCACTCAACGCCGACCTCGGTCACAAGGACGCCCGGATCACCTGGCGACACTGTGCCACGCAGACCTCCTGCTACGGTGTGAGCGAGAGTCCCGGCACCGCGTTCTGCTACAACGACTGGCAGATGGCACTCTTCTGGGACTGCCTCTTCAAGGGTGTCTACGGGGCGACGTTCGAGGACGTCGACGTGAAAGTCCTCCGTCCGCTGCTGAGCGACCCCATCGGCTGCGAGGACCGTCCCACGCTCATGGCGTTCGGAACGAAGGACCGTGCCGGACGTGCGGGCATCTCCCCGCGGGACTTCTGCCGGTTCGGACTGCTCTACCTGTGCGGAGGGACGTGGAGGGACAGACAGCTCATCAGTGCCGCTCACGCCCGGCAGGCGGTCACGGGTCCGCTTCCCAACACGGTCCCGCGCTCCAGGGGCCTCGCCGCCGCGATGCTCGGCGGCCAGCGCTCCATCGGCTCCAGGAGCGTCCCCGACAACCAGGGCGACCACCTCGGCAGCTACTCCTTCCTCTGGTGGACGAACGGCACCGACCGCAAGGGCAGACGACACTGGCCCGACGCGCCCCTCGACGCCTACGGCTGCTTCGGTCACGGCGGCCCGCGGGCGATGGTCGTCATCCCCTCGCTCGACGTCGTCCTCAGCTGGAATGACGCCCGGAACGTCCAGGGACCAAAGACGGAGAACCATGCACTGAGACTGCTGGTCGACGCCGTCACGGATCGAAACGCAAAGGGGAACGCGGAGTGACGAGACTCGCGCTGCTCTGCTGCGCTGTCACGGTGCTGTGCGTCGGCCTGCACGCACAGGTCACCCCCGACCCGAAGCATCCGCAGTGGCTGCGGAAGGACGGCACGTGCTTCTTCATGTGCGGGCCCGGCGACCCGGAGGGGTTCCTGTACCGTGGGAAGCTCAACGCCGACGGCACCCGCGACGGCGACCAGATGAAGCTCATCGACAAGCTCAGGGGGACCGGGGCCAACTGCATCTACCTGATGGCGGTCCGCTCCCACGGCGGCGACGGCGACCGGACGGAAAACCCGTTCATCGACCACGACCCCAAAAGACCCCTCAACGCGAAGCTGCTCGACCAGTGGGAGCGGTGGTTCAAGGCGATGGATGAGGCGGGCATCGTCGTCTTCTTCTTCATCTACGACGACAGTGCCCGTGTCTGGGACACGGGGGATGAAGTCGGGCCGTGGGAGAAGACGTTCCTCGAGGCACTGGTCGGACGCTTCAAGCATCACGACCATCTCATCTGGTGCGTCGCGGAGGAGTACCAGGAGCGTCTGAGTGCGAAGCGCGTCTCGGCGATCGCCGCGACCCTCCGTGCGGCCGACGACCGTAAACACCCCATCGCGGTCCACAAGCTCAACGGCCTGAGCTTCCGCGAGTTCGCCGACGACCCGAACATCGATCAGTTCGCGATCCAGTACAACGTGAAGAGTGCGGCGGAGCTTCACGACGGTCTCGTCAGGGCGTTCGGCGAGGCGAAGGGCCGATACGGCCTGAACCTGAGCGAGTGCGCCCCGTGGGGCGCCGCCGCCGAGCACCGGGCGAAGCTCTGGGCCTGCACCATGGCCGGCGCCCACGTCATGGTCCTGGGGATGGACATCGAGAAGACCGCGAAGGAGGACCTGGAAGCCTGCGGACACGCGGCAAGGTTCATGAGGGCCTGGCTCCACGTCGCTCCTGATGCGGTGCCGGACGACTCGCTGCGCCGTGACGACACGCAATACGTGATGACCGCGGGAAAGCCGCGACGTGACCGCCATGCCCTCTACGGGTCGAGTGTCGGCCGGGGACTGGGCGTGAGCGCCCTGGATGCCGGGAATTACGACCTGCTGTGGCTCGACTGCGTCACCGGCAGGCACGAGCGGACGAAGCACCGTCAGACGGCCGACGGGCCGGCCACCTTCAAGCCGCCGGACGGATTCGGCCCGGAGCTGGCCCTCATGGTGCTTCGCGAGGGACAGGGCGATGACCCGCTCCGACTGATCAGGAAGGAGACCCGATGAGCGCTGAGAAACCGCACGTTCTCATCCTGATGACCGACCAGCAGCGGGCCGACTGCCTGAGCGGTGCGGGTCATGCGCAGCTCAAGACCCCGAACATGGACCGGCTCGCCGCCGAGGGCACGCACTTTACCCACGCCTGCACCGTGAGTCCCCTGTGCATGCCCGCACGGGCGTCGTTCCTCTGCGGCCGATACGTCCACAACCACGACATGTGGGGCAATGCCGGGGAGCTGGCCCCACAGGACGAATCGCTCTTCCGACGGCTCAGGCACGCCGGCTATCGCACCGCGCACATCGGGAAGTCGCACTACTACCCGCAGGGCGGCCTGCACATGCGGGACCGCGAGCCCTACCTGCACGCCCGCGGGTTCGACGACGTCCACGAGACCACCGGTCCCTGGGCCACCCGCAACACCGACTCCTATATGACCGACCACTGGAACGACCTCGGACTGCTGAAGACGTTCCGTGACGACTACGAGGACCGTCGTCGGCTGGGGCACGAGCGGGGCGTGCCGGTGGTCCGGCCGAGTCCGCTGCCCGTCGAGGAGTTCATGGACAGCTACATCGGCCGACAGGCGGTGCGGTTCATCGAAGGGTACGACCGTGACGAGCCGTTCGCGCTCTTTGTGGGGTTCGGCGGACCCCACGAGCCCTGGGACCCGCCGGGCGAATACGCCGACATGTTCGACCCGGCGGACACCCCGCCGCCCATCGACCCCGCCGAGCCCGGCGACTGGGTGCCCCCGCACGCCGCCGAGTGGCAGCGCCTCCGCTGGGGTGACGCACTCACCGCCGACCTCATCCGACGGATCCGTGCCGCCTATTACGGAAAGATCGCACTCATCGATCGGTGGTTCGGGGAGATCCTCTCCGCCTGCGAGCGTAAACGCGTCTTAGACGAACTCCTGGTGGTCTTCTGGAGCGACCACGGGGAGATGCTGGGCGACCACCGGATGCTGCACAAGTCTCGGTTCTACGAGAGTGCGCTGCGGGTGCCGCTGGTGGTGCGTCGTCCGGGGGGCGAAGGCGGCGGCAGACGCTCCGCGGCGCTCGCCCAGACCGTGGACATCCTGCCGACGGTCCTCGAGGCGGTGGGCCTCGAGACCCCCACGGGCTGCATGGGAAAGTCGCTCGTGCCGCTCCTGGAGGACCCGTCGACGACACTGCGCGAGGCGGCGTTCAGCGAGGTCTCCTCCCACGGCCGGCGCATCGTCATGGCGCGCACCGACCGGCACAAGTACGTCGCCGACGAACACGGCCGCGGTCTGCTGCTTTTCGACATTGAGCGCGACCCGGACGAGCGGAACAACCTCGTGGGGCATCCCGACGCGAAGGGCGTCGAGGCGGAGATGCGCGAACGACTGCTCGGGTTCTATCTGAAATCACAATTCACGATGCCGAACGGCTTCTGGGCGGAGGGGTCATGATGAGCCACGACGGGGGACAGTCACGTCACACCGACTGGTGGACCGACGCACGCTTCGGGATGTTCATCCACTGGGGGCTGTATGCCATCCCCGCCCGGGGGGAGTGGATCCGGCGCATCGAGCAGTATGAGGACGACGTCTACCGGGCGTACGCCGACGAGTTCGACCCCGTGCGCTACGACCCGCGCGCGTGGGCCGCGCTCGCGAAGCGCGCCGGCATGAAATACGCCGTGATGACCACCAAACACCACGACGGGTTCTGCCTGTTCGATTCGAAACTCACCGAGTTCAAGGCGACCCGGACCCCGGCGAAGCGCGACCTCGTCGCGGAGTACGTCGAGGCCTTTCGCGATGCGGGACTCAAGGTCGGGTTCTACCACTCGCTCATCGACTGGAACCATCCGGACTATCCCGTAGATCGCGTGCACCCGCGCGAGAACGACGAGGCGGCCAAGGCGCGGAAGCGCGACTTCAACCGCTACCTCGACTACCTGCACGGACAGGTGCGCGAGCTGCTGACGAACTACGGCAAGATCGACGTCATGTGGTTCGATTTCTCTTACGACGAGATGAGCGGCGAGACGTGGCGCGCGACGGAGATGGTGAAGATGGTGCGCAAGCTGCAGCCCGGCATCGTCATCAACAACCGTCTGGGCGACCGGCGGAAGAGCATCGCCGAGGCGATGAAATACGGCGACTTCCACACCCCCGAGCAGGCCATTCCGACCGCGTGCTGCACCGACGAGACCGGAAAGCGCATCATGTGGGAAAGCTGCATGACGTTGAACAACCACTGGGGCTACGCGCGTGACGACCACGACTACAAGAGTCCCGCGCAGGTGGTGCGCATGCTGATCGACTGCGTCTCGAAGAACGGGAACCTTCTGCTGAACGTGGGGCCGACGGCCCTGGGCGAGATACCCGCCGAGAGCGTGGAGCGTCTCGAGGCGGTCGGCCGGTGGATGGACGCAAATGCCGACAGCATCTATGGTTGCGGCGCAGCCGATCTGCCGAAACCCGACTGGGGACGCTTCACCCGCAAGGGCAGGACGCTTTACGCACACCTCTTCGAGAAGCCGATGGGACCGGCGGCGCTCGAGGGCCTGCGCGGAAAGGTGCGTCGCGCCCGCGTGCTCGCCGACGGATCCGAGGTCGGCATCGACGTCCCCTGGAACGTGCCGCACGACTCCCCCGACGCGTGGCTGACGCTCCCCGGCACCCGGCTCCCCGACCCCCTAGACACCGTCATCTCGCTGGAGATGACCTGAGCCGGAGCACCCGGCAGTCGATGCGCGTCACCCCAAATACATCATCCGGCCTCAGGAAGGCGGACAGACCGCAGGAACGGGAGCGCGTTCTCGACCGCCGCTCGATGGAGAGGATGAGGAGAATCCTTGAGATAACCACCGTCGAGCCATTCGGGCCACCTGTCCCGAGGCACGCTGTCCTCGGTTCCCGACATCCGCAACAGCACGCCGACCTCACCGAGGGCGGTGCCATACTCGACGTAGATGTCGCCGGATTCGGCAAGGACACGCCAGAATCGCCTGTCCCTGGGAGATCCCCGCACAGCCTCAAAATACAGAGATGCGAATTCCTCCTGGAATTCCCACTTCGCGTAGCAGTCCCAATGGATGCCGGCGTCGCTGTACTGATACAGATGGTGGTTTAGGTCCTCGATGAAGTGCGTCGTAGCGAAGATGGGGTCGCTGAGGACCTTGTCGCACAGGGCACATGTGCTCACGTAGTTGCCATCGCCGTCAACCAGAATCATCGCCATGTCTGTCTCCTCTTCCGCCTCCCCGATGGCGGCGGCGCTTTCAGCTTCCAGTACGGTTCGTCGCGTATCATGCGAAGGACTCCCGGTCAATGTCGCGCCAGCTTGAGGGCCATCCCGTCGTGCCGGCCCGCGAGGCCCCCACGTCCGCGCTGGTGCACCGGCTGCACTCCCGCCTGATTATTCTGGATTTCGCCGCCACGTCAAGATACCTTCCCCGAAGCGAAAGCTGGTGCCCTGCCGAATCGTCCTTTCGGCACTTCAACGCCTTGGTGGAGGAGAACCGTGCAGCCGAAGCGGATCAGTCTCATCCAGCTCAATATCGCGGTGCTGATGTGGGGCGGGACGGCGATGTTCGCGAAAGGCATCGCGCTGCCCGTGACGCACATCATCTGTCTGCGGTCGCTCGTGGGGGCGGCGGCGCTGTGGCTGCTGCTGCGGGTCCTGCGGTCACCGGCGACGGTGAAGCGCGCCGGGCACTGGGGCGGCATCATCGCGGCGGGACTGCTGCTCTGCGCCCACTGGCTCACCTATTTCCAGGCGCTGCGGGTGTCGGGCGCGGCCGTCGCCATCCTTGCGCTCCACACCTATCCCGTCTTCACCGCGCTCGTCGAGCCCTTCGTGTTCCGCGAGAAGCTCAGGAAATCGGACGTCGCCCTGGCCGTCGCCGTCTTCGCGGGCATCCTCATCATGACCCCGGGAATGAGCCTGTCGAACACCGTCACCCGGGGCATCGCCCTCGGCGTCCTGTCGGGACTCTTCTTCATGGCACGGAACCTCATCACCCGGAAATACGTCCGGGAGTACTCGAGCTCCGCGTTCATGTTCTGGCAGATGCTCATCACGGGCGTCGTGCTGCTGCCTTGGATCTTCGCGACGGGCGTGAGTTGTCCGCCTCGCACGGCGGGACTGCTCCTGCTCCTGGGCGTGGTGTTCACCGCGGCCCCGCAGACCCTGTTCGCGGCGAGCTTCAAGAGTCTCAGCGCGAAGACCGTAGGTGTCATCGCGACGCTGCTGCCTTTCTACGGGGCGCTCTTCGGGTATTTGATCCATCACGAGACCGTGGTGCTCCGCACGGCGCTGGGCGGACTGGTCATCCTGGCCTGCGTCCTCTTCGAAACCGTCCGCAGCGCAGCGGCCCCGCCGGGACCGGGGTGATGGTCGAGTCGCAGGCTGACTGTCCCCAATTGAAAGGAGTTCGCGTGACACTTTCCGACAGGTATCTTGCACTGATGGGACGCCGGGCGGGGCACATTCCCCACTGGGAGCACTGGTCCTGTCCCGACGCCGAGACCTTCATCACCGGCATCGACTACTACGCGCACCCGAGACGGTGCCGGCAGAAGATGATCGAACTCTATCCGCAGCTTACCCTCGCGATTCCCGACACGGACGACCCCCTCCCCCGTCCGGTCCTCGACGGCGAGACGGTGTCGAGCGTCGAGCACCCGCAGGGCGGTCGGGCGGTCCGGTGGGGTGACGGGATGACCTGGACGTGGCAGCACGGCGAGCGGTTCTTCAGGAGCGCCGACGACGTGTTCGCGTTCTCGCCGCTCCAGGAGGGCGACTTCACCGACTGGCCCGTCGTCGAATCGCGCGACTACCGCGACGAGGAGGAGCTCTACCGGTTCTACCGTGCCCAGTTCCCCGACGAGTGGGGCGACGAGGCCCCCGAGGGCTCGACCGCTTCGGTCTGGTTCTACAACACGCTCTTCATGTGGCCCATGCTGACGTTCGGGTGGGAGCTGTTTCTGGAGACGTGCCTGGACGCACGTTTCGAGAGGCTGATGGACGAGTTTGCGGAGCTGAGCCGTCGGGCGTTCCGCGTCTTCGCGCGGCTGCCCATCCGCTTTGTCCACTGTCACGACGACATCGTGACCTCGCGCGGACCCGTCTGCTCGCCCGAATGGATGCACCGGTACATCTTCCCCCGCTACGAGGAGTTCTGGGGGATCGTGCGGGCCGCCGGCAAGCGGGTCACCTTCACCGCCGACGGGTGTCTGGACCGCTACGTGGACGACCTGTTCGCGTGCGGGACGTCGGGTCTCATCACCGAGCCCTACACCGACTTCAAGGCCGTCGCGCGGCGGCACAAAGACTGCGTCCTCGCCGGCGAGGGCGACAACCGCGTGCTCTCACGCAACAACCCCGACGAGATCGAGGCCATGGTCGATTCCATGCTCGACACCGCGCGCATCTGCGGGGGCTACTTCATGTGCATCGGCAACCACATCCCGTGGAACGTCCCGCCCGACGCGGTCAAGCGCTACCTCGACCTCTGCCGCGACAAGGCCCACCGCTGAACAGGGGGACCCTCCGCATTCCTGCCGCCCCACGGCGGCGCGAAATAGCAGGTGACCGTCTCGAATCAAGTGCGGGGCTAGACGAAGAAACCGATGACGCAGAGGACCAGGCCGACCGCGGCCACGACGATGGACCCCGCCAGGCACAGCTCGGCATATCGACCGGCTCGCTTCAGGTTCGCGAGCAGATGCCACGAGACGAACGCCGCCGCGATGCCCGTCTTGAAGCCGACGGTGCCCGCCACGCGCCAGAGGTCCGTGTAGACCTCGATCCCACTCCGCGACGGCCACCAGACGCATCCCGTCGCAAGGTTCACGGCGACCAGGCACAGGATGAGTCCCGGCACCACCCCGCCGAGGAAGATCACGTTGCCCGGTGTGTCTTTGAACAGTGTCATCGACGCTCCTTCCGCCGCGAATACTGGTGGAGCGGGGCGGCCGTCTGGAGCGGCGGCAGCGCTTCGATGCGCACGTCAAGGTCGGGCATGTCGCGCCCTCTACCCCGCCATCATTCCTAACATGATGACGAAGATGATGCCGAGGATGGTCGCGGCGCTGAAGACCGTTCCCAGGACCGCAAACACCTTCTTCCGGTCCCTCTGAACCAGTCCGGCGATGCCAAGCCCCAGGGCGACGAGGTCGATCACCATGCATCCGATGATGAGGAGTCCGACCACGATGGCGACCGCCGACTCCTCATCGACGCCGCCGGGCGTCGTCACCTCCAGCACCCCGGCGCCCACGATCAACAGGAAGGCAAGGACGACCGTGATGACCGAGATGACAAACGAGGCGACGCCGAGACCCGAATGCTTCTGTTCCGGTGGCCTCATCTCTTCCGTCGGCCGCATCTCTCCCGTCGGCTGCGTCTCTCCCATCGGTTGCAGGTCTTCCATCCGGACCCCCTTTCTCGCGCGATCGCGCGTCACGGAGTCGCCACACGGCGCCCGCGGCCCCCACATAACAGGTGACTGTCCCGAATTAAATGCGGCGTCACAGCGTGATCTTCCCGTGGGCAAGGTGGATCCAGGTTACCCTCGCCAACAGCACAATAGCAATAACAACTAGAACAGCGATCAAGTGCACGACGAGCAGCCCGAGACCGCGCCACCCCCTGGACCTCACGAGACAGATCGGCAACGCGACGGGCCACGCCAGGAGAATGTGCCACTGGCGAAGAAGATGGATCGGCTTTCCCATCAACCGGGCGTCGACCGCGCACGTGCGGGCCATCATCAGTGGGACCATGAGACGGATCAGCAGATCGGTCGGCCCCGACTCCAGTTCAAATGCAGCCCTCACCGCCAGGATGACCGCCAGGAAGTACAGGCAGCCGACAAAGAAGTACAGACGTTTCCTGTCCTGCGGTTGAGGCATCGGTCGGGCTGCCGACTTCCGTTAGTATCGTTTCCGCACGAGCGCGCGTCCGCTGCACTCGCAGAGCCCACGAGCCGGAGAAGGCAACGGAGACGCTCAATCGCCAATGCACGGGGCTTGGCGACTGATTCACAACCCCTGTGCCACGGCCTGCTCGCAGGCCGTGCTTCTACCATCGGGGGGGAACGCACGGCTGGACAAGCCAGCCGTGGCACGTCAATCCGGCGATATGTCCGTCTCAGCCGAAGTGCTCGTTGACGGCGTAGAAGAGGAGTGCTGCGCAGGTCAGCACGGCGAAGCTGCTGATGGCCTTCGCCACCACGTCGACCGGGATCTGCTCCCAGATGCCGAGCACGCCGACCACGGCCGCTGCCAACACGTTCAGGATGATCAGGTAGAAGACGACCACCCTGACGACCGACGGCGCGAAATAGCCCTTCGGCTCGTGCTCCGTCCCCGGGGGGCTGCCCAGGTCACGGACGATCCGCCTCTTGTCGGCCAGCCGCCCGCCCTTCGACCCCGCTTCCGTCTCCTCTTCGGGAGGCGTCTCCGGCGTCATCCCGTCCATCTCCGGGCCCTCCAACTGCGTGTGATACGGCTCCCGCAGCGCCCTCATCCGTCCGCGCCGCTCTCCAACCCGCGAGCCGGAAGAGCCGGACGAGGCCCCTGACATCGTCCTTCTCAGACATCGCCGTGTCAACAGGTTTTTGCGGGTCTGGCGGAGGGTGAAATGGCGGGCGGCCGCAGGTTCCCCCTGGAAGGGACGCGTTATGTGCTTGACGGTGACCCCTCGCCCCCTATATCATCTTTCTGCTCACGTTAATTCGGTTAATTCGGGACAGGCACCAATTATTTCAGTCGCAGCTCGAAGGTCGGAACTCGAGAGTCGTTGGTGATCCCGCCGCAGAGGTCGGGAAGTTGCTGAGAGGCGAAGTCGTACCGACGGCCTTCAGCCTCGAGCCTCGGGTCTCTCTTCCGTCGTTCAGAAGGAGGATGGCATGTTCAGGAAGGACATCCGTGCGGCGATCTGGGCGCTGATGCTCATCTCACTGGGGGGACTCTTGCTGCACGTGCGCATTCACCCGCCCGCGGCGGCCGCGTTCAACTGGCTGCCGGTCGTGTTCGGTGTGCTGGGGACGTTCGCGGCGCCGGTGCTCTTCAACTACCGGCGGACGGCGGTCTGGGCGTTCCTGCTGACCTTCGCCGGGGTGGTCATCGGCGCGATCACGATGGCCTACTACTCGGTGACGCACTGGGAGGGCCCGGTGACGTGGGATGCGGTGCTGCTGAAATCCACCCTGGCGGACATCGTGATCCTCACGGCCAAGCTGCCCCTCGCCGTGAGCATCCTGCGATACTGGCGAAAGACCGGGGTCGCAAGTTGAAGGTTGAAACTTGAACGTTAATTAAATAGGGACTGTCCCTATTTATTAAGGGGAGTCGAACCATGTGGAAGCGGCGGAAGTGGTCATGGGTGGCGTGGGCGGCGGCCGTGGCCGTCGTGCTGGTGGTGGGCGCGGCCCCCGCCGCGGAGGACACCTTCAAAGGCGTCGAGCGCATCGTCGCCGTGGGCGACGTCCACGGGGATTTCGACCAGTTCGTGAAGGTGCTGCGCGCCGCGAAGGTGATCGACGACGAGAACAACTGGACCGCGGGCAAGACCCACCTGGTGCAGACGGGTGACGTGCTGGACCGCGGGACGGATTCGAAGAAAGCGATGGACCTGCTGATGAGACTGGAGGGACAGGCGGCGAAGGCGGGTGGGGCGGTGCACGCCCTCATCGGCAACCACGAGGCGATGGTGCTGCTGGGTGACTGGCGGTACGTGAACCCGGCGGAGGCGGAGCCCTACGGCGGGACCGAGGCGTATCGCGAGGCGGTGAGCGCACGGGGCAAGTACGGCAAGTGGATCCGGGGACTGAACGCCGTGGTCAAGGTGAACGACATCGTGTTCGTCCACGCGGGGATCACGTCGGCCATGGCGGAGCGGTCGCTCGGGGAGATCAACACGGCCGTCCGCGAGGAACTGGAAAAGGGGGACGTGAACGGGATCGCGATGCATCCCCGCGGGCCCCTGTGGGACCGGAGCCTTGCCCTGGGTGCCGAAGACGAAGTCGCCCGACAACTGGCAGAGGTGCTGAAACGGTACGGGGCGAAGCGGATGGTGATCGGCCACACGGTGGCGAGGGAGGGGGTGAGGACCCGCGCCGGGGGACGTCTCATCCGGATCGACGTGGGGATGTGCGGGTTCTACGGGGGTCCGGCGGCGTGCCTGGTGGTGGAGAAGGACGTGCTCTACGAGGTGCGTCACCCGGACAAGAAGCGGAAGCTGCCGGTGGACGCGTCGGCCGGGGAGCCCGAGGCGTCGCGTCGGAGAGATATCGCCGTTGCGGCGGCCGCGGCCGTCATCTGACGGGTGCGGTACCCTGTACAGAGAAGCGGGGAGACGCTTTCGGGCGTCTCCCCGGTGAAGGTTGCGTTCGTTGGGTCACTCGGGCGGTCCTGGTGCCGGCTCGGGTGCGGGCGCCGGTTCGGGCGCCGGTGCGGGTTCGGGGATCGGCAGAGGTGCCGGGGTCTCCGTGCCCGGCTCGGGTGCGGGCTCGGGCGGCTTCGGGGTCTCGAGTTCCGGAATGGGCAGCGGCTCGGCGGGTACCGTCGTCCCTCGGAACAGACGGTGACACTGGTTGCAGGTGAGCTGGAGTCTGACGTAGTACTGGTCGGCGGCGGCGGTGTTCCCGGTGTCCATGGCCTTGGCGACTTCAACGGCCATGTCCTGCACCTGGTGTGCGAGTCGCTTGAAGGCGGCGGCCTCTTCCTGTCCCTCCGAGGCAATGGCGGGCTCGAAGCTGCTGACCTGTCGGGA
>DATKVD010000275.1:0-2141 GCA_035530235.1 Planctomycetota bacterium | reverse complement strand
TTGTTGTCGACGGTGATTCCTTCCTGGTTCCGGCCGGGCAGGCGTTCGGTCTTGAGTACCTTTCCCTTCGGCGTGATGCGCATGAGAGCGTTGCCGCCGTCGCTGATGACGAAGAGACTTCTCCGCTTCGCGTCGTAGTGGAGCCCGCTCAGGTCGAACACGTCCATCCGGACGTAGTCGAGGATTTTCGCATCGGCGTTTTCCGCGGGCTTGCGTCTAAGCGGCAGCTCGACCTGGAGGAGCGCCGAGGCGTCTTCCGGCGGACTGTCGGCGAAGCCCTGGTTCGTGACGAAGAACGTCCCGCCCTCGGGGTGCTTCGCGTCCGGGACGAACGTGATCGCTTCGAGGCCCTGTCCGCCCGCGTCGAGGACCGTCTTTCCCTGCCAGGTGCGCGGGATCTCGTACTCGCGCAGGATGACCAGCTTGTCCGGGTCCACCTCGAGGATGCGGTCACGGCCCTCGACCACGACGTAGAGCAGTCCCGTCGCCGGGTCGAACGTGACCCCTTCGAGGTCGATCCACCCGCCCTCCGCGAGGTCACGCTGGTTGACGCCCGTCCCGTCGGTCTTCATCTCGTAGATCTTGCCCTGGTCGCCGACGACGAAGAGCGTCCCGCGTCCGGCGTGGAACACGATGCCCGACGGTTCCTCCACGCCCACGCGGTCGATGTCGACCGGCTTTCCGTTGATCGCCAGGACGTAGGTGACCAGCAGAGCGACCCACACCCCCGCGAGGAGAACGAGCGTGATCCTGCCGGTGCGTCCCATTCGTTCCCCCTAACCACGTGGTTTTGAGCGGGTGAAGTGGTAATACGGCCGGTGCAGGGGATCGGGTCTCCTGCGTCGGCGGGCCTCATAGGCCTCGCGGCCCATCGCGAGGACCTCTTCCGTCCAGCGACGGTTCTCCGGCACCAGCCACAGCCGGCCCACCATCTCGTCGATGACACGGTCGGCGTCCATCTCTTTCATCAGCTTGAGATGGATCTCGAGGGTCTTCCGGACCTTCTTCCGCCAGGTCTTCCGGATGAACGCCGGCCGGCGGAGGTGGCGGTCGAGCCTTTCGAGGTACTGGAGCGCGTCCCGCCGGGCCCGTCCCGTCAGGGGGTGCGGCCGCTGCTCGGGCGGCTCGTGAATCTCGAACGGCACCCGCTCGAACGACCGCACGCCGTCCTTGCCCACCTTCACCAGCAGCACGAACGAATGCCACGTGTGCGGACCGTTGCCCTTCAGGTAGGGCGAGGTGTGGGCGTTGAAGACGAAGTTCCCCAGCGAATGCGCGATGAGACACCCGTCCACCATCTCGCACCCCTGGGGCACGTGGGGGTGATGTCCGAGGACGATGTCGGCCCCGGCGGCGGCGATCCGCCGGAAGTTCTCGAGCCGCGGGACCGACGGCGTCGGCATGAATTCGAGGTCCGCGTGAACCGACACCACCAGCACATCCACGGCGTCGCGGTGGCGTCTCACGTCTTCGACCACCGCGTCCGGCTCGTAGTAGGCGATGCCCGCACGCGTCTCACCCAGGGTGTAGTTGTTGTCCTCGGCGTAGCAGAGGAACCCGAACGTGATGCCTCGCTTTCGGACGGTCTTGAGTGCACGGGCGTCACTGGGCGTGCGGCCGACGCCCCCGGTCACGATTGCCTGTGCTTCGAGGACGCCCTGCGTGTAGTCCAGTCCCACGCGCCCGGCGTCCAGCACGTGGTTGGCGGCCATATTCAGGAAGTCGAACCCGGCACGCCTGAGCGCCCGCGCCCCCGCCGGGCCCGGCACCGACGACACCAGACCCCGCGGGTCGATCTTTCGCTTCGGGTAGCGTCTCGGGATGGCGACCGATTCCATGTTCCCGAACAGCACGTCCGCACGGGCGAGATGACGCTTCATCTTCGCGAACGGCCAGTCCGCACCGTGCACGTTCATCTCGTCCGCCACTTCCTTCCACAACGCGATGTCCCCCACCGCACCAAACGTGATTGTCCTACCTCGTGCCATCTGTTGCCTTCCCTCATTCCTGTGCCACGGCTGGCTTGTCCAGCCGTGCTTCGTCAGCGCGCCGGCCGTGCGTCACTCAATCAGTACCAGTCCGAAGTAGTGTCCCTTCTCGGAGGTCGTCCTCAGCACGTCGATGGTGAACCCGTTGGTGCG
>DATKVD010000274.1:0-10094 GCA_035530235.1 Planctomycetota bacterium | reverse complement strand
TCTCCAGCACCTTCGCCACCAGCTTGTTCGCCATCTCGGCCCACAGCTTGACCGGGTCCTTCCCCTTGCACAGCGGGCACGCCGCCCAGCGAGAGCCGTGGTATTCCTGATACATCTCGTCCATCGGCACCTGGAAGTGGTCGCCCGTCAGCACGTCCATCGTGTCTTCCATCTGCTCGGTCATCAGCTTGAGGGTCTCGGGGTTCGAGGGACACGGGTTGACGCGGCTCATCCGCCGGACCTTCTTCTGCGTGTCGTCCCACGTTTCCCCGTCGTTGAGTTCGGCGAGGTGCTTGTACTTGTAGTAGAGCCACTGCCAGTCGAGCGACCCGTCCATGCTGAGGAAGTGCCGTCCGGCGAAGTTGACGATCTCCTTCGCCTGGTCGACGGTGAGTTCGTCGACCCACCCGAGTTCGGGGTGCCGGCGCAGGGGCGTGTTCCACGAGCACCCCTGCACCCAGACGTGGTTGAGCCGGCAGAAGCCCCACAGCCTGAGGAGATTGCGGTAGTATTCGTGGGTGATTTCGCCCTCACGTGGGATGCCCCGCGGGAGCGTCGAGCGGATGCCGCGGTACTTGTGGTAGGGCTCATCGATGATCTTTGCGCAGCGGATCTCGCCCTTCCCGGGGCCGGTCTTCGTGAAGAGCTGAAGCACTGCGCAGGCCCCGTAGTATGCCCCGGCGGCGTCACGGCCCCTGATAGCGGCCGGACCGATGGGCGTCACGGTCAGTGTGTAGGCCCCCTGCTTCTGGGAGAGGCCCTGGAGCCCGGCGAGGATTTGTGCATTCTTCCATTCCCCGGCCTGGGTCACGAGGATGTTCGGTGAGCCCAGGACCGTCAGTCGTCCGTCGTCTTCGGCGATGGTGAGCTTGCCGCCTGGGGCGTCGAGCGCCTTCCCGAGTTCCTCCGCCAGCATCCCGGCCACGGCGCGCACCTTCTCGTCGGTGCCCGGCGCGACGACGATCCGCGTATCCCTGCCGACCGTCATCACGCCGCCCGTCGCCTTCATCTGGGCCGGTGCGGGATAGACCAGTGGCTTCGTCTTCTCGTCCCCCTGTGCCCACGAGACCGACGCCAGGACCATGGCCAAGAGCGATACCGTCGCCATCTGCCTGAACATGGTTTGCCCCCTCAGAGCTTTCGGTCCGCAGCGATACGGTACGTTATCCGTGGCGTCCCGGACACGCAAAGTCACATGTCCGGCCGGTCGAGGCGTGGGCCGTAGTGGGGCAGGGGGTCTCCCAGCTCGAACGCCCCGATGTCCGGCGCCGCCCCGCGGAAGCCGTCACTGACGTTCGGCAGCACCTCGCCCTTGTCGATGGCCGGACTGCCCGCGGCCAGGCGGAGGTCGTTCAGCGCAATCGGCATCTTCTCGTTCTTGTCTGCCGGCGGGAGAACCCCCGACGCCAGGATTCCCAGAATGCTCGTCAGGACGATCCCGTGACGCTCCTGGCCCGTGGCCTTCCGGAAGTCCTCGAGGGTCTGGTAGCGCTCCTTGTTCCAGTAGGCGAACCGGCCGAAGGGCTTGTCCGCGGCGTAGAGGTTGTAGTCGAAATCGGCGTGGTCCATGGGACAGGTGATCTCGACGGCGTTCGACGCGTCGCGGGTTACGAACAGGTTGTTCCGGGCGTAGAAGTAGCGTGCGGGTCCCTCGTTCGACCACACGCGGAACGGCGGGCCTTTCTTCACAACCGTGTTGTGGAGAATGACGCCGCCCGAGGTCATGTGTCCGGGCTTCACGGGGGTGAGGTGCAGCTTGAACGACTCGTGTCCGACGTTCAGCAGCACGTTCCTGACCGCGTAGTTCGGCCCGCCGCGCGACGGCTGAAAGCTGATGCCCATCGGGACGTTGGTGATGCGGTTGCGGAAGGCCCGGCAGTTGCTTTCGGCATAGTCGAGTTCGATCCCGTCGTCGGTGCACTCGCTGATGTCGTTGTTATGGATGTCGATGCCGCGGACGGGCATCCTCGGCCGGGTGTCCACCCCGTCACGGAAGCCGCTGATGCGGTTGAAGGCGACGACGTGTCCGACGCCCGAGAGCTGGACCCCGCGGTCCTCCTCCTTGCGTGTCTTGTCGGGCGGCCACGTCCGCGGCCCCACGAACACGCAGTCCGCGATGAACAGCCGCTCCTGGCTGTAGTCGGCGGTGACGCCGCACGAGACGTTCAGGAAACTGCACCGTCTCACCGTCACGTGATTCGCGTTGTGCAGCACCAGCGCCCAGTGGGCGTTGCGGAAGGTGAGCCCCTCGAAGAAGAGATACTCGCGGTCGCCGGCCGCGAGGGCGGCCTTGTCGGCGGGGGCTTCGATGACGACCTCACCGTCGCCGGCCGCACGCCAGACGATCGGTGCGTCGGCGGTGCCGCTCTTCGTCAGCGTGAGCGGGCCCTGGTAGACGCCCCTGTGGACGAGGATCAGATCGCCCGGCAGGGCCTGCTTGTCCGCCGCCTCGAAGCCGAAGATCGGGGCATAGGGCGTGGAGCCGCCGCCCGGGGTCTGGGGATGAACGTGCAGCGTCCGCTTCGCCGCAGGGGGGACCGGTTCCTTCCAGGTCCGCAGCACCTGCGTCCACGCCACCTCCTTGCCGTTCGCGTCGGTCAGCGTCAACCGGACGTCATAGTCGGTGTCCGGCGCCAGGTCGAAGATGCTCCCGGCGTAGAGGCTCGTGCCCTCGGGGGGCTTTCGCTCCTGGAGTGCGGCGGTCTCGACGCGGCGCAGCGGCATCGCACGTCTCCACTCGGCCTCGCCCTTCTTCCGATAATCCACCGTGACGGCGGCCTCGGGATGCTCCGCTTCCTTGACGAACCACCGGACGCCGATGCAGTGCAAGGTCGGCGGGTCGAAGGAGACGCCGTTCGCCGGAATCTCCTCGGCATGGAGGGCGTCGGCGAACGCCGCACACACAACGAGCGAACTCAGCGTCATGAGAAACCGCATCGACAACCCTCCGATCTGCGTCACAGGATACGCCTCATGGTGCTCACGTAAGCCGGGAACGCCTCCGCCGGGTCGGGCAGTTCCGGGTGCCACATCTTCTCGTGCTCGAAGCACAGGAAGAGGTCGAGGTCGTTCTCCCTGAGGAGTTCGACCGCTTCCCGGACGGGCACCTCGCCCGTGCCGACGCGAACGAGCCGGTGCTTCCCGTCGTCCTCACGCCGCCAGTCCTTGACGTGACAGTAGAGGAGGCTCCCCTTCAGTGCGTCGAACTGCTCGCGGACGCCTTTCCCGGTCACGCGAATCGCGTTGGGGAAATCCCACACGACCCCGAAGCCTTTGCCGACGCGCTCCTGGAGGGCGCGGATCATCGCCGGGTCGCACCAGTCGTCGTGGGTCTCCACGCCGAGTGCGACGCCGACTTCGCGGGCCTTCGCGCAGCAGGGGATGAGGTGCTCGGCGGCGTCGGCCACAGCCCGCTCGCGCGTCTTAGTGTTGCCGAACTGCCCGGCAAACGTCCGCACGAAGTCCGCTCCCACGGCCTTCGCCAGATCGAGAACGTGCAGCAGCGTGTCGCGGTTCGTCGCCAGCTCCGCCCGGTCGGTCGAGCCGAACCGTGTATACGCCGACAGTGAGAAGACCCGGGTCCCCCTGGACCGGAACAGCTCCCCGACCTTCCCGGCCTCGGCGAGGGACGCGTCGGGTTTGAAGTGCCGGCCGTCGGTGTGCGTCCGCAGCTCCACGCCGTCGAAGCCGTATTTCCCGGCGTTGGCCGCGATCTCCTCGATGGTCCAGTCCGGACATCCCAGCGTGCTGAATCCGAGTTTCATGTCGATTGGCCTCCTCGCAGTCAAATCAAACGCCGTGCACACGGAGCCATTATAGGATGACGCCGGGCGTATGCAAGTCGCAGTGCGTCCGGCCCTTCATTCAGCCGGTAAATGAACGAACCCGGCCGAGGTGCGCCTTGACTTCGTCCGGAAGTCCCCATAAACTGTGTCCGGTCCGGGCGTCCGCGTCCGGTCCTCGGCAGCATACCAGCCCAACCAAGGGGACCGTCATGAGCCAGCCTGCCGGCAGCCGTGCCGGAGACGCCTCCGCTGAATCGCTCTACCGTCCGTACCCCTGCACCTTGGAGTCGATCGAGGACCTCACCCCCACGGAGAAGCTCTTCCGCATCGTCCGCTGCGACGGGAAGCCGTTCGGTCACAAGCCGGGACAGTTCGTGCAGGTGTCGATTCCGGGTGCGGGGGAGGCGCCCATTTCGGTGTCGAGTTCACCGACGCGCGGAGATTACCTCGAGCTGGGCATCCGCAAAGCCGGCACGCTCACCGGCATCATGCACGACCAACTGAAGCCCGGCGACACGATCGGCATCCGCGGGCCGTTCGGGACGCACTTCGACACCGACGCCATGCACGGAAAGGACCTGATCCTCATCTCCGGCGGGTGCGGACTCGCCCCCATGCGCGCACTCATCCAGTACTGCGAAGACCGCCGGGACGAGTTCCGAAACGTCACCGTCCTCTACGGCGCCAAGTCCCCGCAGGACGTCCTCTACAAGGGCGAACTGCTCACCTGGCAGGCCTCCGAGGCGCTCCACTGCCGGTACACCGTGGACAACGTCACCGAAGGCACCTGCTGGGACGGGAACGTCGGACTCATCACCACGCTCATTCCGCCGCTCGATGTCTCGCCCAAGGACACCGTCGCGGTCGTCGTCGGCCCGCCTGTCATGTACAAATACGTCATCGCCGAACTCCGCCTGAAGGGACTCACGGACGACGACATCATCGTCTCCCTCGAGCGTCACATGAAGTGCGGCGTGGGCAAGTGCGGTCACTGCACCATCGACCATCTCTATGTGTGTCTCGACGGTCCCGTGTTCCGGCTGAGTCAGGTGAAGACGGTGAGGGACGCCCTGTGAAGCGGACACTGACAACCTGCCCCTACTGCGGGACCGGCTGCGGCTTCTACCTGGTCGCGGACGACGCCGGGAAGCTCGTCGCCGTGGAGCCCGCGACCGGGCACCCCGTCGCCCGGGGACAGCTCTGCGTCAAGGGGTGGAGTGCGTTCGAGTTCGTCAACCACCCCGACCGGCTCACCGTCCCGCTCATCCGCCGGAACGGGAAGCTCGAAGAGGCGTCGTGGGACGAGGCGCTGGACGTCGTGGCGGGCCGGCTCGCCGAGGTCCGCGACAAGCACGGCGCCGACGCCCTTGCCTTCTTCAGTTCCGCCAAGACCACCAACGAAGAGAACTACCTGATGATGAAGCTGGCCCGCGCGGTCTTCAAGACCAACAACGTGGACCACTGCGCGCGGCTCTGTCATGCCTCGACCGTCGCCGGACTGGCCGCCACCTTCGGCTCGGGCGCCATGACCAACTCCGTCTCCTGCGTCGAAGCGTCCGACTGCATCTTCGTCACCGGCTCCAACACCACCGAGCAGCACCCGCTCATCGGCTCCCGCATCATCAAGGCCGTCCACGAAAGCGGCGCAAAGCTCATCGTCGCCGACAACCGGAGGATCCGCCTCGCACGACTCGCCGACATCCACGTCCGCTGGCTGAACGGCACCGACGTCCCGTTCGTCAACGCCATCATGAACGTCATCATCAGCGAGGGGCTCGAGGACCGCGAGTTCGTCGAGACCCGCACCGAGAACTACGAGGAACTGAAAAAGGTCGTCGCGAAATACCCCCCGGAGGAGGCGGCGAAGATCTGCCGGATCACCCCGAAGGAGATCCGCGACGTGGCACGCATGTTCGCCGCGGCCGAGCGCGGCATGATCATCTACTCCATGGGCATCACCCAGCACACCCACGGCGTCGACAACGTCAAGAGCCTCGCGAACCTGGCGATGCTCACCGGGAACATCGGCCGCGTCGGCACCGGCGTCAATCCGCTGCGCGGACAGAACAACGTCCAGGGCGCCTGCGACATGGGCGCGCTTCCCGACGTCTACTCCGGCTACCAGAAGGTCACCGACGCCGCCATCCGTGCGAAGTTCGAGAAGGCCTGGCACGTCACGCACCTCCCCGCGGAGGTGGGCCACACCGTCACCACCGCCATCAACGCCGCCGCCGAAGGCGACATCCACGGACTCTACATCATGGGCGAGAACCCCATGATGTCCGACCCCGACCTGAACCACGTCCGCGAGGCCCTCGGGAAGATCGACTTCGTCGTCCAGCAGGACATCTTCCTCAACCCGACGAGTGAGTTCGCCGACGTCGTTCTCCCGGCGACCACGTATGCCGAGAAGGACGGGACCTTCACCTCGACCGAGCGGCGCGTCCAGCAGATCCGCAAAGCCGCCCGACCGGTGGGTCAGAGCCGTGCCGATTGGGAGATCCTGTGTGACGTGGCGGCACGCCTCGGCTATGACGGCATGAGATATGGTTCCCCGTCGGAGGTCATGGACGAGATCGCGTCGGTGACGCCCATCTACGGCGGGATGTCGTTCGAGCGGATCGGTGCGGTCGGTCTTCAGTGGCCGTGCCTGGACAGGGACCATCCGGGGACGCCTGTCCTGCACGTCGGGAAGTTCAGCCGGGGCAAGGGGCTCTTCGGTCCGGCCGACTACAGGCCCTCGGCCGAGATGCCCGACGAGGACTATCCGCTGCTCCTCTCGACGGGACGGTGCTACTTCCACTGGCACACCGGGACGATGACGCGGCGGTCGCGGCTCTTGGACCGTGAGGAACGCTTCCCGTACGTCGAGATTCACCCCGCGGACGCCAAGAAGCTCGGCATCCGCGACCGCGACTGGGTCTTCGTCGCCACGCGGCGCGGGGAGATTCGGGTGATGGCGCGCGTCACCGACGTCGTCATCGAGGGCGTCATCTTCATGACGTTCCATTTCGAGGAGGCCCCCGCGAACCTCCTCACCATCAATGCACTCGACCCCGTCGCCAAGATCCCGGAATACAAGGTGTGCGCCGCACGCGTGAGGAGGGCACCATGAAGGCCTATACCTCCGCGGAACTCGACGTCTTCCTGAAGTCGCTCGCCTCCGACTACGACGTGCGCGTCCCGGTCGAGGCCGACGACGGCACGCGCGTGCTGGGACGTCCGGACGACGGCCCGCCCGCACTCGCGGGAGGCGCGCTCGCCGCCAAGCCCACCGCCGTCTTCTTCCCGCATTTCGACGAGGTCCTCACCCATGACCGTGACCGGCTCGACGTCCAGAAGCCCGTCGAAAAACCCATCCTCGTCGTGGGGTTCACCGCCCAGGACGCCGACTGTCTCGAGTTCATCGACCGGTTCTACAGTGAGAATTTCCGTGACGACATCTACTTCAACAAGCGTGACGGCTCGGTGGTGGCGGTGGTCTCGGGCCGGTGCGGGAAAGACGGGGCGTTCCTGAAGATCGCCGGCGGCAAATGCGACCTCGAGTTCATCTGCGAGGGCGAGCGCTTCCTCGTGGCGACCTATTCCAAGGCAGGCAAAGGACTTGCGGCGAAACTGAACGGCGGCGAGGCGGTCGCGCAGGGCGTCCTCGAGACGCTGCGGAAGGAATCCGACGCCCTTCCCACAGACGACGACGAACTGCTCCGACGCGCCTCGGAGCTGCTGCTCGCGGACAAGGTCCCCGACGCGTTCTGGGACGCGATCTCCGACCGCTGCATCGCCTGCACCGGCTGCAACCTCGTCTGTCCCACCTGCACCTGCTTCGAGGTGTTCGACCGCACGGGAGGGACCACGGTCCGCCGCTATCGTGAATGGGACTCGTGTCAGCTTGAGGGCTTCATGCGCGAGGCGAGCGGACACAACCCGATGGGCAAGCAGTTTCAGCGGACGCGTCGCCGCATCCATCACAAGCTCGCCGCCGACGTCACCCGATGGGATACCCTCTCGTGTTTCCTGTGCGGGCGATGTGACGACGTGTGTCCAACGGGCATCGGCATCAAGGCCGTGTGTCGTGAGATGGTGGAGAAATACGGGTGACGGCATGAGCGGGTCTTCCCGGACAGTCGGTGCGATCCTGGCGGGGGGCACGGCCTCGCGATATGGCGGAACGGCCAAGGGACTGCTGGAAGTCCGGCCGGGCAGGACCATCGTCGAGCACCTTATCGAGGAAATGGAGGCGGCGGGGGTTGCAGAGGTCGTCATTGTGGCGAACACCCTGGAGCCCTATGAGCGGTTCGGACGGAAGGTGGTGCCGGACCTCCGGCCCGGCAACGGTCCCCTCGGCGGCATTGAGACGGCGCTGATGCATTACGGTGACAGCCGGGATGCCGTGCTCTTCTGTCCGTGTGACCTGCCGGGGTTGACCCGGCGTGAGATATCGAGGCTGCTGGCCGCTTACCGTGCGAAGCCGGGCGGGGTCGTCGTGGCCGAGACGGACAATTTTTTTTGGCACCCGTTATGCTCGGTCGTGCATAACGACCTGCTTCCGAGGGTTACGGAAGCCCTCGACAGGGGCGTGAGGAGCGTTCACGAGCTTTGGCGGCAGCTCGGCGCGGTCCCGGTTCACTTCGACGACGAGACGCCCTTTTTCAACGTCAACACGCCCGAGGACCTCGCCCGGTGGCGGGCGACTGGAGGAGCCGGACCATGACAGCGACGCTGGGAGTGCCCCAAGACATGCACGACGCGCTCAAGGCCTTCGTCGATGCCGAGGGAATGGACCTCGAGGTGGTGTCGTCCGGCGAATGCAGTGTGCAGGTGGTGCGCGGTGGGAGCGACATGCGGAGTGATCTGAGGACACTCTATGCCGGCGGGTGGATCGCGTGTGCCACCGGCACCGGGCTTGCCCTGAAGCTCGGGGTCCCGCCGGGACAGATCGGCAGGCTCATCGACCATCTCGGGATCAAGGTTCGCCAGTGTGAGTTGGGGCTCTTCTGATGATGACGTGGGTGATCAGTGGTGCGGGTCGCGGCGTGGGGAAGACGCATCTCGCCCGGAGGCTGTGCGAGATTCTGCCCCGGGCGATCTACGCCAAGTGCGGACACGGGGACGCGAAGACGGACGGGCCGGGGAACTTCTTCCGCACGCAGGATGAACTCGACGCCTTCCTCGCGTCGCGCCGCGGCTCGTGCGAGCACGCCGTGGTGGAATCCAACGCCATGGCCCGTGCGGGCACGGGCGACGTGATTGTCTTCCTCGACGCCCGGGCGGACACGACCAACGTGCGGGACGACGCGGCGGAACTTCGGGACAGGGCACACCTGAGGGTCTCTCCGGGCGTGTCCATCCGCGAGTGGAAGCACGTACTCCGGGAGAGACTGACGGACCTCCGACTTCGCGAGACCGTCTGTGACCTGCTGGCGGAGCAGAAGCGGTTCATCGCGGGGGCGTCGCCCGCGGTTCGGACGAAGGTCTGGTTCACGGTGGGCGACATGCACGCCTTCGGCTCGGGTCTCGCACGTCTCCTGGAAAGCATCGAGCGTTCGGGGACGCTGAGCGCGGCGGCCGAGGACGCACGCATGAGCTACCGGCACGCGTGGAAGCTGCTGAAGAACGCGGAGAAGCACCTGGGCGAGCAGCTGATTCTGCCGCAGGCGGGCGGGGCTCACGGCGGCCGGACCACATTGACCGACAACGGCCGACGACTGCTGGACGTCTTCCAGCGTCTCAACCGCGAGGTGGCGAGCTTTGCCGACGAGCGTTTCGCACAACTCTACCGCGGAGAAAGCACCGACCATGAACAGCCGCGACACGATCCCGCTTGACGATGCCCTGGGCATCGTGGACGAGACGCTCGCCGGGGCAAAGCTCCCGGTCGAGACGGTCCCGGTGTGTCGGGCGCTCACACGCGTCCTCCGGACGGACGTTGCGTCGCGCGTCGACCTGCCCCCGTTCAACAAGTCCGCCATGGACGGCTACGCGATCCTCGAGGGCGACGAGCGGGAGGAATACCGACTTCTCGGGACCGTGGCCGCCGGGGAGGTCTGCACCTTCGAGCTGCCGCCCGGAACGACCGTGAAGGTGATGACGGGCGCGCCGGTGCCCGACGGCGCCGCCCGGGTCGTCATGATCGAGCACACCGAGGAGCAGGGGGGCATGGTCAAGGTCTACCGGCACGACGGCAAGACGAACATCTGCCGGCAGGCGGAAGACGTCCGCACGGGAGACGTCGTCATGCGGGCGGGCACCACGCTCGGGCCGCTCGAGATCGGGAACCTCGTGAGCTGCGGGGTGACCGAGGTCGAGGTG
>DATKVD010000273.1:0-2323 GCA_035530235.1 Planctomycetota bacterium | reverse complement strand
ACACGATCATCGGGAACATCAAGTCCGTGATACGCAACACGACCGTGTGGAGCCGACCGTCCGAGACGGACGCCATGAAATCACCAGGGAACACTTTGCGTTGCACACCGACCGTCCCGGCCTCGCCGACGATGAGGAAATCAGCGCCGAACTCCTCGGGCGCAAACGACACGGTGCCCACGCGGCGCAGCTTCTTCGGCTCCGCCGGGGACACCAGGATCGTAACGTCACTCACACCAGCTTCCAGCCTGCCACGTTGACGAGATAGTCGAGGGCGAACTCGCCCTGTTGCACCGTGCCGTCGAGGATGCGACGCTCGCGGTCCTTGATCGTCGTCACGAATATCTCCCCGGGCCGTATCGCCTGAGCGTAGAGGACCGTGTGCGGGATGTGCCCCAGGTGCTTCTGGCCGACGGGTCGAACTCCGTGCGGGCCGAACAGGGCACGCACCGACCTGTCCTCGTTGTCGCCGATGACCTTGACGCCGGACGTGAGGAACAGGTGAGCGGAATGCTTATGGATGAGCGCATTCTGGAACGACTTGTACAGCCGGTTGATGACCGACCAGTCCTTCCAGCCGTCGAGCGGTGCCTTTGAACTCCGCGCCAACGCCTGCTCCATGAAGAACTCGGCGAGGTCATCGGCCTGGTACCGCTCCTGGACGTAGTATTCCTGCACGGCCTCCCATGCGGTGCCGACGAAATCGACGACGATCCAGTCGAGGCCGGGACGATGCGCCGCGATGGACGCCTTCAACGCGCCGACGTACTCCATCCAGTCGAAGCACTCGTAGAGGACGACGTTGTCGAGACCCTCGTACTGCCCGCCCGGGACCGTCAACATGTGAGACACCGAAGCGTCCGTGTCGAGGACATAGAACCTGGCGTCCGAGCCGGTCTCCTTCGACCACTTCGCGATGTTGAGCCAATCGGAGGTCTTGCCCGTGCCGAAGCCGCCCATCACGAGGATGCGTTCACGCAGATTGGGGATAGGTGGTTGGAGCATTATGAACTCACCGCCTCAACCTCGATCAGCTCGAAGCCCCAGCCGCAACAGTCGTCGCACGTCTCCAACGTCTCGGTCCAATTGTCGGGATAGCCGACCTTGATCTTGCCCCGGCTCCCGCACGTCCGGCATCTAATCGTTACTTCCGCCATTGCTCTTCTCCTTCTTCGGACCCATCACCCGTAGCTGTTCGAACTCGGACACGTCGTAGAAGTCGTCTAATTCGTCACCGAGCTTGTCGCGTAGACGTTTCACCGACAAGGACTTGCGTGTTGATTTCGCGTAGGAGACCCGGATGTCGCCCACGTCTGCTTTCTTGCGTCCGGCGAGGGCGGCGATCACGTCGTCGCGTGCGGCTGATTTGAGCACGTCGTACTCGTTGCCGATGCGGCGCAGCTCCTCGTAGCGTTCCAATGCGGCGGCAAGCTCAGAGTCGTCGTCGGGTGGCACGTCCGCGGGGTCAACCTCGCGACGGTCACAGAGATAGTCGAACGCGCACGAGTATTGCGCCCCGGTGCACGGTGGCAGGGTGCCTTGCGCGACGAGAGCCTCGACGGCGCGTATCTTCGTCGTGAGCGTTTCGAACTCAACGGGCGGCTCGTCGTAGGGGATCAGCTCGATCTCGTCGGTGTCGCGGTTGACGACGGCGTACAGGGCGGGCTTGCCGACGGCTTGCATGTAGACGGAGAGCTGCGCGGCGTAGGTGGGGAAGCCGTCGAAGCGGTGCGCCGTCCACTTCGCGAACACGTTGTCAGACATTGATTTGACTTCCAGCATCCGGTCGACCGGGTCGCCGGGGGCGGTGATTGAACTCGCGTCGAGGTGGCCGCGGATGACAGCGTGACGGCCGTCGTCGAGCGGGACCTTCAACTCGACCGCGCCCTGCTCTTCACTGATGACGTAGCCGTCCTTGACGAGCCGATCCTTGACGATGATCTCGTAACGGTTACCGGCCTCGGCGGCACGGCGAAGATATTCTGGGGCTTCGAGCGGGGTTTCGCCGGATCGGGCAGCGGCGAGGCATCGAAGCGGTAGGCCGATTGAACTCGCACGGTAGACAGGGACACCGTGCTCGACGTATGCGTAGGGGCGATTGTCGGCCATGACTCTCCTCCTTGTGTCGACCAGACCCCGGGGCTTCAGCGACGGGAATCGTGCACACCTGTGCGGAAACTTCCCCGGGGTCCAGTCGAACTCGTGTGCCTCCTAGCCCTGGGCCTGCGCCCAGAGACCTGCGGGAGACACGATCTCACCGACCAGCGCAGCGTCAGCCGAGACACCCGGGATCGCCATGGCGGCGGACACGAATGCCGAATGG
>DATKVD010000272.1:0-19223 GCA_035530235.1 Planctomycetota bacterium | reverse complement strand
GCGATGTTTGGGGGGGCGGGCGATGCAGAAGATGACGATTTATCTGTTCGGGATATGATAGACCAACTTGAGGCCAGATTGCTCGCAGAAATGTGAAGACGATTTGTGGAAAGCTATGGACCCTTGATTCTGTGCGGTCGCACATAAGTAATGTGCGGCGCACATTTCCGGGGAGGTCCTGGGGGTGCGCCTTATTGCTGATTCAGCAAATAAATGCTGATTCAGCATTTCCGGGGAGGTTCGGGGGCGGTATTGCTGATTGTTGGGTGTAGTTTAGCCCCTTGTGGGCGTGGGTCGGCCACCCCCTCGTGGGGTGGCCACCAGGAGCCGCAGAGCCTGTGTCTCGCCGGGCCACAAGGACCCGGCGAAGCCACGGGCACAAGGCCCTAAACTACAACGACTTACGGGGATACGACGGCCCCTGCAAGCGATCGGCGGAACCGGTGCAAGGCATGTCGGGTTTCGGGGGTGTCATGGTCAAACCCAGGAAGGTGCTGCTCTTCTGTGTGAAGCTGGCGGTGACGGTGGGGCTGTTCGCCTGGGTCGTCTCGAAGATCCACTGGCACGACTACGCGGTGACGACGGAGGGCCGGACGGTTCGCGTGTTCGAAGCGCAGGACGGCCGTCTGCGGGTGGCGTCGGATTCGGGGACGGCGTGGCGGTCGGTCTCCGAGTTCGAGCCTCTCGAGGGACAGGTGGTCCGTCCCGGGTTTGCCGCCGCCCTGGGGGGCATCCGGGTGCCCGTCTACCTCCTGGGGGCGGCGCTCTTCGTCGTGAACCTGACGGGCATGGGCGTCCGGTGGTGGTATCTCCTCCGCTTCGGCGACATCCGCGTCACACTGGGCCGGAGCACGCGTCTGATGTTCGTCGGGCAGTTCTTCAACTTCTTTCTCCCCGGCTCGACGGGCGGCGACCTGCTGCGGGCCTACCTGGTGACGAAGGAGACGAAGAAACGGACGGTGGCCCTGGCGATCCTCTTCCTGGACCGGTTCATCGGCCTGGCGGGACTGTCGCTCCTGGCGGGGGTGGGGACGCTGCTGAGCTGGGGACGACTGCACGACCCCATGGTGCCCCGTGTCGTGGGACTCATCGTCCTGGGGGTCGTGGCCGCCGGGGTGGTGGTCTTCAGCCGGGGCGTGGGACGTCTTCTGCGCCTGGAGCGGATCATCCGTCGGCTGCCGAGACGTGAGAACCTCTCGCGGGCGGTCGAGACGGCCTACACCCTCGGTGAATCCCCCGGGACGCTCCTGGCGGCGTTCGCCGTGACCGCCGTCATTCACCTGTCGTTCGTCGCGGGCGTCGCCGCCGTGGGATCGGCCCTCGGACTTCCCATCCCCCTTTACCTCTACGTCGTCTTTCTCCCCGTGATCTACATCATCGGCTCGGTGCCCGTCAGCATTGCGGGTCTGGGGGTGATCGAGGGGCTCTACATCGTGCTCTTCTGCGGGGCGTCGTCGGTGGCGGCGTCCTCCGTGCTGGCACTGGCGCTCCTGGCCCGACTCACGCCCATGGCGGTGTCGCTGCCGGGACTCTTCTTCTGGTGGACCACCGGCCGGGGGACTCCCCCCACCGAACCCGCTCCCGAGCACCCCGTCGGCTAAGCTCGCGGGCGCCGTGAATTCCTGTTGCGATACGGGTTAAGCGGTGGTACCATCTGGCCGACGGCTTTCGGTCCAGTGTGTCGACCGGTGAAGTGGAGGACTCCCCGAAGATGTCGCGCATTACCGTTGTGATTCCGGTCTACAACGAAGAGGCGTGTCTCGAGGCCCTGTTCGAGCGGCTTCAGCGTCTGAACGAGGGTCAGCCGGACGACTATGATTTCCTTTTCGTGGACGACGGCAGCCGGGACAACTCCCGTGAGATCATCCGCTCACTCGCCCAGGGTCACCCGGCCGTCAGGTACCTCTTCTTCAGTCGCAACTTCGGACACGAGATGGCGACGACGGCGGGTCTGGACCACGCCGACGGCGACGCCGTGGTGATCATCGACGCCGACCTCCAGGACCCGCCCGAGGTCATCCCCCGGCTCGTCGAGCGCTGGCGTGAGGGAAACGAGGTCGTCTACGCGAAGCGGAAGACCCGCAAGGGAGAGAACGTCCTGAAGCGATTCACGGCGTGGCTCTTCTACCGGCTCATCAACAAGCTGAGCGACGTCCCCATCCCCGCCGACACGGGGGACTTCCGTCTGATGGACCGGCAGGTGGTGGAGGGGTTCCGTCGGTGTCGTGAGCGGAACCGCTTCGTCCGGGGACTGGTCTCGTGGACGGGGTTCCGTCAGACGGCCGTGGAGTATGAACGGGACGCCCGTGCCGGGGGCGAAACCAAGTACGGCTTCTTCAAGCTCCTGCGTCTGACGTTCGACGCCGTCACCGGCTTCTCGAGTGTGCCGCTGCGCATCGGCGTGATGCTGGGCCTCGTGGTGTGTGTCGTGGCGTTCATCCAGGCGGTCCGGATCTTCGTGGAGAAGATGTTCTGGGGGATCCCCATCGAGGGCTACGCACTCCTCGCCACGGGGATCTTCTTCCTCGGCGGGGTCCAGCTCCTCGTCATCGGACTGCTGGGGGAATACATCGGTCGCATCTACACACAGGTCCAGGAGCGGCCGCTGTACATCGTGCGGGAGAAATCCGACGTCCTGCCGGCAGTTGACCCCGAACGGGACCGGCGAGAGACCCCGTGAGGCGGCCGGACCTGAAAGCCCCCGCCCGGTCCCGTCGTCGGCGTGACGTCGGCACCCCCGGGTCCGGAACGGACCGCGCGACCGCACGTCACCCGTGATGCCATCCGGAGACCGCCTGTGAGCACGTCCGTCGACGGGTCCGATCACGCGCACCGGTCCTTCCTGGGTGCGGCCAAGCTCATCGCCGCGTGCACCCTGGCGTCACTGGTGCTCGGTGCGGTGCGCGACGTGCTGATGGCGTTCTACTTCGGTGCGGGACTCGTCACCAGCGCGTTCGTCACGGCGTGGACCGTCCCGAACCTCTTCCGCAGGCTGTTCGGCGAGGGCGCGGTCTCACCGGCACTCGTCCCCGTCTTCACCACCAGCATCAGGACGGGTCTTCCCGACGACACACGACGGCTCTTCTCGGTCACCTTCACCGCGATGTTCCTCTTCCTCGCCGCGCTCACACTGCTGATCGAAGCCGTCGTGAACGGGCTCAGGGGGTGGGGGACGTTCGGCGACAGGACGACCCTGGTGCTCGACTACACGGCGCTCCTGATGCCCTACATGCTGCTCATCTGTCTGACGGCGTTCTTCATGGCGGTTCTGAACGCCTACCGGCACTTCTTCGCCCCGGCGGTGATGCCGGTGGTGCTGAACGTGGTGTGGATCACGTCGCTGTATGTCATCTTCCGACTGACGGGGGACCAGGCGTCGGCCGGACGCCGGCTGGCCGTGGCGATTCTCGTGGGCGGCGGACTGCAGCTCCTGTTTCAGGTGCCGTTCGCGATGCGGTTCGGGGTGCGTCTGCGTCCGTCACTGGACTTCTCCCATCCGGGCTTCCGACAGATCGTCCGACTGTGGATCCCGGTGATCGTGGGCTCGGCGGTCATCCAGGTCAACGCGGTGCTGGACCGTGCACTGGCATACTTCATCGTGCCCGACGACGGCTCGGCCGCCTACCTCTTCTTCGGCAACCGACTCATGCATTTCCCCATCTCACTGATCGGGGTGGCGATCTCGACGGCGGTGCTCACCCCGCTTTCCGAGCACGCGGCGACGGGTGAGACCGAGCGGTTCAAGCGGACGCTCATGGCGGCCCTCCGGGTAACGCTGTTCCTGGCGATCCCGGCCGGCATCGGACTCATGGCCCTCAGCAGTCCCATCATCGAGCTGCTCTTCCGACGTGGGGAATTCACGTCCCACGCGGCGACGCGCACGGCGTGGGTGGTGTTCTGCTACTGTCTGAGCGTGTGGGCGCAGACGGGGGTGTTCGTGCTGCTCCGGGGGTTCTACGCCCTCAAGGACACCCGCACACCGGTTCGGGTGGCGGTGGCCGTGGTGCTTCTGAACCTCACGCTCAACCTCACATTCATCTGGTTTCTGGACGAGGCGGGACTGGCACTGGCGACCTCGATCAGCGGGATGGTGCAGTTCGTCGTGCTCCTCGCGATCCTCCGGCGTCGGCTCGGCCCGATGGGGGGACGTGAGGTGGCGGTCGTCTCGCTGAAGACGCTTGCGGTGAGCCTGGTGATGGGTGTCGCGGCCGCGGCGGCGTGGTACTGGTGCTGGCCGGGTGAAGCGGGCCTTGCGGTGCGTGCCGGTGTACTCTCGAGCATCCTGCTCGGTGCGATCATCGTCTTCATCGTCGGCGCCAGGCTCCTCCGCACGGACGAACTCACCCAGATCCTCCGCATCCGCTCACGGTGATTTCCCTTGCCGTTTCGCCCGATAAAGAAACTATGTTCAACATAGTTTTCGGGGCTGCCTACGGCGCCGTTTCGGCGGATAGACGGAAAGTCGGGCGGGAGCCAAAAACTATGTTGAACATAGTTTTCGCGGGTGGTTTAGGGGGTGATTGTGCTTGCCGTTTCGGCCGGTAAACGGATAATTGGGCACGTTCGTGTGACCTGATCGCTGTGTGGACGGGAAGTCATGACGGAAATCGACCGCAGGGAGCTGATGAGCCGCGTCAAGAGCGTGGTGGTGAAGGTCGGGACGAAGGTGCTGAGTGACCGTGCCGACCGACTGGACCTCAAGCAGGTGGCCGACATCTGCCGGCAGGTCCACGCGCTTCGCGAGCGCGGACTGACCGTGGTGGTGGTCAGCTCGGGGGCCATCGGCGCCGGCATGGCCGAGCTGGGAATGAAAAAACGTCCCACCACGCTCCCGATGCTCCAGGCCGCCGCCGCCGTCGGACAGAGTCACCTCATGACCGCCTACGACCGGAACTTCAGAGAGCACGGCTACCGTGCCGGACAGGTGCTGCTGACCCACGAGATCGTCAACGACCGGGTGCGATATCTCAACGCACGCAACGCCATCCGGGCCATCCTGGAACTCGGTGCGGTGCCCGTTATCAACGAGAACGACACCATCAGCGTCGAGGAGATCGACGTCACCTTCGGGGACAACGACTACCTGGCGGCCATGGTGACGAACCTGCTGCGGGCGGACCTGCTGGTGCTGCTGTCGATGGTGGAGGGACTCGAGACCCCGTCGGGGGAGGTGATCGACGTGGTCGGCCCGCACGACGAGTCGGTGAAGACGTTCGCCCGTGCCGAGAGGACCCGGCTCGGCAAGGGCGGCATGGCGAACAAGCTGGAAGCCGCCGGCATCGCCCGGGCCAGCGGCGAGATGGTGGTCATCGCGAACGGTCGCAGGAAGGACGTCCTCACCCGGCTCCTCGACGGCGAAAAGGTCGGGACGCTGCTGTTGCCGAGCGAGAGGAAGCTGAAGAGCAAGGCGAGGTGGATCGGCTTCGGGGCACGGCCCCAGGGAAGACTCGTCATCGACGACGGCGCCCGGCGTGCCCTCCTGGAGCGCGGAAAGAGCCTGCTGCCCGCGGGTGTCGTCCGCGTCGAAGGGAAATTCCAGAAAGGCAGCGTCGTGGACATCGTGGACGCGAGCGGGCGGACCGTCGCCCGCGGCCTCGTCAACTACGACGCCCAAAGCACCGCCAAAATTGCCGGCCACAAGACCGCCGACATCGCTCGACTCCTCGGCAGCTGCCCCTACAGTGAGGTCGTCCACCGCGACGACATGGTCATCCTCTAAGCGGTCTCGCCTGAGTCTCTTGGAATGTATGGGCGGTCCCGATGTATCGGGATCCCGCCGCCCGTTTGCCGACTTCTGCGTGGTGGGACAGGAGCCCCACCACGCGGGTACATTAACAGACTCAGGTGAGACCGCTTAGCTTCGGTTTCGGCGGCGTCCATGTTCCTGCCTATCGGCGACGACAACCCGAAAGAGACCACCCCCTTCGTTCATTACGGCATCATGACCGTGAACGTGGTGGTGTTCTTCTATTCACTGCAGTACGGCTGGCACCCGGAGAAGTTCTGGCTGGCCTGGGGCCTGGTTCCCGCCGAGTTCGACCTCACCCGGCTCTTCACGTCGATGTACGTCCACGGAGACTTCGGCCACCTCTTCGGCAACATGCTTTTCCTGTGGGTGGTGGGGGACAACGTCGAGGACCGTCTGGGGCACGCGGGGTATTTCGCGTTCTACCATCTGGCGGGGGTGGCGGCGTGTCTGACGCACGTGGCGTTCACGGGGAGCTCACTGGTCCCGCTCATCGGGGCCTCGGGGGCCATCAGCGGCGTCATGGGGGCGTACGCGGTGTTCTTCCCCCGTGCGAAGATCAAGATCTGGTACTGGGTGTTCTTCTTCTTCATGGGTGTGGCGTACGTCTCGGCGAAGTGGGCGGTGGGACTGTGGTTTCTGGAGCAGGTGCTGCTGCGGGCGGTGCTGGGGTCGAGGGGGGTGTCCTACGACGCGCACATCGGGGGCATCGTCTTCGGGGTGGCGGCGGCCCTGGTGCTGCAAGGTATGTTTCTGCGGAAGCCGGACACGGTCGGGCGTGTCTTCGGCACGGGAAGGCGCCAGCCGCGCTGGCGGCGTACGGGCCGGGCGGGAGCCGAGGCGCCGTCCGCGGCACGTCCTGTGACGCCTGCGGCCGGGGAACTCCAGACCGACGTTGACGACAATGCCGCCATCACCGCGAGTCTTGAAGCCGGTGACCCGCAGCTCGCCTACCGCTACTTCACCCGCGCCGCCGCGCGGGCCCGGTGGACCTTCCTCGACGAGTCCGTGGCCCTGCGGCTCGCCGACGCCCTCGTGCAGGCGGGCAGCTACGGACCCGCCGCGCGCGTCTACGAGGTCATGCTCGAAACCTTCCCCCAGGGCCCGGATGCCCCGGAGGCGGCGTTCCGTCTGGGCGTCATCCTCTCGCGGGCGTTCGAGGATTACGACCGTGCGCGTCCGCTGCTGGCCCGGGTTCACCAGGCGCACGGCGACGCTCGACGCCGGCAGCAGGCCCTGGACGAGATGAGACGCATCGACGCCCACCTCCGCCGCGTCATCCCCTTCCGCCGGTCCCACTGAGCGCGGGCGCACTCGTCGGGCGCGGACGCCGGCGGATCACAATGTGATAGGCAATCGCGCCGATGACGGTTGTGAACAGGATCAGCAGCAGCCACAGGATCTTGTCCGCCGAGTTGTCCGTCGTGATGAGTGTCCCGAACTCCCGGTGGTCACGTCCCAGGCAGTCGATCAGCATCCACAGCCAGAAGATTCCCAGCCAGACGGCCATCACGATGAACGCCACGGGGAGGCCGAATCCCAACAGGAAGGGCACGCGGACGGGCATCGCGAATTGACCCATCCACGGGTGCTGCCAGAGGAGCGCTCCGGCCACGGCGGCCCCCAGCGCCAGGACCACGCCGATCACGAAGAACCAGAGAATCGAGCGCGCGCGGGGCGAGGGCGTGAAGGGCTCCTCCGAGAGGGCCTCCGGCACCGATGGCTGCGGCGCCACGCCCGCCGCACCGGCGCGGGCGTGCTGTCGGATCACAACCAGGTAAACCAGCGCGCCCACCCAGTTCGTCAGCAGGATCGCCGCAATCCAGATCCACTTGTCGTACTCGTGTCGGCTGGTGAACAGCAATCGGAAGTCGCACGGCAGCCGGGCGATGCAGTCAATGAGCATCCAGATCCACAGCACGAGGGCCGCCATGCCCACCAGCCCGCCGAACATGAACATGGGAAACGGGAGAGGCAGGGGGAATCCCCAGGTCCGCCGGGACAGACTTCGGGCCGCAAACAGCCCCCCCACCCCGAGCCAGAGGACGACCCCGACGGCCGCGAGGGCGACGAGGAGAACGTACGGCCAGACCGGCCGCTCGCCCTGAGCGGCTTCCACTTCCTGCACCACCTTCTCCGTCCGGCGCTCCGAGAGCGCTTTCAGCAGCTCCTCACACTCCTCCACCGTGATCGAGCCCTCCGATAGCATCCGAAGGATGCGTCTCCGTTCCTCATCCATCGTTACCGTCCTCCCGTTCCTCTTCTTCCTCGTCCTCATGGGCCTCCGCGAGGAGTGCAGAAGCCTTGTGGGTCGAGATGCGTTTCTCCTCGACGGCGTCCAGAATTGCCGCCCGACGCTCCTGTGCCGTGGACTTCGCCGCTTCGAGGCATTCGATGATCCGGTCGAGCCTGGCACGCACCGTCGGGTAGGAGATCCCGAACGTCTCGGCGACTTTCTTGAGCGACCCGCTTGCCAGGAGGAATTCCGTGGCGAAGCGCTGCTGCTCCGCCGACAGCTCCAGGAACCTCGGCACCCCAAAGCGGCCCGTCACCTCAACCCCGCATGCCTCGCAGGCAAGCGTCTTGACCTGCACTCTCGCGAAACAGTATGGACATCGTGTAGACAGTTCCGTCATTCTATTGTCCCTCGCTTTGATTATGTTGAGGAAGTATACCGCGCAAGATGAATAATGTCAAGAGCGAAATCAAGATTATTTATTAGGGGTGGGCGGGCGTTGAAAGGCAGGTGCGGCAGTGGGTAGCAGGCGTCCACTATCGGGCTTCCGGATGCCAGTAGGTCTCGGTTTCGATTTTTCGGCCGAAGCGGACGGTAAGGGTGCCCCCGTCGCAGGTGGCGAGGGTCCGGGCGCCCGAGTTCTGGTAGGCTTTCAGCCGCTCGGGCTTGATGAAGCCCCGCCCCGCACTGAAGAGCACCACGGGCCAGTGGCAGTCCTTGGCGATCTCTTCCATGCCCGAGAATCCCCCGTGGTGAGCGGCAAGGACGACGTCGGCCGAGAGGTCCGTGGTGGCGGCGAGGTGCCAGAAGCCGTCCCCCGACGCGTCGGCAAACACGATGAAGCTGCCGCTTGACGTCACCCCGCGGACGACCGCCGACCGGCCGTTCTCGGTCCACCGTCGGAGGAGGGAGGGCTCGTGCGGCGGATGGAGGACCTCGAGCCGGACGCTCCCGAGCCGGATGACGTCGCCGCGTGCGACGTACTCGAAGGCGACGCGGCGGTCCAGGAGGTATCGCTCCACACGGGCGCCGGTCGGGGTGTACTTGAACGTCTCGCCCAGCAGCACTTTCCTCACGTGGAAGTTCTCGAGGAGTCGCGGGAGGCCGCTGGTGTGGTCGGTGTCGGCGTGGCTCAACAGGACGACGTCGAGTGTGGGGACACGGGCGTGGATCAGGTAAGGGATCACCGTCCAGCGTGAGACGTCGCCGGACCCGTAGGTCCCCACGTCGATGAGTGCGGTGTGGCCGTCCGGCGACCGCACCAGTGCGGCGCTTCCCTGACCGACATCGAGGATGACGAGTTCGGGCGCGTGGATCCGTGCCGGGAGGAACCGGCTGCCGACGAGCACGCACAGGAAGACGAGGAGGAGGACGGCAAGGCGTCGGCGTCGGAGTCCGAGGGTGGGGGCGACCGCCGCCAGAAGCAGCAGCGCGTAGAAGACGCAGAGGGCCCACGCCGGAGGCGGTGTGAAGTTGACCCACGCCCCGGGCAGACGGGCCGCACTCTGTGATAGTCCCATCAGAAGCCCGGCCAGCCCGTCCGAGATGAACGCCACGAACAGCCCGCCGATCACCGTCTCCACGATGAGCACCACGAACCCCGCCAGAAGGATCACGCCGAAGAGCGGCATCAACAGCAGGTTGAACCCGAGCGTGATGGGGTTGAGGACGTGAAAGTGATAAGCGACCAGGGGCTGCGAGGCGATCCACGCCGCCGACGTGATGGCCAGTGTCGTGATGAAGAACCGGTTCAGGTAGAGACGCAGCCAGTGATGGGCCCCCGGGAGCAGGTGGAGGTCCCTGAACCCCAGGCGCGGCTGAAGGAAGCGGTAGAGTCCCGGGGCCAGTCCCACCAGTCCCAGCACCGAGACGAAGGAGAGCTGGAACCCCGCGAAGAAGAGCTCGTCGGGGTTCCTGACGAGGAGGATCAGGGCGGCGGCGGCGAGTGAGCTGACCATGTCGTGTCGTCGGCCCAGGAAGAGTCCCAGCGCCACGATGACCGTGACCACGGCCGCACGCACCACGGACGGCTGGAACCCCGCCATGGCCGCATACAGGAGCGTCGCGGCGATAATGATTGCCGCACTGGTCCGCTCGCGAACCAGGAAGAAGCGGAGCGTCATCCACAGCCCGCCCATCAGCACGACGAGGTGCAATCCGCTTACCGTGAGGAGATGGGAGAGTCCGGACAGTCGGAAGGTGCGCTCGGTCTCGGGGTCGACGGCGCCGCGCTCGCCCAGGAGGATGCAGCGCAGGAGTCCCGCGGCTTCCGGGTCCTTGTGGTACTTGTCGATGATGCGTGCCAGCCGGGCGCCGACGCCGTGGGAGAGTTCCACGGGGAGGTTTCCGTGGTGGTGGGCGAGCACGGGCTCCAGGGCCTGACGGGAGACCACCGACGTGCGCAGACGGATGCCGTGACGCAGGAGGTATTGCCGGTAGTCGAACTGTCCCGGGCTCGACGGTTCCCGGGGTCGTGTGAAGCGTGAGAAGACCTCGATGCGGTCGCCGTAGGCGAAGTCGGCCGCACGGTCATACACGTTCACCTGCACGGTGCCCGAGGCCGGCCGCCAGCCGGTGCGGGTCCGGACGGCGTCGACGTCGAGGTGGAAGCGCGTGCGGATGAAGTCACCCGACTGGAACGTGCCGTCGGCGAGTGTCTCCGTCAGACGCGGACGCGTCGAGATGACACCGCGCAGCCGGAGGAGCGCACCCTCCGTCCCGTCCGTCGGCACCAGCCGGGAGACGTCTTCCGGCGCCGGCCCGGCGTCCCGCCAGGCGTGTCTCAGGTAGCCGCACGTCATGCAGAGAAGGACCACCGCCGCGACCGGCAGCAGTCTCCGGCGCGTCAGGAGATGGACGAGCGGCACCGCGGCGGCCAGCACACACGCCAGGACGGACACGGCGACCGTCAGTCCCGGGAAATGCCGGTGCAGGATGACGCCGACGATGAACGCACAGGTGGGCAGAAGGAGCGGACGGAAGTGTATCTCCTGGAGCACCGAAAGCGGTGGAGGGTCGTCTGTAACTTCGGGAGGTCGGCTCATGCCGGGATGACTCCCACGAATCGAAGAGGCCCGTCTCGTCCGGGAGAAACCCCCGGCATCATTGAGGCCCGTCTTGTGTTTGTGTCTATATTATGAGACAGGAAACAGGTGGGGACAACAGAAAAGCCCGCACGGGGCGGGCCTTTCGGTCTTCGAGTTGTGGCCGGTTGGACCAAGAGCGTGTAACAAAACGGTGTAGTCGCCCCGACGAGTCGGAACTCCTGGGCGTTTGACCGGGGCCGCCCACGAGGGTGCGGCACTACATCTCATTTTGTTGCAGGCTCTCAGCGCCAGTGGCCGGGAACGAGCGTGTAGCCGCGGGGCGTACGCCGGTACTGCCCCGCAACCCACGCCCTCCCCCTCACGGGAGGTCTGGCCCAGACCCCGGGGGCCCAGACGTACTGCCCGCCGCGCCATGCCCAGTAGCCGTCCTGCCAGACGTAATCCGGTCCGGGCCTCGCGGGCTTCACCACCACCTTGGGAGGTGGTGGGGGCGTTTGGGGTTCCTCCGTGACCGTCACCGTCGTTCCGGGCGTGAACGTCCTGACCTCGGTCGTGGTGATGGTCGTCGTGGCTGCGGGCTCGACGATGGTTGAGGTTCCCGCGGGTCCGAAGGACAGGGTCGTCTGACCGGGCTCCGGTTCCGGCGGGGCACTGGCACAACCGACACACACCGTCAGGAACACCAGGACCGCGGCACTGCAGAAACCATTCCGTCTGCTCATGCGACTTCCTCCCAAGAGTGAGCCACTGCGATGCCCGGCGCACACGCGCCGTGCCTTATGCGCATCGACAGAGGACGCGGGAGCCCTGCGCCTCAAACCGAAGCGTGCCGGGACGTGAGACGGAGCACACGTCAACCAACCATCATGACAGGTCATCGCAGGCGTGTCAAGCAGGGAGACTTGGTGAATAAGGCGGCCGCCGGAGCGGATGATTGGGATCATCTGCGCAGGCGAGCCAGCACCGCATCCAGCGGCACCACCGCGACGCCGGCTGCCGCGTCGCTGATGCCGTAAGGAATCACCAGCCGCCCGTTGTGCACCAGGCTCCCGCAGGAATACACCACGTTGGGGACGTAGCCGCTGCGCTCCTCGTCGGTGGGCGCCAGCAGCGGTTCGGTGAGCTGGCCGACGACCTTCGTCGGGTCGTGGAGATCGAGCAGTGACGCGCCGATGCAGTACCGTCTCATGGGTCCCACCCCGTGGGTGATGAGCAGCCACCCGGCCTCCGTTTCGATGGGCGACCCGCAGTTGCCGATCTGCACGAACTGCCAGGCGTACCTCGGCTCCTGGATGCGCACGGCGTCGTCCCAGACCCGGACGTTGTCCGAGCGGAGGAGGTAGAGGTTCTCGCCGTCGGTGCGTCCGATCATCAGGTATGCCCCGTCGAGCTTGCGGGGAAACAGTGCCATCCCCTTGTTCTGGGCGTATCGTCCGCTGAGGGTATGCACCCGTGCCACGCCCGGCTCGGGGGATTCCATCAGATAGGGGAGGATGGTGCGACCGTTGAAAGCCGTGTAGGTTCCGTAGTAGCGGACGGCCCCGTCATCGTCCACGAAGCGGACGAGCCGCATGTCCTCGATGCCGTGCGATTCGGCCTCGCCCAGCGGGAAGACGGCCAGCTCCGTGAGACCGGCGGTGGACCCGAATCTCGCCTCGTAATTGGACCGTGCCAGCCACGTCATGTTCTCCGCGAGTTCCCGGAACCCTGACGGATCCTTGACGGTCGCTTGCGTCTCCTGGAGGGCCCGGTAAAGCTGGCGTGCGGTGAACGGGTCGGACAGCTTTCCCAGCACGGTGTCCGCCGCCGGCACATAAGCGTCCATCTCCACGAGCTTGGAGCGGAAGACGCCCTTGTCATATTCACGGTTTTCAACGATGCGCAAGGGTCGAACGTACCGGCTCGCCGGCTCGACGGTGACCTCCCCGTCCCGGTCGATGGTGCCCGTCCGGAACACGATGGAGGAGATGTGTCCCTCGCCAATGGCTCGAAGGCTCATCACGAAGCGGATCGAACCGGGTGCCAGGCTGCTCTGATCCCGAGCGGGCACCATCGACGGGTTGAAAAGCGCCGCGGATTCGAAAGCGTATTCCATCGTGAAGTAGGCCCCGATGAGCAGACGCCTCTCACGACCCGGCTTGCCCGGGACCTGAACGCGCCGGGCCACTTCTTCGTAGTGGTCCACGAGCGTGTTGTCCAGGTTGGGGTGATGGCGGCGGAAGTCGCCGACGACCGACCGGAGCCGGAGCGTGGCCTCGTCGTCGCCGAGCGCCATCACACGGTTGACGATCTTCCGTGCGCGCTCGTCGGTGGCCGGCCAGAAAAAACGCATGATCGTCCGGCGGGCGTCGCCCGTCAGTCGCAGTGACAATCGCCGAACCGGTAACGGGTCCTCGGACATGGTCCCATCCCACGTGTTCCCTGCGCTTGCCCGGCAGCGCAGCCGGGCCTCAGGGCATCCATTCTACCGCAGGAGGGCCCACACTTCAACGCGATTGCCTTGGGTGCGGCGCCGTCCTAGTGGCTCCTTCCTGGCTTCATTCGCAATGTCGCCGCAGCGGTCAGTTGGGCACCTTATGGGCCGGCGAGGTCCGACCAGAAGAGTTCCGGCGCAGGAGCCCCGGCGATCTGACACCTCTCGCTCGTGAGGTCGGGGTTCTTGCAGCCGCAGAGATGCGTCCGCAGTCCGTGGCTCTCCGCTAGACGCGAGATCCTTGTGTAGTTCGCCTTTCTGTAGTCAGCCGGCAGTGCCCGAATCCGATGGCGGCCCCGGTACATCGCGAGGTCGGTGCCGATTGAGAACAGATCGCGCAGCCCCGTGGCCGCATCCGTCACCTCATGCAGTCCGGAAAGGAGTCTTCCTCGCAGGGCGGAGCGCAGAAAGAGGTAATTCAGTGCGATCGCTTCTGCACCGGCACGGGCGACGCGGTCCAGAAGTGGAGAGAGGCTTCCGTCCGTATCTGTAAGAGAGGGGATGAGCGGGTCGAGTCGAACCATCGTGCGGATGCCTGATTCGACCAGCCGATCAAGGTTGCGCGCACGGATCTCCGGAGCCGCCGCGTTCGGCTCGACAGTTGTTGAGACCCGTTCGTCTAACGTCGTCATTCCGATCTGGGCGTGAACGAGGTGCGGGCTCGGCGCGAAGAGCTTCAGGAACCGTTCGGGAATTTCCCCTTTGGTCAGAAACGCCACCAGGATGCCGCGTCCCAGCAGAAGCTTCATCAGCCCATAGGTCGCATCAAGCACGGGTTCGAGCGGCTGAAACGGGTCGCACGAGGGGGAGAAATAGACCTTGGAGACCGGCTTGCGCTTTCTGAAGAGTTCCGCCTGGACTTTCTCGACAAGGTTCGAGTAGACGATGACCCGGCCTTCGCCGGGATAGTTCGAGTACCCCCGCGTGTAGCAGTAGAGACACCCATGGGCGCAGCCGCGGGTGATGTTGACGGTGGCGATGTCGCGGAGACAGGGCAACTCGGAACTCGAGAGCGCCGCCGAACGCCGATCCTCGGACGTCACCTCAACCAGGGGAATTCTCCTCCTGCCCATTTCAACCGCGTCGCGTGCAGCACGATCCCCCGGACGCGCGGAAGAGGCCCGCCCGCAGCGGGCCCCGTTGTCTCTGGCACGCCCGGTCCCGATGCATCGGGATGACCTCTTGCTCCGGAGGAGGTCAGGCTGCTCAGCTCAAGCTTGTCCCAAAGGACCGTTAGTCAGTGACTTACGGAATGTACCACACGGGAATTGCGTCTGCAAGCGATTGCGAAAAGTCGCCGTTCGTCGCGTGCAAACGCGGTATTACCGGATCGAATCCGGTAGTCTCTGTCCCCATTTCCGAGAGCATCGGAGACCGTAGCACCATTACAGCGCTTACGATCCAAGATCAGGCGATTCTGTGCCGTCTTTCCCCCTCTCCCCCTCTGCGAGGGGGAGAGGAGATGAAACGACGCCGTAATGCTGCTACAGTCTCGTGCATCGTGACGTTTACGCGCTGGCACTGGGACAGTGAAGGGGCGGCCCGGTGCCTCCGGGTCGCCCCTTCTGCGTGCTCAACTTTCGCAACGGCGTAGGAACGTCAGACGTATGTCACGACGTCGCCGTCCTTCGAGACCCTCTTAACGTCAGTGATCCTGTCCCCGCTGTTGCACACCTCAGTCGAGAAGATCCAGCTTGATCAGCTCGCCGTAGAAGATCAGCTCGTCGTGCTGGTCCAGCGTGAGCTTCCCCTTCTCATACCAGTGGTCGACGCCGCGGAGGAAGGCATCCATGATCGCCTCGAAGGGCGCGTCGTTCTCCACCTCCTGGCCCAGGAGCTGTGCGACGGCCGCCAGCTTGCCCTCCAGGCTGTTCTCGACGCCGTTGGTCAACTCCATGCCCTCGATCCGTCCGAGCAGGTCGTCAATCGCACTGGCGGTGTCCAGAACCGTCACCGTCAATGTGGCGCTGCTTGTGCCGCCGTCATCGTCGGTCACCGTCACCGTCACGGTGAAGGTGCCGCTCGCCGTGTAATGGTGTCCGCCGGTGACCGTCCCCTCTAGCGGGTCGACCACGCCCGGGGTAATCGTGCCGTCACCCCAGGCGATGCTAGCGGCGTGGGTGTCGACGATGCCCACATCGGTAAACCTCGCCGAGAGGCTCATGTCCTCATACTGGTACAGCGTCTGGGGTTCGGTGAGGATCTGGACGGTCGGGGCCACGTTGTCGACCGTGACCGTCAGGGCGTCGATGCTTGAGCCGCCGTTGCCGTCGTTTACCGTGAGGGTTACCGTGTATTCACCGTCGTCAGCGTAGGTGTGGGTCGCCGTCGCGCCGCTTGCGGTTTCCCCGTCCCCGAAGTCCCAGAGGTGGCTCAGGTCATCGCCCTCGACGTCCGAGGAAGCCGAGCCGTCGAAGAAGATCTCCGTACCCTCATCCGTTGTCTGGTCAGGGCCCGCCTGCGCTAGGGGCGCGTCGTTGACCGGGTTGACCGTAATCGTCACCGTGGCGGTGTTGGAGTACAGTTCTCCATCGAACGCTTGGTAGGTAAAGCTGTCAGTGCCGGTGAAGTCGGCATCGGGCACGTAGGTGAACGACCCGTCAGGCTGCAGCTCGAAGAGTTGTGCGTGACTCGGCCCGGCATCCGGCACGGCCTGGAGCGGATCGCTTTCCGGGTCGAAATCGTTGGCCAAGACGCCGGGGGCCGCGGTGTTCAGTGTTGCATCCTCGTCAACGCTGTAGAAGTCGTCCTGCGCCATGGCGGCGTGGTTGTCGGCACCTATCTTCGCCAGAAATGCATCGGTCCCGCCGTATGGACTGTTGATGGCGCCCTCGAAGAGAGCGGAATCCGTCCTGCCGCCTGTCAGGATGTTCCCTGAGAAGTCAAAGGCTATGCCACGGGCGCTATCCATGCCCGCGCCCCCAAGATAGAGAGCCCACTCCAGCAAACCATCGGGCGAGACCTTGGCAACCATGCCGTCGCTGAAGCCGCCGTGGTATTCGTTCGCCTTACCATAGAAGTCGCTTGAACGTGTTTGCAAGGCGACGACGATGTTGCCCATCTCGTCCGCATCGATGGCGCCTCCGCCGTCCCATGCGCTTCCCCCCAGGTAAGTCGCCCACTGAAGTTCCCCAACAGGATCCACTTTGGCCACAAAACCGTCGACCCCGCCGTGGTAACCACCGGCGGGTGCGCCGCTGAAGTCGGTCGAGTTTGTGTGACCCGTGAGCAGGATGTCGTCCATGCCGTCGACGGCAATGCCGTAGCAGACGTCATCGAGGCTTCCACCAACATAGGTCACCCATTCTAGCTCACCGTTGGGATTCAGCTTCGCCGCCAGTGTGTCCCATCCTCCACGGTAGTCGTTGATGCGGCCCTCAAAATCGTCCGACACCGTCTCGATGCCAAGATAGACATTGTCAGACGCATCGACGGCGATGCCCATGCCATGCTCGCTGCTGCTTCCACCGAGGTATTTCGCCCAAATAGGCACACCATCCGCAGAGACCTTTACCGCAACCGCATCAGAAAGCCCACCATGGTGCATATTGCCGGCTCCGTCGAAGTCCTCGGACCACGCATGGGCTGCGACCAAAGCGGCACCGGTACTGTCAGCCGCTATCCCCCACCCGTAGTCCTCGGACGATCCACCCAAGTACAGCGCCCAATCCAGAACACCTTGGGGACTGACCTTTGCGGCGAACGCATCGGCAACACCGTGGAAGCCGTTGGTTGCTCCTCCGAAGTTGCTCGAATAGGTTCTCCCCGTCAGCAGAACATTGCCTGAGTTATCCGTCGCTACGCCATCTGCCTGATCGAAGGCAGTGCCGCCGAGAAACGTCGCCCACAGCAGATTGCCGTCTGTCCCATACTTGGCAACAAACGCATCGGCGTTTCCACCCACGGCTGAGTCTATGGGAGAACTCATCCCCGCCATGACGATGTCACCGGACAGGGCAGCATCCGTACCGATCGCCATGTCGAAGTGGCTTCCACCGAAATAGTTCGCCCAGAGCAAATCGGGGTCAATGACGAGGTCGGCAGAAGAGTCATACTCCCCCGCTACGCTCACCGTGACGGTGTCGGCGTCAATGAGCGTGAACCCGCCTGCAACCTCGACACGTTGTCCATCAATTGTCTGGTAGATCGACGGGGCCGTGTCGACAAGTTCCCCCAGCGCCGTCTGAATGTGCAGGGCGCCCCCAGCATCGAGAGAAAGACCGTCAATCCCCTGATAGCTGAGTTGTATCTGGCTGTAGTTGCTTCCGGGGTCAACGCGGAACTCGTACTTGAGTCCTCCGGGGCTCCCGGAGATATAGAGGTCTATTCCTTCGTAGAGATTCGGGTAGGCGACAGCGGAGTAGGTAGGAACGGCTGTCCGCCAGTTGGCCTCCTCGCCGACGAAGTAGTTGAAGACTACTGCGGACGGATTCATCGCGATGGGGCTCACGACGTTGGCCCCGTCGAACGTCACTGAGAATTGCGTGCGATCAAAGGCGCTGGTTTCGTCCTGAGGGTAGGTTGGGCCACCAAGCGCATCGGGATCATCCGGGCTCGCTGAGCTCTCTTGGCTGAACACTTGGAATACAGGACCGGTGTCAGTGAACAAGACGTTCATCCCCGGTCCGTGGAACGAATACCGGACCGCTTCATCCGGCCACTGGCCCTGGTTCTCGACGAACAGAGCGGGTGAGGCGTCGAATAGCTCGACCGCCAACTCTTCAAAGGCCCCGTCCAACAGGAGCCTCGGCTCGAGCACCTCAAAGGACGGGCACCCTTTGCCATTCGACAAGATCTTCCCTCGCATGGCGGTCTCACCCAACAGAGTCAATCATAATTCATTGATTAGGACAGGTTTTGTCTGGTTCCATCGATGCGGGCGTATACACGCCGCCCGCAAGCGGCAGACAAAAAGCATCGTATACGCGTATACTGGGACGTGGCAAGCGGAAAAATCATAGTATTTCAAGTGTGTTCCGTAACTTATGGGTTGGCATGTCGTTACGCCCCGTACAAAGTGTTGAACCTTGGCCAGAGGAGGGGTTCGAGCTATCTCAGTGGTGTCCACAATTGGATTCCGCCTGAGCCGGGCGGCAGGCGGGACCCGGGGCACGCTCCGGCCACAGCAATTATGATCAGCACCTCGCGGGGATCTGCGTGGTCGCCGTAGTAGGCGAGCTAGCCCGAGTACTCATGAATTGAACACGGCCTCCCGGTCTGCCTTGGGCGCGGTTGCTGGCGGAGGAAACAGACCGCTGACCTCTTCCGGGCACAGCAAGAGGCCACGTGTGCACAAGAAAAGCCCCCGACCATATCTCGGGTCGGGAGCTTGTGTTGTGAATGGCACGCCCGGTCCCGATGCGTCGGGATGACCGCTTGCTCCGGAGGAGGTCAGGCAGCTCGGCTCAGGCTTGTCCAAACGGGCCGGTGGTCAATGGCTTGCGGAGTATGGCATGGGAAAAGATCGTCTGCAACTCGTTGCGAGCAATCGCGGCAAAACCGGATCGAATCCGGTGGTTACCGGGTATGCACACATACCTCCTGGCTCAAGAACTCGATTCCTTCGTATCCACCCCTCTTTGCACTTGGGCAACACATTGGGCGATCCAGATTCCTGCCGGGCATGAGAGGCTGGACTTCTTGCTTCTTCAAGGCACACATTGTGGATATCCCGAGAGAGGCAATTCCACTGAAGCCAAGCATATCGACCCACGTCCTGAG